>NZ_LIWQ01000062.1:0-200 GCF_012978795.1 Campylobacter sp. RM16188 | reverse complement strand
AATAAGCTGGTTGATGTGGTAAAAATTTAAGCGTTTAACAAGATCGCCGTTTGGCGGTCTGATTAAGTGCTTATGAGCTCAAAAGTACGTGGAAAGAGTTGCCTAGTTTTAAAGTTCGTTTAACTAGGTAAAAAGGTGGAGAAATCCTATCTATGAATAAAACATAAAAGGTAAAAAATGACACCGACAATAGTAAATAA
>NZ_LIWQ01000061.1:0-201 GCF_012978795.1 Campylobacter sp. RM16188 | reverse complement strand
TAGTCACCCAATTAGTCACCTAATAAAGTAAAACTATTGTATTTCAAAATTATGGAAATAAAAGCTAAAAAGTGGAATATAAACGAATTTTAGGTAATTTTTTATACAGTGAAAGTATGGTAAAAGAAGGTAAAAATACACTGAAAGTATATAATGGTGGGTTCACCAGAAGCCGAACCGTATCGTTTTAAGTCAATACCG
>NZ_LIWQ01000060.1:0-225 GCF_012978795.1 Campylobacter sp. RM16188 | reverse complement strand
GTTAAGTAAATTAACGGTTCGTCTTTTTAGTATCTTTGAATGAGTTTGCTATTTTTAATACTCACGGACAACACGTCCGCTCCATTTAAAAACAGCCTCACAGCATTCAAATCTATCTAAAAATACTTCACCTTTTCTATATCCATAGATAAATTTGCTTAACTAACACTGTCTTTTATTTGTTAAGAGTTAAAGCGTTTTAAACAACAATCTTTTCTTGTAAGG
>NZ_LIWQ01000059.1:0-248 GCF_012978795.1 Campylobacter sp. RM16188 | reverse complement strand
TGTTCTCTAACTTAACACTGTTAAACTAATTAGTCAATCTTTGAAATCTAAACAAGTGATCGATTGAGCCAATTTACTTTCAGGCTTTCTTTGGAAAGTAGTTAGTAAATAAAACTAATTAATATAAATAAAAATTAAAAGTTTTTTGATTAAAAACTTCATATAAATTATATGGAGAGTTTGATCCTGGCTCAGAGTGAACGCTGGCGGCGTGCCTAATACATGCAAGTCGAACGGAGATATGAGGG
>NZ_LIWQ01000058.1:0-267 GCF_012978795.1 Campylobacter sp. RM16188 | reverse complement strand
AAGGAGGAGGAAGGTGTGGACGACGTCAAGTCATCATGGCCCTTATGTCCGGGGCGACACACGTGCTACAATGGCATATACAATGAGACGCAATATCGCGAGATGGAGCAAATCTATAAAATATGTCCCAGTTCGGATTGGAGTCTGCAACTCGACTCCATGAAGCCGGAATCGCTAGTAATCGTAGATCAGCCATGCTACGGTGAATACGTTCCCGGGTCTTGTACTCACCGCCCGTCACACCATGGGAGTTGATTTCACTCGAAG
>NZ_LIWQ01000057.1:0-292 GCF_012978795.1 Campylobacter sp. RM16188 | reverse complement strand
GATATTATGTAGCATCTGTTCAAGACTTTCATTTTAAAACAGTCTAAAATTCTCATAACATTAAACAAAGTATAAAAATATGTTGAAAACAAAAAAGATATATTTTGAATATGAAATAATTGTATTGTGATTGACTATAGAATCAAAATAAGAAAAGTAGATAAATTGTTTTTAAAAATTCACATAACCTTTATTCGCATACTTTTCACTTCCTTTTACCATACTTTCACCTAATTTTATTAGGTAGCAAATGAGGTGGCAAGAGGGTCTAGCAGTTCCCTTAAACCCTTAT
>NZ_LIWQ01000056.1:0-302 GCF_012978795.1 Campylobacter sp. RM16188 | reverse complement strand
CCTTTCTTTTTTATGATTATAACTAAAAACAGCAAGCAATAATTGGATTATTTTTATTTATACCAATAAGCTTAATGCTATTGTAATCGGTACCTTCTTTGTAGCTCTTTAAAATATTATCAACACTCTTGCTGTCCTTGAACGTGATAATTGCATTTGGATCTATTTTTAGAAAAAGCTCTTTAAAAGTTTCTATTATGCTGGAGTCTAAATTACTTTGTATCTGTAAGCCGATCATATCTAGCTCCCTATTTTTTAAATTATAGCATACCAGTAGTTTTTAAAATAAACTGCTAGTATCT
>NZ_LIWQ01000055.1:0-311 GCF_012978795.1 Campylobacter sp. RM16188 | reverse complement strand
TTTCACTCCTAAAATATTCTGAAATAATCCGAGCGAAATTCTTTCCGCTGCGATTTTTACGGGCATTAGTATCAAGACCCACTTCTACTCCAAATACATAATCATATAAATTTTTAATTTTTCCGCTCGTAAAAACTTCATCAAGTCCAGTTTCGCAAAAAAACTCATAAATTTTTTCAGGACTTTTAAAATATGCTTTAACGCTTGTTAAAACGTTATTTTTATCAAGTATGTCGGTATCGTCTTTATGAACCGCTATAAGTAAATTTAACACTTCAAAGCACTCTTTGTTCTCGTTAAAAAGTCTGTTA
>NZ_LIWQ01000053.1:0-356 GCF_012978795.1 Campylobacter sp. RM16188 | reverse complement strand
CTTGCTCTTATATCTTAGTGGCGCACGGGTGAGTAATGTATAGCTAATCTGCCCTACACTAGAGGACAACAGTTGGAAACGACTGCTAATACTCTATACTCCTTCTTTACATAAGTTAAGTCGGGAAAGTTTTTCGGTGTAGGATGAGGCTATATCGTATCAGCTAGTTGGTGAGGTAATGGCTCACCAAGGCTATGACGCGTAACTGGTCTGAGAGGATGATCAGTCACACTGGAACTGAGACACGGTCCAGACTCCTACGGGAGGCAGCAGTAGGGAATATTGCTCAATGGGGGAAACCCTGAAGCAGCAACGCCGCGTGGAGGATGACACTTTTCGGAGCGTAAACTCCTTTT
>NZ_LIWQ01000052.1:0-357 GCF_012978795.1 Campylobacter sp. RM16188 | reverse complement strand
TTGCTTTGTCTTTTTGTTTTATACTTCGTTGGATTTCGTTACGAACTTCGGTCACATACTATATGTATGCTCCCTCGTTCTTACTTATCCGCCTTGTCTAAAATCAAAAATACTTCGCAAAATCGATCCTTGCAAGAAAAGATTGTTGTTTAAAACGCTTTAACTCTTAACAAATAAAAGACAGTGTTAAAAAAGTAAATTATTAAAATTTATCTATAACCGATAAGGTGAAGTATTTTTTAGCTAGACGAGGCGAATTTTAACGAAGCAAAGGAGTTTATGTTTTATAAATGACTGAAGCTGAGATAAAATTCAACGAAGTGTAGCGCAAAAAGACAAGCCGCTAATTTGCTTTTT
>NZ_LIWQ01000051.1:0-361 GCF_012978795.1 Campylobacter sp. RM16188 | reverse complement strand
TTTAATTGCTCCTTGAGCTACTAGATTTTTTAATGTTTGATCTAGCTCTGCTACTGTGTTGTAATGTGCAAGATCTTTTTTGTCTATGCGTATATTGTTAAATCTTTTAGGATCATTAGGGCTTGTAAAGCCGTATTCATCGTTAATAGTTCTTTTCCATAAGTCTATATTGAATTGATCGTTCTTTGCATAGTATGGATTAAAACTCTTGCCGCTTATTAGATCTATTTTTGGAATTAAAAAATTTAGTTCTAGCCTGCCGTTTTTGTCACTATGCTCTACCCAAAGAATATTAACGCGATCTTTCATATAATCGCCAAGCAAAGCTCTTTCAAAGTCTTGTATAATCTCTTGTTTAATT
>NZ_LIWQ01000050.1:0-401 GCF_012978795.1 Campylobacter sp. RM16188 | reverse complement strand
GCAAAGCATTAGGTGACTAGCTTCTTTTAAGTATCTAAAGCATAAAGTTTGAGTAGTCTAAAATAACATTAAAAGTATATAAAAGTGATAGCAAATTTAAAATTTAAAAAGAAAGTATATATAAAGCAGATAAGTAGCGCAACAGAAATATTGCATATCATGCCAAAGAACATATGAAATTATTAAAGTTGAAATTTATACTATAAACAATGCTAACTTAAGACACTCTCTTGTCCATCCAACCTGTTATAATTATAAAAAACAAAAAGGACTAAAATGCTATCTAAATCACAATACACAAGAGGTCTGCAGTGTCCTAAGTCTTTATGGCTTTATAAATTTAGACGTGACCTTGAAAACAAATGTATCGATAATACCAAATTTGAGATAGGCAATGAAGT
>NZ_LIWQ01000049.1:0-402 GCF_012978795.1 Campylobacter sp. RM16188 | reverse complement strand
CTAACCCTACGATGACGA
Organism: Campylobacter sp. RM16188; assembly: GCF_012978795.1. NCBI lineage: Bacteria > Pseudomonadati > Campylobacterota > Epsilonproteobacteria > Campylobacterales > Campylobacteraceae > Campylobacter > Campylobacter sp. RM16188. The sequence continues at coordinate 384 of NZ_LIWQ01000049.1, read as the reverse complement.
GCATCGCGTAGGAAACCTTGGGTTTACGGCGTTAATGATTCTCACATTAATTATCGCTACTCATGCCTGCATGCTCACTTCTATCCACTCCAGCGCTCCTTACCGGTACACCTTCAACGCTGAATAGAACGCTCTCCTACCACTTAGTAAAACTAAGTCTAAAGCTTCGGTACTCATTTTAGCCCCGTTATATTTTCCGCGCAGAATCACTAGACCAGTGAGCTATTACGCTTTCTTTAAAGGATGGCTGCTTCTAAGCCAACCTCCTGGTTGTTTCAGTAACTCCACATCGTTTTCCACTTAAATGAGATTTAGGGACCTTAGCTGTTAGTCTGGGTTGTTCCCCTCTCGACGACGGATTTTATCACTCGCCGCCTGACTGCC
>NZ_LIWQ01000048.1:0-418 GCF_012978795.1 Campylobacter sp. RM16188 | reverse complement strand
AGGATCTCCCACATAATCATTCCCGCTGTCTTCGTCTGTGAAATCTATGATTTTAGCTACGCCGTCTAATATACCTTGTTCGAAATTTCCATCTTTAAATTTAGGAACTATTACTCTTTGTATTATCTCATGGCTTATAGCATCCGTTAATGATCCTTCTAAACCATATCCTACTTCTATGCGAATTTCTTTTTCGTTTGGAGCTACTACTAACAATACTCCGTTATCTTTATCTTTTTGTCCTATAGCCCAGTATCTACCAAGCTCAAGAGAGTACTCTTCCAGACTTCTTCCTTGAAGAGAATTTAAAGTTACTACAACAACTTGATTTGTAGTATTTGCTTCATGGTTTGCAAGAATTTTAGTTAAATTCTCTTTTGCGGAATTACTTAGTATATTTGCTTCATCGACTACTCTG
>NZ_LIWQ01000047.1:0-492 GCF_012978795.1 Campylobacter sp. RM16188 | reverse complement strand
TTTGATCGAAGCCCGAGTAAACGGCGGCCGTAACTATAACGGTCCTAAGGTAGCGAAATTCCTTGTCGGTTAAATACCGACCTGCATGAATGGCGTAACGAGATGGGAGCTGTCTCGAAGAGGGATCCAGTGAAATTGTAGTGGAGGTGAAAATTCCTCCTACCCGCGGCAAGACGGAAAGACCCCGTGGACCTTTACTACAGCTTGACACTGCTATTGGGATAAAGATGTGCAGGATAGGTGGGAGGCTTTGATCTATAAACGCCAGTTTATAGTGAGCCGTTGTTGAGATACCACTCTTTTTTATTCTGATAGCTAACTGGCATGAGTTATCCTCATGCAGGACAATGTCTGGTGGGTAGTTTGACTGGGGCGGTCGCCTCCCAAAATGTAACGGAGGCTTACAAAGGTTGGCTCAGAACGGTTGGAAATCGTTCGTAGAGTATAAAGGTATAAGCCAGCTTAACTGCGAGACGTACATGTCAAGCAGAG
>NZ_LIWQ01000046.1:0-530 GCF_012978795.1 Campylobacter sp. RM16188 | reverse complement strand
TAGACCACTATCCAACCCTAAATACTACTACTAGACCGATAGCGCACAAGTACCGTGAGGGAAAGGTGAAAAGAACTGAGGTGATCAGAGTGAAATAGAACCTGAAACCATTTGCTTACAATCATTCAGAGCCCTATGATTTATCAGGGTGATGGACTGCCTTTTGCATAATGAGCCTGCGAGTTGTGATGTCTGGCGAGGTTAAGGAAACCCGGAGCCGTAGCGAAAGCGAGTCTTAATAGGGCGTTTAGTCAGATGTTGCAGACCCGAAACGATGTGATCTATCCATGAGCAGGTTGAAACCGGTGTAAGAGCCGGTGGAGGACCGAACCCGCTAGCGTTGAAAAGCTATGGGATGACTTGTGGATAGGGGTGAAAGGCCAATCAAACATCGTGATAGCTGGTTCTCTCCGAAATATATTTAGGTATAGCGTCATGTAGTAACACTGGGGGGTAGAGCACTGAATGGGCTAGGGCATACACCAATGTACCAAACCCTATCAAACTCCGAATACCTAGTGTGTAATCAT
>NZ_LIWQ01000045.1:0-540 GCF_012978795.1 Campylobacter sp. RM16188 | reverse complement strand
CCGGGTCCTAAGCAAAGTCCGAAAGGGGTATGCGATGGAAAATTGGTTAATATTCCAATGCCAACTATTATGTGCGATGGAAGGACGCTTAGAGTTAAAGGAGCCAGCGGATGGAAGTGCTGGTCGAAAGGTGTAGGTTGAGTTACAGGCAAATCCGTAACTCTTTATCCGAGACCCCACAGGCAGACAAAGTTCTTCGGAACAGCGTTTGAATCCTTGATACTGTCGAGCCAAGAAAAGTTTCTAAGTTTAGTAATAGTTGCCCGTACCGTAAACCGACACAGGTGGGTGGGATGAGTATTCTAAGGCGCGTGGAAGAACTCTCTTCAAGGAACTCTGCAAAATAGCACCGTATCTTCGGTATAAGGTGTGCCTAGCTTTGTTAAGGATTTACTCCGTAAGCAAGGAAGGTTACAACAAAGAGTCCCTCCCGACTGTTTACCAAAAACACAGCACTCTGCTAACTCGTAAGAGGATGTATAGGGTGTGACGCCTGCCCGGTGCTCGAAGGTTAATTGATGACGTTAGCTCTGCGAAGCG
>NZ_LIWQ01000044.1:0-662 GCF_012978795.1 Campylobacter sp. RM16188 | reverse complement strand
ACATCTTCCCTGCCTATCCCATCTCCGAATTGGATAGTGTCGTTATCTCCTCCGCTGTCTATTACAGTATCTTTTCCGTCTCCTTTATTAAAGATGTATGTATCGTTTCTTCCATGATAAGATCCGTGAAGAACATCATTGCCTTTACCGCCAACTAAGATACTGCCTACACTATCAAACCCTCTAATAACATCATCTCCATCGGTATGGATATGTTTTTGAATTTCTGCTACATTCCAAACGGTTCCGTCCGAGAATTTAAAGTTTTCCAATAAATATCCACCATGATTTCTCCATGATTTTAAAGTAACCCTGTCGGATAGCTCATCTATATTTTTGCCGTCTTCTTTTATACCTACTATCAAACTACTTTCATCATTTTTGTCATACATTATCACTAGATCATTAGGAGCAATTCCCTCTTTAAATTCAAGAGTATCGTTGCCAACATTATTCCATTCATAATTATAAATTAAATCAAATCCATCACCTCTACCGAATTTATAAGTATCGTCTCCTTCTTGACCGTAAAGAGTGTCATTGCCTTTTCCGCCGTCTATAGTATCGTTACCTTTTCCTGCATAGATCGTATCGTCTCCATCTAAGGCGTTAATTACATTATCTTCATCTCCAAAGGTTAGGTTGTCGTTGGATTGGGTAGG
>NZ_LIWQ01000043.1:0-704 GCF_012978795.1 Campylobacter sp. RM16188 | reverse complement strand
AAATGAACTCGCATGCGCAGTATTTTAGATATGTAGCCATACTTGACTCAAGAGTTCGCCCTAACCACAAAAAACTACATGGGCTCATACTTCCAAAAACTGATAAATTTTGGGACAAAAATTATCCGCCTAACGACTGGGGATGCAGATGTAAGGTTCAAGTATTAACAGAGGATGAGCTTAAAAGCGAAGGCTGGCAAGTGTCTAAAAGCACTCCTTTAAATATAGCCGATAAAGACTGGGCTTATAATGTAGGCAAAGCGGATAACAAGGATAAAATTTTAAAAGAAAAAATCAAAAAAATAGATAAAGACTCCGCCCTTGCAAAAGCTGCACTATCGGAGCTTAAAACCCTGGAGCAAGATCGAAAGCTTTATGTTTGGCAGCAAGGGCTTAATGATATGCTAAAAGTTCTGATTAGCGGCTCAATCATTAAAAACAAAGCCTTTCAAGTAGTTCAAGTGGGCGAGTTAAAACCAAACATAAAAAAAGCCCTAAATAATCAAGGTATAGCGCCAAAGGCTAAGAGTATAGCCATATATCAAAACACGATTTCGCATATTACCAGAGATAGCAAACCGAAAGCAAAAAAGCCGAATATCGATGAAATAAAGGCTATCGTAAGTGTCTTTGATAGAGCTAAACATGTATATTATGATAGTCAAGAAAACGTGTTATTATATTTTTACTCAAGCCTACAGCAA
>NZ_LIWQ01000042.1:0-704 GCF_012978795.1 Campylobacter sp. RM16188 | reverse complement strand
ATGTTGCAAGCTTGAGTAAAAATACAACAACACGTTTTCTTGACTATCATAATATACATGTTTAGCTCTATCAAAAACACTTACGATAGCCTTTATTTCATCGATATTTGGCTTTTTTGCTTTTGGTTTGCTATCTCTATTGATATGCGAAATCGTGTTTTGATATATGGCTATACTATTAGCCTTTGGTGTTATACCTTGATTATTTAGGGCTTTTTTTATTTTTGGTCTCAACTCTCCCACTTGAACTACTTGAAAAGCTTTATCTTTAATGATTGAGCCGCTAATCAGAACTTTTAGCATATCATTAAGCCCTTGCTGCCAAACATAAAGCTTTCGATCTTGCTCTAGGGTTTTAAGCTCCGATAGTGCAGCTTTTGCAAGAGCGGAGTCTTTATCTATTTTTTTAATTTTTTCTTTTAAAATTTTATCCTTGTTATCCGCTTTGCCTACATTATAAGCCCAGTCTTTATCGGCTATATTTAAAGGAATGCTTTTAGACACTTGCCAGCCTTCGCTTTTAAGCTCATCCTCTGTTAGTACTTGAACCTTGCACCTACATCCCCAGTCGTTAGGCGGATAGTTTTTGTCCCAAAATTTATCGGTTTTTGGAAGTATGAGCCCATGTAGTTTTTTGTGGTTAGGGCGAACTCTTGAGTCAAGTATGGCTACATACCTAAAATACTGCGCATACGAGTTCATTT
>NZ_LIWQ01000040.1:0-806 GCF_012978795.1 Campylobacter sp. RM16188 | reverse complement strand
CTTATTTTTGAGCTTGTATTCTTTTGAACGCTATCAAACTTCTTAACGGCTTGTAGGCTTTCGGCAATCTCTATTACATCCATATTGTCATTTGGCTTGCCGTCAATTTCTTTTACAAAGCTAAAGAGCGATTTGAGAAAAAAGACAAAATCGCGCTGACTTAAATTCTTGTCGATATTTTGATTAAAAGCAGAATAAAAAGGAGTAACGCCAAGTCCTAGGGTTATTCTCTTGTCTTTAAATTCCGCTTTTTCTTTGGTGTTAAAATCAATTACGCACTCTATTTTTTTATCATCAAAGAATAACTTTGAATTCTCCTCTTTATACTCATTTACCAAGTCCACGAAGCTTTTTACATCAAGAGCATGGATTGAGTATTGATTTCTAAGAGGCTCTTTTAGTAGAGCTTCGATAACATCATAATCTTTATGCACTATTAAGGCTCTTTTGTCATCGTCTATAGATACGCTTGGAATAACGAAATCATTAATCTCTTTTTGCATTTTTTATCCTTTTACATGTTTAAAAGCATTTGATTAGGTGCATTTCTAACAGGCAAAAAGTCGTTAGAAACATAAAACCTAGCCTTTATAGGTTCTTTTGGTAGATTGGCGCTAGTTGTGCCAAAAACTATAATTTCGCCTGATGAGTTTGGATCAGGTTTAACATTTATCTTTATATTGATGCTTGCTGCTTTATTTGTGCTTTGCACGGCTGAAACAGCATCTTTTAAATTATTGGCCGCTTGTGCTAATAAAGCTCCTGCGCCTAAACTTTTTAAGGCATCTATTAAGACATCTATATCG
>NZ_LIWQ01000039.1:0-843 GCF_012978795.1 Campylobacter sp. RM16188 | reverse complement strand
AACAAAGATAGCGGATTTAATAACTTTGCTTATGAAAAGGTAGGATTTGACGGAAAGCTAAAGCTTAGCGAGTTTAATCCTATAATAGAATCAGACACTCCTAAAGATAAAGACTTCTCATATGCAGGATATCAAAGAAGTAGCTTTATGAAGTTTTATAACGATTACAATAAAGAGCTTGATGCTCATACTAAAGATATAGAGTGGCTAAGTAAGAATTTAAAAGATTACGATGTAGAAAACTCAGATGAGCTAATATCTAAACTAAAAGATAGTAAATCATCTTATATGCTTGCCATGGAAAATGAGTTTAAAAAAGCTACGGGATTAGAATTTAGCATATCAAATTTAGAAAAGGTAAAAAGAGCCTTTGAATCAGATAGTAATAAAGCCGCACTGGCATTAAACGATAGCGATAGTGTAATAGCTATGAGAATGAATAGTAACGGAACCATAACCTTAAAATTTGATAGCGGTAGGGAGATAGACGTAAGAGATCTATATACCGATACCGATAAATTAAATACTTCTGGAGATAAAAGAGCAAGCATAAACCTTGAAGCTAAGAATATGAGTAAAGAAGAACTAAACAGCCTTGACTTTGAAACCATAGCTATTAAAAAAGATGATAAATTTATAAGCTTAAAAGAGCTTGGAGCAACAGCGATAAGTAAGATAATAAAAAACAATGAAGTTAGGTTTTTAATACATCTAGCAGATAACAACATAATAAGCTCAAATGAGCTATACAATATCTCATATCTTAACCATACTCTAAATAGCAATTATAAACAGATACAAGAAAAGGATAGATTTTATAAGAGAGTGGATGTGAGGGTGTGA
>NZ_LIWQ01000038.1:0-848 GCF_012978795.1 Campylobacter sp. RM16188 | reverse complement strand
ATCCCTCTGCCAAATCTGAGGGCATCTCTTGCTTTACCTTTATGTTATTATACCAAAATCACCAAAATTTGACTAATGCTATTTAAACTCGCTCGTTAGCTTCTTGTCTAGAAATTTAAGTATATTTTCTTTTAGATTGGGCTCTAGCTCCCCGTTACTATCTATTGGCAAAAACGGTCTAGCCGGTATATTTAGTTTAGAGCTTCCGAATTGATGAGTAAGTCCGTATGCAAAGCCATTGTTTGAGCTATTATTTGATACGGTTACGCTGTTTTTAGTTGATTTTATATGCCAGTTGTCAGCTAGATCTCCGCTTAGTCTTAGTATTTTCTTTGATCCGCCGGCACCAAATTTATCTAAAAATCCCTTTTTCTGTCTTTTTCCACTCTTCGTATACGCCCTTTTTCTTCCGCCTGCATATCTTAAGGCGGTTTTTGCACTTATGGGTTTCCATCTTTCGCCAAAAGGGCTAGTTTCTGTTTCAAAGGATCTTTCTATCTTGTTACGGATCATATTGCCAATCGTATCAAAATCGCTTTTATCTAGGTTTTTCAGCTCCTCAAGCCTTTTTAATTTAGCTTCAATCTCATCAAGCCCCTTTATTTCTATACTCATCTCTTGCTCTTATGAATTTTTCAAGGTATTCGTCGTTTTGTTTGACGATTTCTATAGTAGTCCATGTCCTACCGCAGCTATCGCATTTTCTAAAGCGAGTTGTTTCAAGACCCTTTACCGTAGCGCTTACTCTGGTCTTTTCATATCCACAATATGGGCAAAAAATAAAACACCTCCATTGTAATATGGCAAGCATTCTATCAATTTTTTAAAATTTTCCACAGGTCTTTAAG
>NZ_LIWQ01000037.1:0-858 GCF_012978795.1 Campylobacter sp. RM16188 | reverse complement strand
TATAATACTGATATAGATTATTATAAAAGGTTAAAGATATGGAAAAGATTGGTTTTAACGATGACATCTCGGAAACTCTGCTTATAAATTTGTATTTTAGAAGCCTTGAAAACGAAGTAAAAGAGCCGATTTTAAGAGATGAATTTTCGGGAGAGATAGTTAAAAAGATAGATTATGACTTTGCTAAATTTGAAGCGGGCGATCTAAGTCGCGTAGGAGTTATAATAAGGGCGAAATTTATCGACGACGCACTTGTGGAATTTGCCAAAGATAACGATGAGGTAGTTATCGTGCAGGTTGGCGCCGGTCTTGACACTAGACCGCTTAGACTTGAGTCGGTATGTCCCAATGCTATCTTTTACGACCTTGATCTTCCCGATGTGATCGCACTTCGCGACAAACTCATGCCAAAAGCTAAGAAAAACTTTAGCATCTCTAGCTCCATGCTTGAAACCGCTTGGATGGACGAACTTAAAGCAAAGCATCCAAATGCCAAATTCGCCTTTGCTCTAGAAGGCGTTGCGATGTATTTTGAAAAAGAAGTTTTTAAAGAGTTCTTTTTAAATTTAGCTAAGAGGTTTGAGGGCATAGTTGCGCTTGATCTTATAAATAATTTTGCCGCAAAGATGGATTCTAGAAAGCATGATACGCTTAAATTTATGAAAAAAAGAGTTGATTTTAAGATGGGCATAGAAGATCCAAGCGAGGTTGAAGAGTGGGATAAAGCCGCGATAAAGCATCTAAAAACGGGCGCGATGATGGATATGTATAAAAACAGATGGAGTCTTAGAGGTAGGATTTTTGGACTTATTCCCGCTTTTAGAAACTCTTGCAGGATGTTTGTGTTTGGGTTAAATT
>NZ_LIWQ01000036.1:0-934 GCF_012978795.1 Campylobacter sp. RM16188 | reverse complement strand
TCTTCCTCTTAACATCATCCGCTATATCTTTAGCCATACTATCAACTTCAGCTGTTACTTCATTTGTCTTATTGGCTACTATTACGTTTTGTCTGGTTAGATCATCTATATTGGCAACCGATTGATTTATCATGTTTATTCCGTCAGCTTGCTCTTTTATAGATTCACTCATCTCGTTTATGCTTTGAGCGAGTACATTTGTATTAGCTTCTATCTCACCTAATGATTTTTGAGTTCTTTCAGCTAGTTTTCTTACTTCATCGGCAACTACGGCAAAGCCTCTTCCGTGCTCTCCTGCTCTGGCTGCTTCTATAGCTGCATTTAATGCTAGTAAGTTTGTTTGATCTGCTATATCTCTTATTATTACTATTATGTTTTTTATCTCTTCACTTTGTCTTATTACATCTTGTGTCTTTTGAGATATGGCAGACATTGACGAGCTCATCTGTTCTACCGCTGCTGCACTTTCTTGAAGTGAATTTGCTTGCTGGTTAGCTCCGCTTGTTAGTTCGTTCATGTATTCAGATAGTGCTTGAGCCTTTTGTCTTAAATTTTCAGCCTGAGACAAATTTGCACGAAGCATGTTTGATATCTCTTCACCAAGTCCGTTTACTCCTGCCGCCATCTTACCGTTATCATCAAGTCTAGCGGTAAAGTCTTGATTTTTAAATTTATCAAGAAGGTTTATAAGCTCTATACCGTTTTTGGCAATATTATCTTTTAAAGCCTCTTGAAGCTCTTTAAATGTATGTTTTAATTGATTTAATGCAGGGTTTGACGTTTGAGCGTTAAGAGTTGCCCTAAAGTCTCCTGATTTGATACTATCTACAAATGTATTTGCCTCTTTTATAAAGTCGTTTTCAGAGAGTTTGGCTGATTCTATCTTGCTTATGTTTTCATTTATTAAAGATGCCATTTGACCGAATTCGTCTTT
>NZ_LIWQ01000035.1:0-986 GCF_012978795.1 Campylobacter sp. RM16188 | reverse complement strand
GTATCCCACTACAAAGATTAATGCACCTATGATACCCATAACAAATACGGTTGAAAATATAGTTTCATGATAAATAATTTCATTTAAAACAGGATCATAATCGCTAAGTGAGTTATCAGAGCAGATAAGCCAATTGGCTCTATCATATTTTTGGCAAGCAAAAAGCCTCTCGTCTCCGCCTAAAGTATGGACATACGCCTTACCTTGAGTAGTTGCGTAGCTATCTATAGCCAAATTTATAGCCGTTTTTAAATCAGGCTCATCAGACAATATGAAATTATTATTTGGATGATAGACCAAAAGCTTTGCGTCGATATCAACGATAGCAACACTACTGCTTTGTGACTCTTTCATCTGCGCAACATCTTTTGCTATATCGTCTAAATACATATCGGCAGCTACGACACCCACAGCCTTGCCGTCTATGATTATTGGCTTAACGATAGTAAGAGTGTATTTGCCACTTGATTGGGCTAAATAAGGATGAGTAAATACCAAATCTCCCTTTGCTACACTTTGCTTATACCAAGGCTTGACTCTTGAATCAAAATTATCCTTTTCAGGTGTCAAATGAAGGAATTCAATCTTTTCATTTGACTTTCTAACAGCATCAAACAGATCGCCGTTATCGCCAAAACCTATGTAAAATTCAGCTATATTTAAAGTCGTAGCCATAGTCATTAGACGATCTTTAAGACTCTGCCTATCTTGCATTAGATAAGGATTTTCTTGAATATATTTGGCTAAATTTTCAACCGCAACTATTTTAGAGTTAAAATACTCCCTTACATATATCGCCACAGAGCGCGTAGAAGCCTCTTTGGAACTTTTAGACACATCTATGATAGTATCTTTCATGCCTTTATAGCTTACGGTTTCAAATATCGCAAAAGCTATAGTAAGCAACACAAATATAATTAAAGCTATTTTATTCGCAGCTTTTTTCATGTAATCTCTCCTTGATTGTTTTTCATATCCTTAGAATT
>NZ_LIWQ01000034.1:0-1221 GCF_012978795.1 Campylobacter sp. RM16188 | reverse complement strand
TTACCCCTCACCACCCCTTCTTCTCTTTCTTTATTTTACCCTATTTACTCTCTTTTGCTTTTTTAGCCTCTTTCTTTATACTCTCTTTAGTCTCTTGTATCTTCTCTTTTGCATCCTTAGCTTTATCTGCCTTATCTTCTTTACCCTTAGCCTTCTTTGTCTCTTTCTTTAAGCTATCTTCTTTGTCTTTAACTTTTTTGTTTAGGTTGTCTTTAGTATCTTTTAACTTATCTGCTTGCTTGGTTGTTTTTTCTTTTGTATCTTTTGTTTTAGAAAGTAGCTTATCCTCTTTATCTTTTATCTTCTTAGTTACATTAGCAGGCATTACGCTTTTACCCGATACCGATATATCTTGTTTTAACGCTTCAAATGTCTTATCTCCTATTCCGTTTACATTTTTAAGATCTTCTATAGAGTTAAACTTATTCATCTTCCTATATTCCATTATAGCCTCGGCCTTAGACTCTCCTATACCCTTTAAGCTCATAAGCTCCTCTTTAGTTGCAGTATTTAAATTTATCTGCGCAAACGCAGAGATTGAAAGCATAATAAGTGCTAATAGTATATTTTTTACTGTATTCATAGTAAATTCCTTTTTGTTAAGATGTTTAAATTTAAGTAGTTAAAATTCTACAATTCTATGTTAAAGAAATGATAAATTTATAAATGAGTATAAGCAAATTTATTTTAATCTAAATTTCACAAGAAGCGTCTTAATCTATTAAATTTATGATTGTGTTACTAACAAAGCTTAATAACAGGAGCTTTACAATTCTATGAAAAAAATGAATTAAAAGACGACCATAAAAAATATGGACTTTTTACAATATCTTTTAATTCGTAAAGTAATCATACAAGCTTAATAAATAAAATAAACAAATAAACTATAGCTACTAAAAGATATAAAGAATAAATAAAGAAGTTGCTTTGGATAATTGTAAATAAAGCAGATAAATATATAAAGAATTTAAAAACTAATCGGTTTAAATTTAAAAGTATGTAAAAATATAATAAATGTAAAAAGTTTTTATGTTTATTGTTAATGTTTTTTTAGATTAGCTGTTTTTGATATGAATTTATAAGAATAATAACAAAGCCCGCAACGACCTACTTTTCCAAACATCCCAGTAAGGGAGAGTATCATCAGCCAGGACGAGCTTAGCTTCTTGGTTCGAGATGGAGCAAGGCGTTTCCTCGTCTGTATAGTCACGGGCAGTGTTA
>NZ_LIWQ01000033.1:0-1613 GCF_012978795.1 Campylobacter sp. RM16188 | reverse complement strand
CCCAAATACCAAACCGGTTATGGTCCACAGTGGAATCAGCGACTGGGGTGAAGTCGTAACAAGGTAACCGTAGGAGAACCTGCGGTTGGATCACCTCCTTTCTAGAGTACAATGAATATTCTCTCACAAGATATTCATCAAAGGAAAATTTAGATTAGCCTTATTAAACTAATCTACTCAATCATCCTTGTTTAGTTTTGAAAGATTGACGGCTAATAAATTTGTCTAATTCCTTAATTGCCTAGACAAAAACCTAAATTTGCGATTTATGATAAACGAAGTTTAGAATAAATCCTTAATAGCTTTAGGTGGGTGCAGGGAGTGAAACTCCTGCTCGTAAATACTAGCTTTGCTAGTATGCGAAGTAAGGATGTTAAGGGGAATTAGCTCAGCTGGGAGAGCGCCTGCTTTGCACGCAGGAGGTCAGCGGTTCGATCCCGCTATTCTCCACCAAATTTAAGTGCGAAGCTATTTTTATTCTAGAAAAGAAAAAGCGACCGAGTAACGAGGAGCGTAGATACACTACGTGACGAAGTTACGACCAAGCTTTGACACAGTATAGAATGCAAAAGAGCAAGCAAGAGGGCCTATAGCTCAGCTGGTTAGAGTGCACCCCTGATAAGGGTGAGGTCACAAGTTCAAGTCTTGTTAGGCCCACCATTAATTAGCAAATAAATAAATTAGTTTAACTACAAAAGATTTAAACATCAAAGTTTAAATCAAATGTTCCTAGAAGAATGTTTGCTTTAGACTTTGAGTGGATTAATATCCTTATCTTACGGTGCTTCCGAAAGAAGCGATGTGCTTTAGGGGTTTCCAAAGGGCGTAGCTCCTTGGTCGCAAATACTAGCTTCGCTAGTATGTGAAGTCTAAAACGTTCTTTTATTTATCATTGTTAAGAGTCACAAGCAAGTTTTAAATAAAACAATTTTACAGGACTTGTTAAAGATTTAAATATCTTATCTCTTGAATATAATCATTATTCAGAAGTTTAACAACACAAGATATCTAGAGTTAAAACTTATCTATATATCAGTTAATGCTTTCCGTCTTGGAGATTAGAGTTTAAATTTAGTAATAAACTTAAATTTGCTGCATATATTCATGTGTATGATTTTAAATTTTTGTTGTTTATATTACCTTTAACAAGGAAGTGATGCGAATTAGAATATGAAATATACTAATAAAAGGTAAGCTACAAAGAGCAAATGGTGGATGCCTTGGCTAGTAGAGGCGATGAAGGACGTGCCAGGCTGCGATAAGACTCGGGGAGCCGTCAAGGGGCTTTGATCCGGGTATTTCCGAATGGGGCAACCCAACTGATAGCGATGTCAGTTACCGTAATGGAGCGAACGAGGGGAATTGAAACATCTTAGTACCCTCAGGAAAAGAAATCAAACGAGATTACGCTAGTAGCGGCGAGCGAACGCGTAAGAGGGCAAACCGTTAGTTTACTAACGGGGTTGTAGGACTGCAACATAGACTAAACAAAGCTAATAGAATAAGCTGGAAAGCTTAAGCATAGAGGGTGATACTCCCGTATATGAAAGCGATGTTTTACTTAGCAGTATCCTGAGTAGGGCGGAACACGTGATATTCTGTCTGAAGCCGGG
>NZ_LIWQ01000032.1:0-2265 GCF_012978795.1 Campylobacter sp. RM16188 | reverse complement strand
CTGGTGAGGTGGGGGAATGAAATTTCACTTGCAAACAAAGATAAAAAAGCAGTTAAAAGTAGTAAAATTTTCTTCATTTGTAATCTCTTAACCCTCTTTTGCTTTCTTTGGGCCAAACAAAGAATTTAAAATACCTAAATTTACGTATCTGCTCCCATCATCTCTCATTTCTACGCGCATAGTTAAAAATGAAAACACAAAAACAATGCTAAAAAAGATAAAAGACGGCAAGCCGTAAGGCAAGGCTTTCATCAAAAATACGGTTAGCATACCTGCAAGCACGGAAGACATGCCGACTTGGGTAAAAAAAGTAAGATTTGACTTATGGCTTATAATCCATAAAATCAACCCTCCAATTGTCGAAATCCCAAGCATAGCTATAGTAGCATCTTCATATGGATGATTTATGTAGTCATTACTCTTGTCATCATCCATAAATTCCAAAATCTTCACGACTCCAAGCTTTAAAGCGCCGTCTATCCTTCCTTCTCTTAGTTTAGCCTCTATAATCTCATACGCTATCGAACCACCATTAAGCCAATCACCCTTTGTTACGATAGTTGCCCTTGAATTTGCGTAGTTTTGCAAGCTATAATCCACAACCAAAACAGCGGTCTTGTCATTGATATTCCAGTGCTTTGCAAGATTTTGACTATAGAGCGCAAGATCCTCTTCTTGCTTTAGCTGCATCACAATCACTATAAGCTTGTTGCCATACTTACTCTCGTGCTCATTTATCATCCTATCAAGATCGCTTTTAGCAAATTCGCTCAACATACCTGATTTGTCTATGACGGAGCCTGAAAGATCAGGGAAATTTCCCTCACTAAAAGCAAAGCTAAAAACAACCATTAAAGATATCAAAAACTTCTTCATAAAAAATTCCTTTTATCTTAAATCTACCATCTTCCGCTAGCTCCGCCACCGCCAAAGCTTCCGCCGCCTCCACTAACGCCACTGCCGCTACTACCTTCGCTTTCAACGAAGTATTTATAGCTATCAACTCCTTTTTTCCAGCCATATATCAACTTCTCATCAGGCGTACGCCTAATCTCTTTAAAAACATAAGGAAAAACAGCTACCATGCCAACTAAAATGGCTAATGTTTTATATATTATAGGATCTATAGGCGCACTGATGATAGCTCCCGCAAAACCTCCGACTATAATCGAACCAAAGATACTAGAGCCTACATCGCTTATAACTCTACGTCCGCTTAGCCTACCTATAAATATAAAAACAGAACAAGACGCTATCAAAAAGGCAATGACAAGCAAAACATTATCGACAAATACCTGCTCTTTTACTATATCGTTACTTGCATCTTCATCGGTAAAATCCAAAATTCTAGCAACGCCTCCTAAAATTCCCTCTTCAAAATCACCGCTTTTAAATTTCGGAACCATTACCTTTTCGATTATACTCTTGCTTATGGCGTCGGTTAGAACTCCTTCAAATCCGTATCCAACCTCTATGCGAATTTCTTTTTCGTTTGGAGCTACTACCAACAATACTCCGTTATCTTTATTTTTTTTACCTATAGCCCACTTTCTTGCAAGAGCTAAAGAGTAACTTTCTATGGAGTATTTATCAAGCGATTTTATAGTTGTGACTATGATTTGACTACCGGTTGCTTTTTCGTGGGCTTCAAGCGTCGCAGTTAGGCTATCTTTTGTGCCTTTAGTTAGTATGTTTGCCTCATCCACAACCCTACCCGTAAGCTCCGGAAGTGAAATTTGATCTGCAAAGAGTGATATAAAAGTAAGTAAAACAAACAATATCTTTCTCATGAAACCTCCCTTTTGGGCTAAATTTACAGAGTCACTAAAATTAGCTTTCTGTAAACTTAAACTCTATTTCATAAATTTTATAGCTTTACCACCTTCCGCTAGCTCCGCCACCACCAAAGCTTCCGCCTCCGCCGCTAAAGCCGCCTCCTCTACTTCCACCGCTAAAGCCTCCACTGCTGCTACTGCCACCAAAGCCACCGCTTTTCAAAAGCCCTCTTGGCATCTTTCTTATCTTGTCAAAGGCAAATATAAAAATTGCTATTGTAACAACTAAAGCAACGACTATCGCGATCATAGCTGAGCCGGTAAATGTAATGACAAGAACGCCGATAAAAAATCCCATCAAGCCCGATAGTAGCATAGAAGTAGCGATATCGCTAACTATCCTAAACCTCTTAATCATCCCGCCAACAAAAACCAAGATAATCGAACCTCCGACAACACCCGAAGAAAGAGTGTAGAAGATATCCTCAAG
>NZ_LIWQ01000031.1:0-2507 GCF_012978795.1 Campylobacter sp. RM16188 | reverse complement strand
AGTCGCTCACATATGATAGAGCTATTAGAGAGTAGTGGCTATCAAGTTACAAAAAAAAACAAGAGCGGGATGAGTATTGTATTACCAAATCAAAAAAGATTAAACCGAATGAAAGGCTCTATATACGATGAAAGATTCACAGACATTAACAGACTTAGTGAACTCGGCGAAAGCGAATCAAGAAGAATTCAACAATACGCTAATAGAGATACACAGGCAGAGTGCCAAATCAATAGAAGCCGGATTAACGAAAATATACGTAGACGCGATGAGCGAAATAAAATCCGATACAAAGAAACAACTATCGGCAATAAAATACGAGATGCAGAACACAAAAGAAGCAATATTAAACGAGATGAAGCCGGCAATCATACAAAGATTGCTAAGTGGCACAACACTGATAACTCTAATATTTGGGCTAGTAGTAGGATTTTTAATCAATTTTTGGATATACGAGAAACGATTAACAAGCTATCAACAAGAAAACAACCTACTCCAGCAGAACAACCAAGAGCTACAGAAGTGGCAGATCCCACAGAATATGAGAGAGAGTTGGACAAGCAAGACAACGGGCAAAGAACAAAGAGCACTGATAGTATATCCAAACCAAATGAAAACCTCGAGCGAGGGAATATTATTCATGCTATTAAACAGCACGGAGCAATAGATGACACAACTAGAGATAGCATTATTAGACGAAGTAGAGAGATTGCAGATAGAAATTCTCAAATTGCAAGACGTAATAGAGAACAAACAGAACGAGAACAGCAAGCTAAGAGAGGATTACGAGAACTTGCGGAAAGAGAGAACCACTCTTTATTACAAAGACTTAGAGCAGAATTTCAAGAAAGAGTTAGACAGTATTATAACATCGCACAAGAACGAATTAGACAGAAACGAGAACAACTTAGAAAACTTAGAGATAGAACAAAATCAAATAGAGAATATCAAGAAAGAATTGAATCAGCTATTAGTGGATGGAAAGAAAGAATACTCAATAGTGGATTACAACAAATTACAGAGCGACTACGAAACTTTACTAGAGGACTACAGATCATTAGAGAAAGAATTATCAACAATCAAGACAATATTAGAAACGAGCTTAGAGAGTATGCAGATAGAGTTTCAGAAATCATACGACAATCTGAATCATCAGCTATTAGAAGAAATGGCGCAGAGTTTAGAGATTGCTTGGAAAGAGAAATCAAAAGAGTTTCTATCACTGGTAGACTTGAAATTGAACGAGAATTAAAAAAACCAGAAAGACAAAGGCTGGTAAAAAGAAAGAGAGAACAAAAACATACTATAACGATAAAAATGCGCTGACCTACTTCTAAAAGATGATAGCCTTGTGGAGCGTAGCGACAATACAAGGCGTAAAGAGGGGGTAAGGGGGCGGGCTGCAGTGCGTAAGCACAAAGCCGTATAAACGCCCCGGTTCCGATTTAAATTTCTAAAAAATAGAAGTTTTTGCAATGTTTGGAATTTTTCTATATATAAATTTTTCTTAAATTTTTAAGGCAATTAAAATCCCTAAAATACGCTATAGAAAAGATCAAAAAAGAAGTTTTTGTAAGTGAAAAAGAAGTTTTTGTAAGTGAAAAAAGATCAAAAAAGAAGTTTTTGTAAGTGAAAAAGAAGTTATACTATTAAAACTTCTTTTTATGATATAATTTTAAAAAACAACTTTTTGTCCGTGAGGTAAAAATGAGTAACGATACAGCTAAATCCATATCCAATAGGTCTGTTGTAGTTCAATCTAATTCAATGATAAATAGCAAATATGAGCTTACAGAAACTCAACAAAAATTAATTCTCTTAGCAATAGCACAAATAAAAACTTCTGATGACAAATTTTTTCGTTATTCTTGTACTGTTTCGGAATTAGAACAAAAATTAGGTGTTAAGTTAAATGAAACAAGATTAAAAGATTTAGCAAAAGATATACTAAAAAAGCCTTTAGAAATAAAAGAACAAAACAAGTGGATAGGTTGCAACTGGTTTTCTGCCTTTATTTACTATATAGACGAAGCTAGGTTTGAATTTGAAATAAGCCCTACTCTTATGCCGTATTTATTGCAATTAAAAAAAGAATTTACTACATATAATATTGAGCAGGCAATCAAATTTAGTGGCAAATATACTACAAGGTTTTATCAGTTTTTAATCCAAACACAGCACCAAAGAGACAAAAAAAGAGTATTTATACTAGATGAACTTTATGAGCTTTTGCAGCTACCAACAACTTTAAGAAATTTTTCTAAATTTCGTCAATATGTAATCGATCCGAGTATAGAAGAAATTAATAAAAAGAGTGATATCCAAGCAGACTATGAGATTACAAGGAAAATACGTAAAAAAGTAGTAGAAATAACTCTAAGATTTGATTTTAAAGAGCGCCTAATAGCTCAAACGGCACAGGCAATACAAGCTAAAGAGCTAAGTAAATACACAGGCAAAGAATTCTTATATTTTGGGGCGATATTTAAAATAAATAGGCTGCAAAA
>NZ_LIWQ01000030.1:0-2918 GCF_012978795.1 Campylobacter sp. RM16188 | reverse complement strand
TCTTGATGTAGAGATAAAATCAGGGGCAAAAGAGAGCTTAACTCTACCAAATAAGCTTACATTTGAATTGCCTATATATGAAGCGGACACAACTATTTTAGGCAGATTTGAAACCGAACTTTTTGTAAGCATCGATGAGGAGAAATTTAGTCTAAAGCTAGTGTGCTATACGGCAGAGATAGTAAGGCGTGAAGCGCTAGATAGATTAATGCAAAGCATTAGCACAAAATGCGAAGATGTGAAAGCTTATAAAGCAAGCATTTAAAGAAGCTTTGATTTTACAGGGGGCTAAATTTTAGCCTCCGATAAAGTCAATCAAATTTAAAGGAGTCAAATGGAAGAGATTAGAGTCTATGTCGCCACACCTTACGGTGCGCTTAGATGCAGCGATAATATGCGTGATTACCTTGCACAAAACATAGCCAAAGAAGAGTGCGCCAAGATAAGAAGAGCAGGATATGAGCCTGTAAGTGCGGTGCTTGAGCTTGCAGGGAAATTTAACGAAGACACACAAAGAGATGAGGCTTTAGAGGCTGGAATAGAGCTACTTGAAAGTTGCGATCATATCTATATGAGCACTCATCCGGATAGTAAAAATTCCAAGGGAATGTCCGCCGAGCTTGATAGAGCAAGAGAGCTAGGCATAAGCGAGCTAGTGCTAAATAAAGACGGCTCGGCTGAGCTTGTGCTAGGTATTTAAGTATGGCGCTACGTATCGTAAAAAAGAGTAAGAGATCCAAGGCTAAACTTGGAGTGGCTTTTCTTTACGGATACGTTTGCTCACATGCTTTTGCAAGAAGATTTAATTATTTTAAGGAGTATTAAGAGATGAGCAGATCAATATCACTGCTTGCAGCTATGGGGCTTGCGTTTGATAGTCCATTGCTTGATAGCGTAGAAATGCCAAGAAAGAGACCTTCGCTGCCCCGTAGGGCTAATTTTAGAGTCAAAAGAACAAGAGGCAAAAGAGATCTAAGTCAAAGAATAAGAGCTAACAGAAGAAAATCAAATTTAAGGAGTAGAAGATGCAGATAAATAGTTTTAGCGATGTGGATAACGCACTCAAAAGAGTGTGTGAGCTAGAGGTGGCACTAGCTGATATTAACGGCGAAATAACGTTAAAGTGCAACGAGATAAAAGACGCTCATAAGGCGCAAGTTGAAAAACTAGATAATGAGAAAAAGTATATAGAGGGTCAAATAACGGCTTTTTGTGAAGAGAATAAGGCTGAATTTGCCGAAAAAAGAAGCAAGGAATTTACATTCGGCAAGATAGGCTATAAGTTAAGCAAGAGCGTTAGCTTACCGCGCATAAAAGAAAAAGTCGAAAAACTTATCAAGGCTCTAAAAAGCTATAAGCTGGATGAGTGCATTAGTTATGAAGAGACGATTAATAAAGACGCCATTGTAGAGCTTGGGGATGCCGAGCTTGTAAAACTTGGTCTCAAGCGAGTAGTAAAAGACAACTTCCGTATAGAAACCAAGATAGAGAATTTACAAAGTGCAAACGTCTGAATTCTAAAGGGCAACAAGCCCTTTGATAAGCTTTTAAACGTATTTAAAGGCTTATTAAAAGGTTTAATTGAGGGTAAAATGAAAGATATTAATGAAAAACTAAAAGCAAAACTTCTTAAGCTTCAAGCTCTAGCAGAGCAAGGCATAGGCGGTGAAGCAACAAATGCGAAAAATATACTTGAAAAAATACTCAAAAAACACAATATAGACATAAATTCTTTTTTAGATGATACAAAAACTAAAAAATACTTTTTTGGATACAAAACAGAATTTGAAAAGAGGCTATTGTTTAGAATTTTTATGAAAATAAAAAGTCTTTTTGTCGAAGATGATTTTAAGTATTTCCAAAGAGGCAAAAAGATAGGTTTTGAGCTAAGTGAATATGAATTTATAGAGTTTGAAATACTAAAAGAAGGGTATTTTAACGCTTGGAAAAAGACTTTAAAAAATATGGAAACAGCTTTTGTATGGAAACACCACTTGGCTATAGAGAGTAATATGAAAAGTGATGATAAAACTCCTTTAACAGAAGAGGAGCGCGCTGAATTGTTTTTAATAGGACAAATGAGTATGGGTGTTTCGGAAGCCAAATTTAAAAGAAATCTATTAAAAGCATAAGGTTTAAAATGCACGAAACAATGATCGAGTTAAACAGACGCAAGCTGATAACTACTATGGCTAAATATGCATTAGAGGGCTTTATAAGCGAAGCGATGTTTAAGTATGCGAGCATTAAAGGCATAAACCTAAATTTTACCTTCTCTCACCCGGGAGCAAAGCAGATATTTGAGATGAACAAAGAAAATATCAAGGCTAAGCTAAGAGAATTTTGGGCTGATAACTTAGAAGAGATAAGGGCTAAGGACATATATTTCAGGGAAATAAGCTGCGAAATAATATACCGCTTTCCAAGAGATAATGAAGCTTTTGAAGAAGAAAAGAAACCTTATGTAGAGCTTTCAAACGGAAGCTTTGAAAATAGAGCCAAAGATCCGGGCATAAAAATAAAATTTGAGAGAATCAGAGCGACTATAAAGTCAGATCTTGAAAGCGGCAAAAGCGTATATGCGGGAGAAGCACGTGAATAAAACTTACGGCGCGGCTGGCACGCCGCGATGTGCTTTAGGTGGGTGCAGGGAGTGCATACTCCCGCCCGCAAGATGCGGACTTCGTTCGCTCGAGGAGTAAAGATGACTAAAAATCAAGAGATATATAGAAAGCAGCTTTTAGCAAGAATTCACACTCATCCACAATATAAAATCATCAAAGATAATGACGCATGGAGTGATTGGCTATCGGTTAGATTTGGCGTAAGCAGCTCAAAAGAGCTAAGCCTTAAAGAGTTAAACAAGATCCTTGATATTTTAAATAACAAATGCGAGGACGAGATAGATCTAAAGCCTT
>NZ_LIWQ01000029.1:0-2983 GCF_012978795.1 Campylobacter sp. RM16188 | reverse complement strand
ATACCCATGAGGAAATAAAAGCAAGGCTGGAGGCAAATATTGAAAAGATAGAAAACGGTACAGCTAAAATATATAATGCACAAGAAATAAGACAAACTTTTAAAAAATGATTGTATACCTTGATGATTTTGTAAAAAATATTAATCTTATATGCAATTTTATTGCACTTGATAGCCAAAATAGGGCTGATAATTTTTATGATGAGCTAATGGGTAAAATAGAAACAATAGAAGATATGCCATTAAGGTTTAGAAAAAATTCGATTTTAAATCTGAATAATGTAAGAGATCTTATATACAAAGGGTATATAATCCCTTTCTTAATAAAAAATGACGATATTTATATATTAGATATTTACAAAGAAAACAAATGGAATCTCTTTAAGAAATAGCCAAGAAAGTCAAAATTTAGAATATAAAAATCAAATAGGCGCAAGCTTTGCTTGCATTATAAGCATCTATGGGGTCTAAACCCCATACCCCATCGAAAATATTGCAGTAACGTCAAGATGTCTAATTTTGATCATTTATCTCCCTAGTAAGTAAATCTCTTAAAATCTGATTTTTAGTAACGCCTCTTTGTTTTGCTGATTTTTCTAAAAATTCCATCTCGTTTTCTGATAGATAAATTGTCATCTGTTTAGTTGGTGGGTTTTCTGATTTAGGTCGGCCAAGTTTTTTATATTTCGCAAGTTGTGCCTCAAGTTCTGCTGTTTTATTTTCTTTTTCGTCTACTGCTTCATAATTTTTAGATACATCGCTGTTTAAATTAAAATTTGATAGATTTTTCATCTCAATCCTTTTTTAATAAAATCTAAAATTTTATTGTAGTGGCCATAAAAAGATTTATATTGCGATCTGCTTAATCCATTTTGATTATAAAGCTCCGTAAAACTCATGCCATTTGATATTGCATTTTCAAAGGCTGCCGAATGCTTAAGTATAAAATACTCTACATTATCTCCAAATCCGGCTTCTTTTAAAGCCTTAACTATTACTTGTAAATCAGCTTGATTTACAAGATCCGTAATTAAAACAATTATTTTTCCTTTGATATGACCTTTGATTTGATTAAAGGTTTCGCAAGCTTTAAAAACAGAGTTAATCTTAGGAGTTACCGGCATTATGATAAAGTCGCAACTATCTAATATCTT
This sequence comes from Campylobacter sp. RM16188, assembly GCF_012978795.1. Classification (NCBI taxonomy): domain Bacteria; kingdom Pseudomonadati; phylum Campylobacterota; class Epsilonproteobacteria; order Campylobacterales; family Campylobacteraceae; genus Campylobacter; species Campylobacter sp. RM16188. The sequence goes on along the minus strand of NZ_LIWQ01000029.1, from coordinate 1,830 downwards.
TAAAACACCTGCCGCCACAAAACCGCCAAAATCATATACGCAATTATCTTTTAATTCGCATGGATCTTTAAAGGCCGCTTTTGAGTAAATTTGAGTTACGACTGAATTATCATTAGTTTGAAGATCCAAATTTAGATCTTTAGCAATAGAAAAAGCTAATGGGGTTTTGCCTACTCCACCTTTTGAGTTTATAAGGGCTATTTTCATTCTTTTACCTTTGTCAATTTTATAACTTGTAGATATTTACAAGTTATAAATATTAAGAAGTTTTGAAATATTATAAGTTATTATATTTAACAAATTGTAAAAATAAAAGCAAGGATTATCTTTTTAAGCTATAATTGCAAATAAAGAAAGGAGCTAATACTATGGTAACATCAATAAATATACGGACATCGAATAGCGATACAGTAGCAGCCATAAAAGCTTTATTGGCACTTGATCCAGAAGCGATAATGACCTATGAAAACGAGCCGAGTCTAAGCGAAGCCGACCAAAAAGAGCTTGAGGAAATTATCGCCGCAGATGAACGTGGAGAAATAAAATACATACCTTTCGAGGAGTTTAAAACCGAAATGAGAGCCTACATTAAAAGCATAGGCGCTTAAAATGGAGATTATTTTAACGGAGCAATTCAAATCAGAGCTAAAAATCATTTTAGATTTTTACGCAGAGAAAAGCGAACAAACGGCAATTAATTTTCTTGAGGACTTATTTGAAAAAATTGATAATACAACTTTTATGCCCTATCGTTTCAGAAAGAACCAAAAACTCGACAGAGAGGACATAAGGGAGTTAATTTTTAAAGGCTACGTAATACCATTTCATATTGGCGTAGATAATATAAAAATTTTATCAATTTTCAAGCATAACTTGCCAAAAATCTAAGTTGGCTTTTTTTAAGAAACTCACTAAAATTAATCAAATTCCCCTCAATTCTTAAACCAAATCACCCGCTTTAAGCTTCCCAACCTTAAACCGGCAAATCTCTAAATTCACAAACCACGTTAAAATCGAGCTTTTGCACAATATGCAATGAAAAGTAGAATTTTCAATACAATTAAAAACTCGATCGCTTTTATATATATTTATTACAAATTTTCCTTTTTTATTACATTAGTATTTTTTAATGTAGAAAATATTTAAATATTTTATAAATCTTAAAGAAACTTTTAGTATAGTTTTACTATTTATGATTATTATTATTAAAATTCTTATAAAAGGAGGACTATATGAATAATTCGTTTGAAAAAGCCTTTGCTTTTTCTATTCTAACCGCTGCTGCTGTTTTGCAAGTTAATGCTGCAGAAGCAGACACAAAACCTGTCAAAGTAGTCTTAGATAAGGTTACCGTAACTGCTACTAAAACGCCGATAAAGGTTGAAGAAGTTCCGGCTAATGTGAGCATAACCACCAGTGATGATATTAAGGCAAAAGCTTCTGCAACAGACGCCTTTAAAGCAATTAAACATATGGCGGGAATTGAGCCTGTTAGTGGAGGAATGTCGGAAACTTTGTTAATTCGTGGCAAAGTTCCATCTATGCTAAGCAACGGTAAGGATATGAACTTTTTTTCAGGCGGTAGTCAAACCCCTCTTGTTTCAATGAACTCAATTGAGCGAATTGAGGTATTAAAAGGTCCTCAAGCAGCAATTCACGGTGCTAAAGCAACCTCAGGTGTTGTAAATATCATCAGAAAAAAAGGCGATGTTGATAATCCTTTCATAGAAACTGGAGTCTTTGCAGGCGCAGGAAAACAATTTGGAGCAAATCTTAGCCTTGGTGGAGGCACTAATTTTAATAGTGGGGGGGGGGGAATTCGCTCACTTA
>NZ_LIWQ01000028.1:0-3606 GCF_012978795.1 Campylobacter sp. RM16188 | reverse complement strand
ATTACTAATAGCATCAGCTTGCTCGCTAAATGATAATACTCCAAAGCAGGTTTTTTGTTTATATCTTATCTGGTTTATAATAGCCCTAGTTTGAGCTTCGTTTCCTTTTAAAATTTTGGCCGTGCCTTGTTGTGCGCGCTCATTTAATAAGTAATTTACGCTGCCAAGTCCGCCGCCGTTATGAGTAGGTAGAAATTTAACTATCATCTTCTATGTTTTGTTTATTGTTTAAAAGCTCATAAATGCTATTTAAAGCTTCAAGGGATTGGCCAACAAGGGTAAGGGCTACCCTATCAAGACTTTCGCCTTTGTTAAGCTTATAAGCGATTTGGTTTAAGTTGTTTCCTTGTCTTGAAAGTTCTAAAATCAGTTCTTTTGTAATAGGGGTTTTTATAAGCTGTCTTGACAGCATAGATTTAATAGCAAATTCTGAAAAAGTTATGCCGCCTAGCTCTGACATTTTAGATGAGATCTTATCCCATTCGGTTGGAGTAAGTCTTAAAATCTTTGTGATAGTTTTATTCTCTTTTTCTTTCTTCTTCATTAGCTTATCCATTATTTGTTGCTATCTGCTTAACTTCATTTTTTATAACTATATATAAAAAATGAAGAGTCATAGGGGTATGGGGAGTGTGGTTGCCGTCCCCATATTTGAAAAATTGCCTTAAAAAATCTTTAGATTTTTTACTAGCCATTAGGCTATATACGGCATATTTTTCAAAGGGGGGTTAAGGGGGATTTGCCCCCCCTTACGAGCCTCCGCAGTATATCGAAATGCGATAGCATTTTGTATATACAAGGAGTATGCTCGCCCTTATATTTTAACTATATTAATAAGATAATTATACTTAAATAAAAGACTAGAGTCAAGGCCATACAGACTTATAAGAAACATGCAATAAAATTTAAATTGATTTAGATTAATTTTTTTACTATAATATTGATTAATTTTATTTTATATTAAGGATATAAAAATGCAAAATGATTATAGTAAATATGAAAAATTAAGTAAGAAAAAGCTACTTAATTTATTTTTAAAAGCAGAAGATAATTATAAAAAAATTGAAGAAAAATTAAAAGAACAAGGGGAATTAGTTGAATTTTTACGTAAGAAGTCTAAAGAGATTATTTCAGAAAGTAGTAGCTCATTAAATACTAAACAAGTAAAAAAAATAAAGAGCTTAGAGAATAATTCTGGCCAAGATCTTATAAAGGAATAAAATAAAATTTTTATAATTGATAAGAAGCAGATGAAGTAGTTAAATAATAAATTTAGCCCATAGCTTTATGGGCTAAAACAATTTTAATTTATCTTGCTTTTACGTAAAAGGTTACAGTGGCATTATAGCCTTTCTGTAACGCTTTTCCGACTAGCTCAGGGGCTATTTTTTTATTTATGTCTTTTCTCAGATTTACTACTGCAAGCCATCTACCACTAGAGGTTGCACGAAATTTAGTTTTACCATTACTATTTATGTAAGAACCTATAAATCCTGCTCCGCTTTGCTCGCCATGAGCTTTAATTGTGATTGGCATATCGTTTATTTTTTCATTTAAAGGTTCACCCATAAATAAAACCTCAAGCTCTACTTCATCGCCTACTTTTAAATTGCTTAAGTCACTAATAGGGATTATTTCAAGATCATGCCCTATTGGTTTTGGTTTTTTCCATTCGCTTACACTTACATAAGCCTTAGCAAAACTTTGAAAATTCAAAGACATTGAAATTTCTTTTGCGCCCTTTATCTCATTTAGATAAATTCTGCCCCATTTTTCTCTACCTTTTTCATCTTTCCAAGTAGAGAATTGAACGTTTCTTGTTGCTGCAGCTACTTGATATACACCTTTTGCTGAAGTATCTGTAAAATAAACTTTATTTGCAAGCATATCTCCGTTAAAAACCAAAGCTTCAGGAAAATCTTTACTAGGTTTTTCTTGATAAACTCTTGTTTCAATACCTTCGTTGGCAGTTTTATCAAATTTAAACTCCGTCTTTTTCATATTCGGATCATAAATTTCATATTTCTCTAAACTGTTTCCCATAAAGAAATCATCAAAAGGCAAGGCATGACCCCAGCCTATATTTACACCTATGCTTCCGGGCTTATGTTCCATTGATTCACTTAAATTTATAAAAAAATCATGAGCTTTTAAACCAAAAGCCATAGCACATAATGCTATTATGCTAAAAATCATCTTTTTCATTGTTTTCCCTCAATATCAATTAAAATCATATTTTAGGTTAAGACCTGCTCTCCAAACTCGACCTTCGTTTATCGATGATTCGCCACCAAGGCTATAATAAAGCTTATCGGTTAGGTTTTCAACCTCTACAAATGGAGTTAGGGTAAATCCGCTCACTTCATATCTATAGCTAAGTTTTGCATCGACAATGGTTTTGTTTTGACTAGGATGTTTTGAGCCACCGCTATATTTCAAATCCAAAGCATTTGTAGCTTGAATTGAAAAATCAAATCCAGCCAAATCTACTATAGTTGCACCGTATTTTAAGCTCTTATCAGGTGTTCCGTATAGTCTTTCGCCCTCGCCATTTTTAGTTTTTTCGTTTGAATAGGCTAAATTTAAAATCAGCCAATCGGTCGGATAAAATTCGCTTGAGATTTCAAATCCTCTTACTTTTGATTTTCCTTCGTTAAAGAATAACCATTCATCACTAGGAAGCATTATAAGTCTTATTTGATCGGTATAATCTGTACTGTAGTAACTTGCTTCCAGATTTCCCCAATCACTAAGGCGTTGTTTTAATCCTATTTCATAGCCTTTTGCTTTCTCAGGCTTCAAATCAGGATTTCCTCCCAAGAATTTAGGTAGATATCTTTGTGGTGCAGCAGGCGTATTAAATGCTTTGCTATATCCTACCCATAAAGTAGTATAGTCATACTCGGTATTCGCAAAAGGAAATATAGAAATACCAAAATTTGGACTTGTAGCTTTCATCTTTTTACCTGCGGTATCGTAGCTATCGTGACGAATTCCGGCCACAAAAAGAGCGTAAGGGATAGGCTTATACTCTATTTGAGCAAAAGGAGAGATATTTTTTTCGGTTTTATCATAATCCATGCTAGGGTTTGGTTTTTCAAATTCATAATTTCTTGCATTCATATCGACTTTTTTATACTGCAAACCGATTATATTTCTAAGTTTTTCATCTTCTAGCCAATTTATTGTGCCTTTGATTTCGCCTTGCAAGGATTTTTCATCATAGATGGCATTGGTTTTCTTTGCAAAAAATTCTTCAGGTTTTGTATTGGAACCGTAAGTCAAATCATATGTTCGCTTTATTAGTCCTAAATTGGAATATAGCGAAAACATTTCACTAAATTTACCCTCATAGGTTAAAAATCCGCTCTTGGTATCGTATATATTGTTGTAAATATTGCTCCAATCGTTTTGATGATAATATGAGCCATACCAGCCTTGTGTCTTATCGCTTTTATCTTGTGTAAAATCAAGGCTTATCTCATGGCTATCGGCAAACGCATAATCAACACGTGCAAATATATTTTTTTGATCTTTTTCGGTATCAGGAATAGTGCCTTTTGGAGTTTTGTATTTATCTTGTTTAGATGAAGCTATATCAAGAAA
>NZ_LIWQ01000027.1:0-4175 GCF_012978795.1 Campylobacter sp. RM16188 | reverse complement strand
CCTTGACGTAGAGATAAAATCAGGGGCAAAAGAGAGCTTAACTCTACCAAATAAGCTTACATTTGAATTGCCTATATATGAAGCGGACACAACTATTTTAGGCAGATTTGAAACCGAACTTTTTGTAAGCATCGATGAGGAGAAATTTAGTCTAAAGCTAGTGTGTTATACGGCAGAGATAGTAAGGCGTGAAGCGCTAGATAGATTAATGCAAAGCATTAGCACAAAATGCGAAGATGTGAAAGCGTATAAAGCAAGCATTTAAAGAAGCTTTGATTTTACAGGGGGCTAAATTTTAGCCTCCGATAAAGTCAATCAAATTTAAAGGAGTCAAATGGAAAAGATTAGAGTCTATGTCGCCACACCTTACGGTGCGCTTAGATGCAGCGATAATATGCGTGATTACCTTGCGCAAAACATAGCTAAAGAAGAGTGTGCAAAGATAAGAAGGGCAGGATATGAGCCTGTAAGTGCGGTGCTTGAGCTTGCAGGAAAATTTAATGAAGGCACACAAAGAGATGAGGCTTTAGAGGCTGGAATAGAGCTGCTTGAAAGCTGCGATCATATCTATATGAGCACTCATCCGGATAGTAAAAATTCCAAGGGAATGTCTGCCGAGCTTGATAGGGCAAGAGAGCTGGGCATAAGCGAGCTAGTGCTAAATAAAGACGGCTCGGCTGAGCTTGTGCTAGGTATTTAAGTATGGCACTACGTATCGTAAAAAAGAGTAAGAGATCCAAGGCTAAACTTGGAGTGGCTTTTCTTTACGGATACGTTTGCTCACATGCTTTTGCGTGTAAATTTAATTATTTTAAGGAGTATTAAGAGATGAGCAGATCAATATCACTGCTTGCAGCTATGGGGCTTGCGTTTGATAGCCCGCTGCTTGATGATTTAGAAATGCCAAGAGAGAGATCTAGGCTACCTCGTAGGGCAAATTTCAGAGTCAAAAGGACAAAGGGCAAAAGAGATATAAGTCAAAAAAGAAGAGCTAACAGAAGAAAATCAAATTTAAGGAGTAGAAGATGCAGATAAATAGTTTTAGCGATGTGGATAACGCACTCAAAAGAGTGTGTGAGCTAGAGGTGGCACTAGCTGATATTAACGGCGAAATAACGTTAAAGTGTAATGAGATAAAAGACGCTCATAAGGCGCAAGTTGAAAAGCTAGACAACGAGAAAAAGTATATAGAGGGTCAAATAACGGCTTTTTGTGAAGAGAACAAAGCTGAATTTGCAGAAAAAAGAAGCAAGGAATTTACATTCGGCAAGATAGGCTATAAGTTAAGCAAGAGCGTTAGCTTACCTCGTATAAAAGAAAAAGTCGAAAAACTTATCAAGGCTCTAAAAAGCTATAAGCTGGATGAGTGCATTAGTTATGAAGAGACGATTAACAAAGACGCCATTGTGGAGCTTGGGGATGCCGAGCTTGTAAAACTTGGTCTTAAGCGAGTAGTAAAAGACAACTTCCGCATAGAAACCAAGATAGAGAATTTACAAAGTGCAAACGTCTGAAGTTAAAGTTTAATAAGCTTTAACAAAGCCCTAAATATAGGGCTTGATTAAGGTTTTTAAAAGTAGTTTTTAGTTAAAATATCATAACTTTTAAGGAGACAAAATGGCAGAGCAAACAAATCTTATCAAGCAAACCTGCAAAGAGCTAAATTTAACGTATAAACAGCTTGGAGAGTTGATAGGATATAGCGAAGCGACTTTAAATAAAAACGCTTCAACAGGCGAAATAAGCAGAGCTATTGAAGTTGCCATAAATTTATATCTTGAAACATTAAGACTAAAAAAAGAGCTTGAAAAATTTGAGCTTTTAAAAAGCATTATTCAGGATTTAGCTCAAAAATAACTTTTTAAATAAGTTAAATTTCTACTAAAAACTACTAAAATATATTAAAAACCTTGATTTAATTTCTTAAATATGTTATTATTCTTTCATCAAAGGGATTTAAGAAGCCTTTTGAAATAAGATGAAAGGAGACAAGATGAGAAAGCTAAGAGTGATTGTACTAGCACTACAAATCATATTTTACTTGGCAGCATTAGCTAAGTTGCTAAGTAGCTAAACAAGCCCCCGTAAGGGGGTTTCATCTTGTCCCTTAAAATTATATCACAAAGGAGTAAAAATGAGTTGGGATTTTGTCCTTATACTTATTTTATCGGCGTGGGTCGGCGTTGATGAGTGGCGTTTAACTCGTCTTGAAAAAGAAGTTAAAAATTTAAAGGAAAAAAATGAATAGTGTAGTAGTCATTAACAACCAAGAAGTAAATTTTGAAGTGGTGGGTAGTGAAGCATTCACCACTTCATTGGATGTTTCGGCTGTTTTTGGTAAACAACATCAACACATTATAGCAAAAATAAAATCTATAAGTGATGAAAATTTCCGACAGTCAAATTTTCGACCGTCGAACAGAGTGGCTATTTCAGGGCTTTTTGAAAAAGAGCAACCTTATTACAAAATTTCAAAAAATGGAGCAGCATTTTTGATAATGGGTTTTACTGGCGAAAAAGCAGAAGCTTTTAAAATCCAATTTTTAGAAGCTTACGATAAAGTATTAAAAGAAAATCAAAGAATAAAGCAACATTTTGCAATAGGCAAAGAACAATTTGATCAAGCTCTAACCGCTCTAAGTCAAAAATCAATAGAAGTCGATGAATTTAAACAAAAATACTATGCAACACTTGAGCGTGAAAACGAGCTTTTGCGTGAAAAGCTTACAAATAAACCCGAACTTATTAAAAAATCCACTCGCCTAAGCGACGCGGAGAGAGACGAGATAGTAAAACTATATAAAAGCGGCTTATCTCAGACCGAAATTTGCCGTAAAACGAGCAGGAGCGACACGGCGGTGCGAAATGCCATAAGGAGCGCATTATGAAAGAGGTTAGCGTATTTTATATAGATGAGGTCAATAACGCAAAAGATAAATTTTTAGCCTTTAGTCTTTTGCTTTCGGGGCTTGGCAGGATGTGCGAGGATTTTACGGACGGCGGCGGCGGACTTAAGGAAGCTTTATATCTTTTAAGCGATGTGAGCAATATAGCTTATGAGTCTTTGAATGATATGAGTTTAGAACAAAGGGCTTAAAAGCCCTTTTTAAAGTGTTTAAAAAAGCATTTTAAAAAGGACTTGAATGCACGAAACAACGATCGAATTAAACAGACGCAAGCTGATAGCTACTATGGCTAAATACGCATTAGAGGGCTTTATAAGCGAAGCGATGTTTAAGTATGCGAGTATTAAAGGCATAAACCTAAATTTTACCTTCTCTCACCCGGGAGCAAAGCAGATATTTGAGATGAACAAAGAAAATATCAAGGCTAAGCTTAGAGAATTTTGGGCTGATAACCTAGAAGAGATAAAGGCTAAGGATATATTTTTTAAAGAGATAAGTTGCGAGGTAATATACCGCTTTCCAAGAGATAGCAAGGCTTTAGAAGAGGAAAGAAAGCCATACATTGAGCTATCAAACGGCAGCTTTGAAAATAGAGCCAAAGATCCGGGCATAAAAATAAAATTTGAGAGAATCAGAGCAGCCATAAAGTCAGATCTTGAAAGCGGCAAAAGCGTATATGCAGGGAGTGAAATTTGAAGTTTAAAACAAGTAAGAGCCTAACTACAAAACAACGAATGCATATAGATAATTTAGTAAAGCGCAGAAGAGATTTGTATCAAGAAAGGCTAAACAGTGTTTTATCTTACGATCTTGACTATTATAGATTTAAAAACGGCAAGCTAAATATCTCAAAGATGGCTAGATGTACGGGCTTTAGTCGTAGTTTTTTAACTAAACATTTATGGTTTAAAGGATTATAAATGACACGCTCTCAAGAGATATATAGAAAGCAGCTTTTAGCAAGAATTCACACCCATCCACAATATAAAATCATCAAAGATAATGACGCATGGAGTGATTGGCTATCGATTAGATTTGGCGTAAGCAGCTCAAAAGAGCTAAGCCTAAAAGAGCTAAACAAGATCCTTGATATTTTAAATAACAAATGCGAGGACGAGATAGATCTAAAGCCTGATTTTACCGGGCGAAATATGATAAAAAGCGATAAGATTACAACCAAGCAAAATCAAAAGATATATGTGCTAGCTAATGAGCTTTGTTGGAATGAGATGAAGCTGCTAAGATTTGTAAAAAGGCAGATAGGATACT
>NZ_LIWQ01000026.1:0-4926 GCF_012978795.1 Campylobacter sp. RM16188 | reverse complement strand
AAATTTTTACAAAAATCAAACCTAGGTTTTTCTAAATAAGAATTTAAAAGAGTTAGTATATGTAAAACCGCTTTTCAAATCAAAGTGAATTTACGCTTAAAATCAAAGTGGGTTAAATTTGCTTGATTTTTACTTTGATTTCTAACGTGAATTTTATGGTTCTAAATGGTGTTTAAAAGAGTATTAAAACAGTTTAAAATTCCTAAATACTCTTCTGCTATTTTTATGAGTTAGGGTTCTTAAATCCTCATCGCTCTATTCCTCCACCCTCTAGCATATGTAAAACCCGGCTACTAGCTCTTGTATCTTTGGATTATTAAATTCTAACTCGTATAAAATATCTAGCGATCTACTGAAATTTGGTATAATTCTAACTCCTTGTATGTTTTATTCATGTCTTCGTTTCTCGGTATGGGCCGCATATAGTCATGGTTCGAATATCTATCGCTATACCAGTCATCTTACTTTTTTAGTCTGCTGTCTATCACTTTATCAAGTAGGACATTGATCCACTCAGCGCCTTTCCATGCAAAAAAGCCACAAGCCGCTAGAGCTACCTTCTGGCTTTGATAGATATGATCTACTATTTCAAAGCTAATCCAGCCAAGAAACATAGAGCTCGCAGTTCCTACTATAAGATTTGCCGCCTTGTGTCCGGTGCTTTTTGAAGGACAAGTTCCTATATTCAAAAGACCGCCTATAAGTCCTATGACTAAAACCCAAAAATATATACCCATCTCTTTTACTATATTAAAGTCATTTGTCATTTAGGCTCTCCTACGCACTCTTTGAGTAGCCTTTCAGTCTCTTCATAATATTTGGCTATGGCTTTGGCACTCTCTAAGTTGTTTTCATCAAATTTTGGTTTATCCGGGATCTTTGCTTCACACTTAATAGGCAGATAGACATCCTGATACACCGTTCTTGTTATGATTTCGGGCTTTTGGCTACATCCCGCTAAAAATACCGCAAAGCTAAGCAGTATGATAAATATGATCTTTCTAATGGTTCTTTCAGTCATATTTTCAAATTTAATCAATGCTTGTATGATCTTCCAGCGTCGCTTTGCTCGCGTAGAAATGCTCCTGCGCTCTGCTTGGGTCGCTTTACTCGTTTTCATCTTCCTAGCTCCCTAAAAAGGCTCTCGTAATACTTTAGCTTTGCTTGGCACTTGCTTGAAGTATCCGGAGGTTTGATTTTTATACGTATATCCTGCGCTTGATAGATAGCTTGATAAATATCCTGCCGGAGCTGTAGTGAAATTTGATACTAAGCCAGAATACCCACCGCTAAACATAGAGTAGATACTCTTTAAATTTGAAACTGCACTTAGTATATTTCCTGCACCGCCAAAGGCACTATTACCGCTTAAAATTTCGCCTGTGCCAGATATAACCACATCCGTGCCGTTTACTTGACCGCTAAACCCACCCTCGCTATTCTTGGTTAATCCGTAAAATGAAGCGATAGAAGCTAAATTTGACCCACCGCCAAGCAATGCACCAAAACTGCCCGATAAGCCTTGCGATAGGCTTCTGGCATAAGGACTTATCATATCCCTAAATAGCCCTTGTCCTATCTCTTTAAGTGCGCCTTTTAACGATTTAGTTTTTTGCATAAAGAAATCAAAGAACTTATCCTCTACGGTCTTACTCATAGTTGAGACCGTATCGGCTCATGAGCCTTTTATGTCTTTGAATGAATTTTTGGCTATTTTTGAGCCTTGCAAAAACGCCTTTTCTTCCATTTTTAGCAGCTTATCAAGCTGCTCTTTTGTGATCTTTTCGCCGTTTTCAAATGTAAGCTTCTCATACTTCTCTATGATTTTTGCTTTTTCTATCTGCCAAGCTCTCTCGTATTCGCCTATGGTTTTATAGTATTGGGCTCTTAAGTCAAGCTGCTTCTCTATTGCTTCGGCTTCACTCTTTTCTACGGCTTTTATGTTTTCATTTGCTATGGCTTCTAGTTTTGAATTTAGGAAATGTTTTACTTTGCCTTTGTCTATGCCAAGACTTAGCATTTCATTGTATTTATCAAATACCACTTGTGTCTTGATTTCAATATCGCTAAAATCAATTTCAGCTATCTCTTTTAGGGCGGATTTTAGAGCGTTGGCATTATCTTTGAAAGCTTTTATTCCACTTTGGCTTTTTCTTTGCCAAAATTCTCATATTCGTCGTTAAGTTTTATTAGCTTAGCGAGAGTTTTTTCTTTAGCATTTAGATAGCTTCGCTCGTTTTCGGCAGTGACTCCCGTAAGCTCGCTTAGCTTGGTTAAATTTTCTATTTTGATCTTGATTGCATCTTCAAGATCTATCTTTGTCTTTATGTTTTTATGATCGTCAAGGATTTTGTCTATAAAGGCACTTGCTTGAAGAAATTGACCTTTGGCGCTGTTTGGATTTGATAGAGCTTCAATTTGCTCTTTAATCTCTTTTATTCTATCTTTAACCGTCTCAAGCCTAGATTCAAATTTGCCGGCTCCGGCGGTTATCGCATCAAAAGCTTGGACTCTTTGCTCTTCATCTTGAAATTCTTCATCAAGCATACTTAGCGCATATTCACTTCCCTCTATAGATCTAGTTAGATTATCTTGCTCTTTTGCTAGGGTTATAAGATGATTATTTAGCTCGTTTACACTTAATTTTTTTATCTCTTCACTGGTTAGTTCAATGGATTTTCTTAGCTCCTCGTTACGCTCTTTCGCTCCGCCAAAGGACTCTGCAAGCTTGCCTATTACTTCGATAGCTACCATAATTCCAGCTACCGGAAGCACACTCATCATAGCGCCTCTTAACGCTCTAAAAGCTGTAGCAGCCCCACCGGCTCCTACTTTTAGCACGTCCATTACGCTGCCTGCACGAGAGAGCGAGGCTATAAAAGAGTTCGTATACATTCCGTTCATTGTTTTATTAAATAACGATGTATATAAATTTGCACCTATTACGCTAGCCTTATATGCTACAAATCCTTTTACCAGTAGCCAAATGGCACTACTAACTTGCTCTGCATAAACGCTAAGTCCGCTAAAAGCGCTTGATAATCCAATTGTTGCACCGGTAATAGCCTTAGTAAATCCCGAAGCCTCATTAAGCCTGCCTAAAAGAGCTTGAACGCTATTGCCTAATACGGTCATACTCTGACCGATGGTTATAGGCATTTTTCCAAATTCTTTTTCTATAAGATCTTTTTGTTTGTATAAAGCGAAAAATACCGTTTCGGTAGTAAGCTTGTTTTCCTCAGCCAGTTTTCTAAGCTGTCCTATACTTACGTTCATACCATCCGCTATCGCTTGAGCCAAGCGCGGAGTTTGCTCCATTACGGAGGCCAACTCTTGTCCGCGCAATGAGTTTGCGGCTAGGCCTTGAGACAATTGAATAAGCGCTGCGTTTGCGCTTTGCGCACTTGCTCCGCTTATAACCAAAGATTTACTTACCGCCTGAGTTACCTCTATCATCTGCTTAGATGATATTGCGCTATTTTTTAGATTATTTGCAAATCTTGTATATAAATCCGTTGTCTCTGTAAAACTTACGCGTGCACTATTTGCTACGTTTAAAATTTGCGCACTTAGAGCCTTTAGTTCGTTGCTATTTTTTGTCACAAGACTTAATCTGCCGGTAGCGTTTGCCAGTGCGTCTATCGATGCTATACTTTTACTAAAAGCATCGCTTAATCCATTTATAGCAAATCCTACTGCTGCAAATTTACCCAAAGTACTTCTAAGGGCATTTGCATAAGTATCGACATTATTTATACTGTTTCCAAGCTTATTGACTTCATTTCTAACCAGAGTTACGTTTTTTGTATCTCCGTCTATGGTTATCTTTATTCTTATATCATTAGACGCGGACATTATTTACTCTTCGTTTGAATTTTGGTATAATCAAATAAAAATAAAGGAGCGAAGATGAATTTACTTGATTTTATATATAAAATAGTCACAATCTGCTCTATTTGCATTTTTGCTTTTGCAGTAATTGTCATAGCTTCTTTTACTCCGCAATTAGCCTTCTTTTTGGCTACAATCGCACTCATTATAGTTGCGCCTATAGCTTTTGGTCTTATTAAGGTTGCTTGTTTTAAATAGCCAAATAGGTTCAAGATGCTATTTATAGTTAAGAATTTTCTACTTGTTTTTTGGTGGTTTTTTCTAGTAGCTATTGTAGTTGCTGGTATTTTTGAAATAGCAACTTCAGATAGCAATAAAATCTTAGCGTTTATAGTTGCCACAATAGCTGTAGGGATAGCACAAATCATTGACAATGCCCGCGCAAAAAGCAAAGCTTCCTTGTAATTTTTTCATCTAATCCCTTTATTTATTATCGCTATAAAGCTTTTTGAAATTTCAATCATCCATATAAAATCTATTTTAAACCTTTTGCAAAAAGCCTTTAAAATTAAACTATCGCACTCTATATATCCACCGTTATATCCCTGCTTAGCTACGCAAGCGATGTTCTGACCACGAAACATCAAAGTTTCATAATAATCAAGCCCGAATTCCATCGGGCTCATTCTAGCTTCCACGCAAGCAAGCAGGCGTTCTACTTTTTTACACGCTCTTTTTCTATTGCGCTATCAACTGCATTCATAACTATCGTGTAGCTTAGTCCTTTGTCTTCAATCTCGGCCTTAAAAGCTTCAAATTCCTCTCCGCTCAAGCAAAGATCAAATCTTTTCTTAGCAGTGTCATCTATACCCACTCTCTCTTTTTCGGCCGCTTTTAGCTCTTTTTTCTTATTTTCTATTTGATCTATGAGCTCAAGTACCTCTTGCATAGCGCTTGCCTTAGCTTCGCCTTTTAAGGATGAAGCTATATCTTTTTTGATCTGCTTTTTCTCTTCAAGAGTAGAGATTTCAGCATTAATCTCTCTTGCGCGACCGACTTTTGAGACAAAGTCCTCATAGCTTTTTATGACATCTG
>NZ_LIWQ01000025.1:0-9290 GCF_012978795.1 Campylobacter sp. RM16188 | reverse complement strand
AAAATCAAGTAATATTTACATCAATTTTTTAAATTTTAAAAGATATAAAAAAATAATAAAGCAGATAACAAACGAAAAAATAACAGTTATTTTGTAGCCAACTAAAGAAGCGATAATAAAGCCAAGGGCAAACGACAAATACTGAAACAACATACTTATGCTACTTTGCAAGGCGCACTCGCTTACCGGAGATTTTGTGGCTTTGCTCATTATCATAGTTGAGATGCTTACGGCGCCTATAGTATATACGGCAAAGCAAATTTGACACACAAGGATTAATATTATTAAATTCGCATATCCTAAAATCGGCAAAAGTAGTGTTAAAATCCCAAAAGCTTGAATAGGCATAGCCAAAATCATAGTCTTAATATTGCCTAATTTGTTTATAAGATAGCTTGCCGTAATGCTACCTATGATAACACCGCAAAGCCCGTATATGTGCACTACTTTGCCTATCTCGTCAAGACCTCGTCCGCTATCGACAAGTATAGGATTGATTAGTCCAAAAGACATGCACACTCCGATGCCTTGTACCATAAGCACACTTAGCCAAAATTTCTTATCTTTGAAAAATAACGCCATACTTTTAAAGCTAACTCGATTTTGCCCTCTTTCAAGTTCTCTTGGTCGCTCTTTAAAGGTTGCAATCATAAAAAGAGCAACAATGGTAAGAAATATCAAAAATATAGTTGAAACTTTCCAGCCAAAATTTGAATATATGATCAGAGTAACGCCTGTTCCTAAAACATGACCTATGAAATTTCCGCTAGCGGCTAGCGAATTTGCGCCTGCTAAATTTTGAGGAGTTGAAATTTTAATAATTAAAGCACTTGAAGCTATAGCCGAAGTAGCTGACAAAAAGCCAAGCATACCCGCCATAGCAAGAATAAAGCTCAAATTTTCTCTTACGTTTAAACATGCAGTTATCCCAAGAGATACTATCATTAGCATTAAGACAACCGTAATAAAATTTTTATAAACTCCGCCCATTTTTGCAACTGCAAATTCTACAAACGGAGCCCATAAAAATCTAAATCCGTAAAATAAACCTATAAAATATACCGCGCCTATCTTTTCTAAGCTAAGTCCGTCTTGTCTAAGTATAGCCGCCAAGCTTTCGGAGAAAAAACCAATGCTTATGTATTGAGCCATATTCAAGCAGACTATTAAGAAAGCGATTCGGGCTTTGAAATTTAAAATTTTAATAGGCAAATTCAAAGCCCTGCCTTATAGATAGCTTAAATTTTATGCGCAAGATAAGGTCGTATTGGCAATTTATTAAGCATACCTTGGCCAAAGTGCAATTTATTAAATTTTTATTACGCATCTTTATTTTTAGCATGCCAAATTTTTACATTTTGCTGAGCTTGCCACATGCTGTAATATCTACTTTTTGCTCTTAAAAGCTCTTCATGAGAGCCTTTTTCAACCAAATTTGCATCATCAAAGACCAAAATTTGATCAGCCGCGACGATAGTAGATAGCCTATGAGCTATGACTATGACGGTTTTATCCTTTACTAAAGTATCAATAGCCTTTTGCACCGCAAGCTCACTTGCGGTATCAAGCGCTGCGGTAGGCTCGTCTAAAATAACAATAGGAGAGTCTTTTAGTATGGCTCTAGCTATGCTGATACGCTGCTTTTCTCCGCCTGAGAGATTTCCGCCTATATCGCCCACTCTAGTTTCATAGCCTTTGGGAAGCCTTGTGATAAATTCATCGCAAAGTGCGGTTTTGGCTGCATTTCTTACTTCTTCGTCGCTTGCATTTGCTCTACCCATACGGATATTATTTAGCACCGTATCGTCAAACAAATAGACATCCTGAAAGACTACGGATAGGCACTTCATAAGCTCTTCTTGTTTTATATGTCTTATATCCGTTCCGCCTATCTTTATCTCGCCTTTTTGTGCATCTGAATATCGCATAAGCATCTTTATCGCCGTTGTTTTACCACTTCCGGAGGCTCCTACTATAGCGGTCATGCTTTTAGCGGGAATTTTAAAGCTGACATTATTGAGAGAATTTTTATCGGCACCGAAATAGGCAAAATCAACCTTATTAAATTCGATATCAAATTTATCGGGTATCGCTATGGGCGGATAAAATTCAAGCTCTTTCATGTTTAAAATTTCTTTCGTTCGCCTAAAGCCGTTTTCGCTAAGATCAAATACGCTAGCTACTATTAAAAGGATAGAAAACGGCTCGTTTAGTCTTGGAAGTATGACAAGCAATGCCGCAAATAGACCAAGTGAAATTTCACCGTTTATATTTAGATAAACTCCCGTAAAAACCGCTATCAAGGTTGTAAATATAATCAAGCTTCCAGTTAGCAAAGTTGGTAAATTTGAGCCTTTCATTTCATTAAGCTGAATTTGTCTTACGTTTGCTATCTCTTTTTGTAGCTTTTGTGAATTTTTGCCGATCAAATTTACCGAGCGAAGCACTCCTATACCTTGGATATATTCTATTATGCTTGATTCAAGAGTTGCATTTGCATCCATGAATATCTTTTTATCCTCTACCGCCATCTTACGTTTTAGCTTATAAAGCGGTATAACAAGCGGCAGTATAAAAATAAGTATAAGGGCGATCTTGAAATTTGCAAAAATAGTAGCGATGATGACAAAAGAGCAGATTAAAATCGGCTCTAAAAACATAAGAGGTATCATGTTCATAAACATTACGGCAGAATCAACATTGCTTGCAAATACCGCATTTAGTTCGCCGGTTTTATATTTGGCTAGGCTTTCAAGAGGTACTGAGGTTAGCTTCTTGCCAAGCTTTAAGCGAAGATCGTATCCTACATCCACAAAGGTACCGGCATGATCGTAATAAGAGCTTTTAAATTTGGCTATCATAAACACTATAAGTAGTGCTACCATGGATAAAACAACGAAATTTAAAGAGCTTTTATCTCCATGATAAGCAAAAACAAGCAGAGGGTAAAATAAACAAAGCAAAACGGCTTGAGTTGCTATTGCTATTACGCCGGAGTAAAGACTATTTTTATACTCTTTTTGATGCGAGCCTGCAATCTCTAAAAACATATTATAAAGCTCTTTTATAGAGGCGAATTTTACATTATTACTCATGATTTGCCCTTTTATATATGTTCCAAATTTGAGTTTGCGTATAACTATCCCAGAGCTTGGCATATAAACTATTATTTGATAAAAGCTCTTCGTGAAGCCCTTTTTCTGCGACTTTCCCTTTATCAAAGACTACTATTTGGTCGGATTTTTTGATAGTTGATAGGCGGTGAGCTATTATAATTACGGTTTTGCCTACTATGAGATTTGAAATGGCCTTTATGATCTTTTCTTCATTTTCGGGATCTGCAAATGCCGTAGCTTCATCAAGCACTATTATAGGAGCGTCTCTTAATATTGCCCGAGCTATGGTTATGCGTTGCTTTTGCCCTCCGCTTAAATTTGTACCCCTATCGCCGCACAGGGTATCGTATCCATTTGGCAAAGCATCTATAAACTCATCGATTTGTGCGGCTTTAGCTGCGTTTATCACCTCGTCTTTTGTAGCGCTTGGCTTTGCCATTGATATATTTTCATAGATGGTGTCGTTAAATAAAAACGTATCTTGAAATACAAAAGAGACAAAATTCATAAGCTTCATAGGCTCAATTTGCCTTACATCAACTCCGCCTATTAAAATTTTACCATTACAAACATCCCAAAAACGAGGGATAAGCTGTGCCGCCGTGCTCTTGCCCGCACCGCTTGGACCAACGAGTGCCGTTACGCTTCCTGCATCAACCTTAAAACTAACATCCTTAAGAGCGAATTCGTCTCTTGTTTCGTATTTAAAACTTACATTTTTAAATTCTACCGAGCTATCCTTCGGTTCTTTGAAAGAATCTGAAATTTTAAGAGGTTTTATGTCTAAAATTTCTAAAATTCCGCTTGCTGCGGCTCTTGATTGTTGAACAAAATTATTTACCCACATAAGCGGCATCATAGACTCTATAATGCCTGCTGCAAGTATCAATACTCCGATAAATTTACTAAATTCCAAGCTACCGTTTATATAAAAATAACTACCGGCAACGCCCACTATAACAAGAGTTATAATGGGACTGGCTAGCATTATAGCAACTCTTGAGGCTGTGGTAGTAAGTGCTATCCACTCTTTAAGACTCTTGCAGTACGCATTAAGAGCATCGTTGTAGCGCTTAAAAGAGCTAGCTCCATCACTAAATGTTCGAACTACTGGCATAGCTTGAACAAATTCTATTATGGAAGCGTTTATAAGAGCTTGGTTGTCGTCATACTCTCTTCTGTATTTTTCATTATCTTTAAACGCTAGACTCATAAATGCCGCACTTGCAAAAACTAAAGCCAGACTAAGCGATAAAAGCCTTAAATCAAAAAATCCAAGCGCGATTAAGCACGCTACGGGAGTAATAGCTACTCTTGCCAGCATAGGAGTAGTATCGGCTACAAACGAGTGTAAGTTTTTTACATCGTCCAGCATATTTTTTTTAAGCCTTCCGCTTCCTTTGGTTATAACTTCACCAAAAGGAATTGCGGCTATATGCTCAGAAAGTCTGGTTCGTAAAATTTGTTCCAGCTTAAAAGCGGCTACGTGAGAAGTCTTAAAAGCGTTTGAGCGCAAAAGATATTCTGCTATTATAAAGCCTGCTCCAATATACATCAGAGTGTAATTTACTTCGCCTTTGGCAAGAGACGATACTACAAAAGCAAAGGTGCTAAAAGCTAGCACGTAACAAATCGAAGCGATGCCTGCAAGTATCATTGCAAGCCTTATATCTTTTATAACCGGATTCATAATCCTAGTTAAAATTCCTTGCTTCTCTTTCATGACAAATTCCTTGATTTCGGTTATACAAAGTTAAAATTTAGGCTTAAGTTTTTAAGCCTAAATTTGAGAGTTTAAATCCTAAAAAGAGTATCTTACGCCCATGCCAAATCTTCTTGGATCACCGAAGTGATTCATGCCCGATATTCCTCCGTGATGCATAAATGTTACCACATGAGAATTGTTTGTGATATTTGTTATGTATCCGTAGATGTCAAATGCCTTGAACCTATAGCCGGCGCGAATGTCCGCCGTCATCCAAGATTTTTGTTTAAATTTGTTTTCCGCATCAAAATACTTATCTCCATTACCTCTTAGATCAAGCCTTGTATAAATTCCACTTGGATGGGTGTAAGCAACACCTAGGTTAAAAGTGTAGTTTGGAGTATTCTCTATCCTTTTATTAACTGCGTTTGGATACTGGATATTTTCTTTGTATTTAGTTTTATTTATACCAAACGCTCCGCTTATATCAAGCTCGCTACTAACTCTATAAAGAGCTTCAAGCTCTATTCCATCGCTTTTTGCTTTACCTCCGTTGCTTGTAACAAATATTCCTCCCGGCAGGATTGAGTATAGATGTATGTCTTTTATATCCATATGGAATGCGGAAAGACTAAATCTAAGGCGATTGTCAAACGCATTTCCGCGAAGACCTATCTCATAGTTGTAGCTCTTTTGTGCATCAAAGGCTTGCTCTTTTATGAATGCGTAGTAGTTGTATCCGCCGGACAAATAGCCTTGAGAGTATGAAACAAAAGCGCTTAAATCATCGTTTATCTTATATGTCAATCCCGCCTTTGGAAGGAATTTGTTCCATGACTTGCCATCTTTTAAGGTATTAATAGGAGCTCCTTTAGACATGCCAAGAGGTGTCATAAAAGCTGCCATATCTATATCTTTTTTGATCCTTTGAAATCTTCCTCCAAGAGTTAGTAAAAAACTATCGGTTAACTCATAGCTGCCCTGTCCGAATACAGCAGCGGTATCTGCTTTGATGGTTGCGGGAGCATCCATCTCCATCTTCATTCCGCCTTGATTAAACTGCTGTCCCATTCTTTTATTTTGAGTCTTTTCTCGCTCAAAATAAAGACCGCTTACCCACTTAAATTTATCTGTATTTATACTGTTTAGTCTAAATTCTTGCGATAAAGTGTCTAAATGCACATCTTGAAATTGGATTAAGCCGTTAGAAGGAAGCGACGGTGCATAAGTAAAGTCGCTATCGTAAATTCCGCTTGCCTTTGATTTCTTATGAGTGGTAACGGACGAAAATTTAACTCTATCAAACTCATAATCAACTCCGAGAGCCTGAGAAAATGTCTTAACTAAACTATCGGTAGGCACTTCAAAATTTGCTCTTTTGGCATCTTTTAAATTTATAGTGCCAAATAGACCTGTGCCACCCCTATAAAAATACTCCTTGCTTCTTTCTTCAACCAAGGTTAATCTTGCAGTCAGCCTGTCGGTAGGCTTAACGGTAAGAGTTGCGTCAAATTTATGATCGTTTGCCTTATTTGCCTTTTTATCGCCGTTATATTCGTTTGTTATCCAGCCGTCATCTTTTGAAGCGTATCCTCCGATATTTAAGAATAAAATATCATTTATTAAGGCACCGTTTGCGTTAAAATTTCCCATCATGTAGTTATATGAGCCGTATTCGCTTCCTACAGCCCCGCTCCACTCGTTTTTAGGCTGTTTGGATACTACGTTTACAACGCCTCCGATCGAGTCTTTGCCATAAATCGTGCTTTGAGGACCGCGTAAAATTTCAACTCTTTCGACATTATTTAAAATAGAGTTATAATTGCCCATGTTGTTACTGCTGGCAATACCGTCTATATAGACGGTAACAGGGTTTGAATTGGTAAAATCGGAGTGATTTATACCGCGAAAATTTACTCTTGTTTTATAGATAAAATGCTCGGCACTTAGGTTTGGAATCTGACGCATTACACCATCGGTATCTTTAATGCGTTTTTCTTCTATCTCGGTTTCATCTATGACACTTACGCTTTGAGGGATATCTTTGATATTCTCTTCCATTTTATTTGCCGATACTGTTACTTCTTTTAGCGAAATATTATCGGTTGCAAATAAACAAGTGCTTGCGACAACAGAGATAATGCCTATAAATTTTATGTAACCTGAACTCATGTAACACTCCTTAAAATTTATTCAAGCTTAATACTACTATAATTTGATAATTATTACTATTACTTTATTAATGGCAGAGGGATTAAATTTAACGATGGAGGGATTTTATGAGCAGCTTCCCCGAACTTGAGAGATTTTTTAACGAAACATGGGGTAATAACGAGAGATGCTTAAAGGAGTTAAGTATAAAAACCAATGATATGGTTTTAAATACTCAGATATTTAATAACTCAAACGGTTTTGGTTATGGAATATTTGACATGTATTTTGATGATGATAAGGTATTTAATTCTGCTGATATAGGCAAATACTCTTTTATGTATTTTAATACAGGAAATAGTTCGGTTTGTATGAACAGTCAAAGTGCCAATGATGGTATATTTAGACCAAATGATGCTTGGATAGGAGTTATAAAAGAGCCTTTTAGGGGCAGGGTTGTTTATGAGCGTAAAAAACGCTTTAAAAGCCAGTGCATTTTTATGGATAATAATTTAATAAAAGATTTTCCAATATTTAACGAAATAGAAAAATCCGAAACTATAAGCATTAAAGCAAGCTCTACGAATTTAGCACAGAAACTTATTCTCAAGGATTTAGAAAATTCTCATATATATAGAGATAAAATGAGGGAAATTTTTATTGAGTCTAAAATTTTAGAGATGATATATAAAAGTTTCTCAACTTCTGATAATTGTGATTGCTGCAAAGGATTAAATTTATGCGACCATGATATAGCCGCTATAAAAAAGGCTAAAGAAATTTTGCTAAAAAATATGTCAAATCCGCCATCCATCAAAGAACTTGCCAAAATTTGTGCTATAAATGAATTTAAGCTAAAAAGAGGCTTTAAGCAGTGTTTTGGCACAACTATCTATGGGATGCTACAAGAGGAAAGGCTTAAAAGCGCCAAGGAGCTTTTATTGAGAAATGATGTAAGTGTAAAAGAGGCGGCTAGCATTGTCGGATACAGATCTTTGGCACATTTTAGTAAAATTTTTAAAGAAAAATTTGAAGTACTGCCAATTGAAATTTCAAGGCATAATAAATTTTGGATTTAAAAAACTATAAAATATCTTGCATATGCCAAGCTCTTTTAGACTTGCATTAAAAAATATGTTTCTTTAAAACTCTAGAAGCTACCGGCTTTATATCTGCTTAGATAGTTTTTAGTATATTGAATTGTAATAAAAATAAATCATATTTTTGTTTATTCATCCATTCGGAATTTGCCAATCTTTGATTATTTCTGCTTATAATGCGTCCCGACCTGTAAAATTTGTACGCTATTATCTTTTATTCTATAAACTATTCGATTTTTAAGATCTATCCTGCGAGAGTAGCAACCTGCCAAGTCGCCTTTTAGAGTTTCCGGTTTACCAAGATTACTATTGTTTTCATTTCCGGCTATATCCTTAATAAGAGTATTGATTTTTGCCGATATTTTTTTGTCTTTGATTAGCTCTAATAATCACTCCATGCATCGGGATAAAACTCTATATTAAGCATTATCTAATGCCTCAAGCTCATCTATGCTTTTTCTTATCATCTTTACTTTTTTATTGTCTATGTTATCTAATATATTTTTTAGATACTCCGTATTACTATCACTATAAAATTCATCATTTGCGGTAGTGATAGGGAATGGAATTTTACGCTTATTAATAGACTGCTTTAAAAACAATTTTAAAGCGGTACTTAGATCAAGTCCCATATCCTTAAATAAATTCTCGGCTTCGGTTTTTAGCTCTTTATCAACTCTAAACTGTATAAGTGTAGTCATTTGTATTTCCTTTGTATTTATTTGTATACAATTATAGCATAAGTAAATTTAAGTAGTGCTATTTTTTAGGCTATTGCTTCGTTTAAAAATGTATTCTCTTTTTTAGTAAAAATGCACATAACCGTTTTTTACATACTTTTAACTTCCTTTTACCATACTTTCACCTAATTTTATTAGGTGACTAATTAGGTGACTAGCCCTTTGGCTACTTACCTTAAACCCTTATCAATATTGACTTAAAACGATACGGTTCGGCTTCTGGTGAACCCACCACTATACCACACTTTTACATTCTTTAAATGTATTTTTACTTTCTTTTACCATACTTTCACTTAACTTTTTTAAGTAGTAAGTTATAGGGTAATTCTCTCAAACCATTGTCAGTACTGACTTAAAACAATGTACTTAGGCTTATAGTAAAAATATTATTACTTACTTGTGCATAAGTTAAACATATTTTAACTTTCTTTTACCAAACCGTGACTTTACTTTTATTAAGTGACTAATTAGGTGACTA
>NZ_LIWQ01000024.1:0-13745 GCF_012978795.1 Campylobacter sp. RM16188 | reverse complement strand
AGCCGTTATGTTTTCAGGAGTTATTTTTCTTCCATCTGCAAATTCTATAAACTCTACTCTGTTATCAAAAGTTTTAAACCAATTTTTAATAGTAATACTATCTTTTAAATCCAATATAGCTACGCCATTTTCTTTTAGTCCTATCACAAGATCATCGCTGATTCTATCATAAACTACATCTTCTAAAGCTATATCTCCATCTGCTTTTATCTTATCTATTCCTCCGGTATCGGTTATTTCATCCTTATCCATGCCTCTTTTGAGTATATAGGTATCATTTCCGATACCTCCGTTAATAATATCGTTTCCGGCACCACCATCTATAATGTCGTCGCCATCATTACTGTTTATAATATCATCTCCTCCAAGAGAATTGATAACATCGTTATTGCCTGCAAATGTGTTTATAACATCTATTTCATCAGTTCCTGCCATAGCTACTATTTGATTGTAATCTAATACGGTTCCGTCTTGAAATATAAATTTTTCAATCCTGTTTTGATTCTTCATCCAATCTCTAATAGTGATCCTGTCACTTAGTTCACCAAATTTTACATTAGACTCTTTCAATGCTATATAAAGCGTATTATCTAGCACTCTTACGGCTATATCATCTTTTGTTATGCCATCTTCAAATCTTATGCTATCGCTGTTGCCATAAGAATCATATATAATATCTTTGCCGTCTCCTCTAGCAAATAAATACACATCATTTCCATGTCCGCCTTCAAGAATATCATCCCCCTTGCCACCTATTAAAGTATCGTTAGCATAGCCTGCTATAATCTGGTCATTACCATCCGCCGTCTCATATGTAAAAGGTGTACTATTATTGGCTCTAATAATATTATCTTCACTGCCATATATATAATGATAGCTACTAGGATAGCTAAATCCACTAGGATAAGGATATTTTGCATTTTTATCTATCTCCATGGTGCTTTTATCACCAAATTCTATCTTTTCGATACCTCCTAGAGGCTTTTTCCAATCCTTGATAATGACTGCTTCACTATTATTGATTTTGCCCTGATTATCTTTTACAAGCAGAACCAAATCATTTCCATAAGATGTAAATACTATATCATCTTTATTAGCATCCGTAAATTTAAGAATATCTTCACCGGCATTTATTTCAATATTATTTTCTATAAAACTATCATCTATTATTACTTTTCCATTTCCTCTTTTGTATGAGTATACATCATTTCCCTTTTCGCCTTTTAAAGTAGCGTTGGGCTTAGCGTATATAGTATCTGTATCGCCTGAAGCATAAGAGAACAAGCTCCCTATATCAGAATTAGTCATTTTTGAGCCGTCACTAAATTCCAGCTCTTCTATTGCGTTATTTACAGTAAAGAAATTTAAAACCTCAATAGTGTCATTAGTAGGTTTTATAGTTATAATTAAATTTAATTTATTTTTTCTAAACGATATATCATCTTTTAAGATATCGCTAAATTTGATCTTATCGTTTCCGCTTGCATCATTTATCTTATCGCTTCCATCCCCTTTGTTATAAATATACGTATCATTATCCCATCCGCCTTCTAGATAGTCGTTACCGGTTCCTCCAATTAACGTATCATTGCCTGAATTTCCATAAAGTTTATCATTGCCACTTCCGCCTATGAGCGTATCATTTTTATTAAGACCGGTTATGATATCATTTCCCTCTTTTCCATCCAATGTGTCTTCTTCGTTTGTTCCCACTATAGTGTCATCTCCGTTTGACACCAGAGAGTTTATAATATCACTTGGCTTTAGTTCGGTCTGATCATCAAATTTAATACTTTCTATTTGATTTTGCTCATTAAACCAGTCGGTAATTGTTATATGATTTTTATCATCCATAAAAACTTTTAAAGAGCTATTTTCTTTCATAAATTTAACTTCGTCTTTATCGATACCCTTAAGTCCTAAGCTGTCTTTGCCGCTACTATCTTCTATTACATCTACACCGTCGCCTTTATTATATATATAGATATCATTACCCGATCCTCCATGCAGAGTATCATTTCCTTTACCACCTTTTATAGTGTCATTTCCGCTATTTGCGAATACTTTATCGTTTCCGTCTTTAGCATCTATAGTTTGGCTTATTTCAGTAGTGTATATATCGTCATCACTATCGCTACCCATCATAGAAATCAGATCGCTTACGTTAAGAGTAGTATTATCGCTAAATTTGATTCCCTCTATCCTATTGCTAAAACTATAGAAATTCTTAATTATGATTTGATTACTCAAAAATCCTTTTGTGTTTGATTTGACAGATATATTTAGATCAACCCCGTTTGTCTTTACTATCAAATCATCTTTATTTATAGTATCATCAAATTCTATTACATCTCTTCCGTTTGAGTCATATATAACATCGACTCCATCACCTTTGCTAAATACATACCTATCGTCCCAATCACCGCCTTCTAAACGGTCGTTGCCTCTTCCTCCTATTACAGTATCGTTTCCATCTCCACCTAATATCTTATCGCTACCGTCTCCGCCGTCTAGCGTATCATCACCGCCGGCTCCTTCAAGTATATCTCTGCCGCCGTTACCGTATAGCTGATTATTTTGATTATTTCCTATCAAGTGTTCATTTTTATCATCGGACTGCAAATTGTCTTTTAAGTTTAATTCCGATGGATCTTTATAAAACACTATTTCCCTTACTCTTTTTAGTCCTTTATCGGTAAGTATTGTCTGATTTGTAGTATTATCCCCTAAGAAAGACTTTGCGTTATCATCTCCGTAAATATATAAATTTACAGTATCATCGGAGTTTTGTCTATAGTAGATATAATTATAGATTTGATCGTTTTTATCTATTTTCATATCGTGGTTTCTATCATATCCGCTCAAAAGAGCATCAAGAGTACTGACAGATATAGATTTTATTGGAGAGTTTTCATCGTTTATCGATATCAGTTCGCCTTCGTTTGTTTTTCCGTCGCTATTTTTATCTATCCATATACTCAATGTAGTATTATCATCTTTATTTATAACTCCGTCTTTGTTTGTATCAAACTCTTTTAAAAGAGAAAAACTATCGATTGATTTATCTCCAAATTTATTAAAATAGTGATTACCTAGAATTTCTCTGCCGCTATCTATCTTTCCGTTTTTATTTATATCATTTACAAGCACACCTTCATCGAGTTTAAACCAATCAATCATTCTTTCTTTAAATCCGTCATTATTCATATCAAAGTATATTTTAGACTCATTAGACGAATTTGTAGAGTATAAAGAATTTGCGAGAACAGCCGAGCCTAGACTTCTAAAGCCTGCACCTTGATTTGCAGAATTTAATTTAAATATCATTACCGAATTTAAATCAGGTTCATCAGGACACTCTATCTGAGGGATATTAGGAAGGCTGGGTTTTGATGGGGTTGGTATATATAAGCTAGAGGAGCCTCCCCATCCTCCGCCTCCGCCCCAACTTGCGCCTCCCCATCCTCCGCCGCCTCCTGAGTGATATAAAGGAGAGCTAGGAATACTAAAATTAAGGTTAAAATTAGGACTTATAGGCTTAGGACACTCTTCTTCCGGAAAATCTACTATAGTGCCTATGCCTGATGCAAATCGTTTTGAGATGTTCTCATGCTCACTAGGATTTGCCACATTGGCAAACAGCATAAAATCTTCTTTACCTTCATATACTCTATCTCTTGCTAATTTTATAGAGTGTTTATAGGTAGTCTCTCCTGCCGCTATAGTTATCTCTTTATCCTCTTGTTTTTCAAAGTCACTGTCTCCTATGGCAGATCCGTCTATAGTGGTTAGCTTAAGAGTTAAATCCTTATCTAAAGCCTTGGATAACTTTATTTCAAATTCTATCATTCCATCATTTTCAAAAGCGGTAGGGTTTGAGATGTGTATAAAGTTTCCGTTACAACTCATACACTCAAAATAATTTTTAAGCTTACAATCATTATTTACTATGTTATCCATATCAATAAACAATGATTGAAGCATATCGTATAAATCAGTATCTTGTTTACTGGCCATTAAAGAAGCTATTCCTAAACCAAAGCCACCTATAATACCAAATGCCTTGACTTGAGGAATCGGAATAATAGACACTAGTCCTACAACATCTCCCAAAAGTGACAGCAGGGTACTATTGCTTATTTTGCCATTGAGTTTTTCTATATCTTGCCTAGCTTGATCAATGTGAACTATAAGCGATGCCGCAAAAGCCGAACCAGTAGTTATTTTATTTATTGTATTTATTTTATTTGCTTTATTTGCGATACCCAAAAACATATCCAACAACCCCAAAGCTCCCGCTGCTGCTGTAGCATAATCACCTTCTATCATAGATTTACCAACTCCAAATACTTTTTCTGGATGTGTGGCAAGGGACAAGTTTGTACAAAAATTAGAATCGACTTTAATACCCATATTCAATCCTTTTACACAATGTTATTTGGTTTTTCATTATTTCTTAAATTTATTAAAACTATTAATATAAAAAATATAAAAGATAATTTGCAGGATAGTTTAGACCACATATAAGCTATATTATTGGCTTTTTTTGAATTATTCATATTATATTTTGTGCTTAACAATGTTCCGTTTAAATCTCTTATCTCTTCAATATAATTCTCTTTGATGCCAAAAATAGTACTATTTTTATTGACGCTATAAATTTTAACCGTATTTCCTAGTTTTATATTTTTAAGGTCTATAGAATGAACTACATATCGAAAATATTCATTATTTGATTTGAGAGTAAGCATAGTAGAGCTATTAAATAGACGCTTATTAATACCACTAATTTCTCCGCTTCTAACCGTCATGTCTTGAATTTCCAAAACAGAATTTAACGACGAAAGATAAAGGTTAAATGAAACAATAAGAGCTATGATCATATATATATAAAATGCTTTACTCCATTGGCTTCTCTTCGTCTTTCCAAAAATAGGTTGCCAAATCAGCATGAGATAAAGTTTTTGCATTTAACTTACTTTGCAATAAAAATTAATATTAGAGTTTATACCCTGTTTATTGTTAATAATAGCACTACTTATAACATAATACCCAAAAACATTTGGGTCGGTTATGTTTATACTTTGAGCCGTAAGAGTAAAATACTCGCTACCTTCTTTTTGCATATCGTCCGTTATAGCTACACTATGTTTATAAGATGTCTCTCCTGCTTTTATAGTTATAGTAGTATTGTTTGGGGTATAGTCTTCGCTTGCTACGGCAGTACCGTTTGATGTATGCAAACTTAGCTCAAGATCCTCTTCAAGAGGTTTAGATAGAGTTATATCAAATACTACTTCTTGATCAGACTCGTTTACAGTGGGATTTGAGATAGAGATAAGGGGCGTATTTGGATATTCTGATATGGGAAAACCATCACTAAATAATCTATCAAATGCAAAATCAGTCCATAAAGAACCATAATAAGAACCAATAGCAGAGCCTGCAAAAATAACTAATCCTGCTATATACGGATTGGTTATTTTATACTTAACAACAAATTCAAATCCTTTTTTAGCACCAAACCATGCACCCGCAGCAGAAATACCAATTTTTGAAATACTTTTTGGTATTTCATATTCTGGATTATTGGAACCTATAGCCTTTACTATATCTAAAGAATTTATTAAAAAACCTGCTCTTCCTGCAATTATTTTCACTCCTGTCGCAAGCCCATACGGATT
The DNA here is from genome assembly GCF_012978795.1 of Campylobacter sp. RM16188. Lineage (NCBI taxonomy): Bacteria > Pseudomonadati > Campylobacterota > Epsilonproteobacteria > Campylobacterales > Campylobacteraceae > Campylobacter > Campylobacter sp. RM16188. The sequence continues at coordinate 8,061 of NZ_LIWQ01000024.1, read as the reverse complement.
TTCATTAAATTTTCCATCCTCAGCCAATTGAGCTAACTCTTTTATGCCATCCATAAACGAACCGATTTTAGATGAGATATTGTTATCTTGCGTTGCATTATCATCTCGACTATTCACTATTCCTACTTCTGCATTATATTTCACTTACTAACTCCTCTTATTTTTTTAAAAATCAACAACATAAATTCACTGATATAATCAACCATCATCATAAAAAATATAGATAATGCAAATTGAAAAAACATTATAGGTAAAAATATTCCTAATCTAGTTTCCAAGCCAATATAAATGTGTTTATTTCCGAAGCTTAATCCATCTGTAGCTATATACCCTGTATAATAAATATAAATAGCAAAAATACTAATCGATATATTAAAAACTAATGATAATATATTAAATTTATCATCTTTATTATGTGCTTTATCTTTTTGAAAAATATAAAAAACATAATAAAAGACACCCCCAAATATAAGCAAAATTCCAGCTATCCACATAATGCCTGTATAAAACCCTGCAATTTGAGATAAAGCGCTAATATTACTAAAAATTTCAATATTAGGGAAATAAATTTTCATAAATTCTACAAAATCATTACAAATTTCATATCTATCAAGTATATCTTCAGGAATAATAAATACCGATAAAGAAACTATAAGATACATCAAGATAAATTTTTCTATCAACGACTGCTTGGGTTTGGTATTTTTAGTATTTTCTTTTTTAATGTTATTTGAAATCATAATTTACAACTTTCAATATATAGAACCAAGATAGTTATTCTATCTACTTAAGCCTTAAGCATCTATATAAAATTTGGAAACTATTATCATATTATTTTATGATATTTTATACACTCTCTCACCTTACACTAAGCCCTTCATCTAGGTATTTGATGATAGGATAGATAAATAGTTCTATCACTCTTCTTTTGCCTACTTTTACCTCTGTTATTACACTCATTCCTATGTCTAGTTTTTTCATCTCTCCGTCTACTTTTATCTCTAAACTTTTTGGCTTTACTTGTATCTCATATATAAGCCCTAGCTTTTCATCTTCTATGGCGTCATTGCTTACATGGGTTATCACTCCTTGAAGTAAGCCATACTTTTGAAAGCTAAAGGTATCTATCTTGATAGCTACTTCTTGACCTACTTTTAAAAAGCCTATGTCTTTATTTAAGACGCTTGATTTGATTACCAATGGAACATCGGAAGGTATTATGGATATAAGATTATCGTTTGGATTTACTACTCCTCCTTCGGTATGGATAAGCAGCTTTCCTACGTAGCCGTCAGTTGGAGATTTGATCTGTTGAGTTTTGTTTGAAAATAGTATTGCATCTATTTGAGCGCTTAGCTCTCTTCTTTCTCTCTCTTTTGCTAATGATGTCTCTATCCATTTGGACTTTAGCTCTTTTATAAGGGTTTTACTCTGCTCTTTTATCTCTTTTAGCTTTTTATCCGCTTCATCTAGTTTAAATTTAGCCATACTGTTTTGTTCGGTTAAATTTATAATGTTTTTATTTACTTCGTCATACTCTTTTTTAGCTATTATGTCTAAAACACTTTGAAGCCTTTTCTTTGTAGCCTCTTCTTTACTAAGTAGAAGTTTTACTCTGCTTAGTTCTGCCTTTTGAGTTTTTATATCCAAATTTGCAGCTTCAATCTTAGCTTCATTACTCTCATAAGTATTTTTAAGTATCTCTTTTTGACTGGTATATAAATTCAGTTGAGATATGTTTAAGTTAGCAAGCTCTTCTTTACTTAACTCTTGTTCGTTTATTAAAGCATTAAACAGCAAGATGTCCGAATTAATTACTTTTAAATCATCTTGTTTATTACTTAGTGAAGCATCCGTTACGGTTGGGTCTATCTGTATAAGGATATCGCCTTTTTTAACTTTGTCTCCGTCTTTAACGAATATCTTTGAGACTACTCCGCTTTCAAGAGGCTTTAGTATCTTTATCTCTCCGCTTGGTATGACTTTACCTTGCGCGCTTACTACTACATCTACCTTAGCAAGTATCAGCCAAGATGTGCCAAATACTATAACCGCCATCATAAGATAAAGGATAACTCTTCCAAGAGGGTTTAAGGGGCGATCTTCTATCTCTATTAAAAGGGGTTTGAATTCGTGAGTATCGTCTTGTCTATTTTTCAAGAGGCTCCTTTAAGCAGTTTGTTCTTGTTGGCTATTTAAAAAGTAGTAATACCCCTTTAGCTCCATTAAGCTTTTATGATCTCCTCTTTCTATTATCATGCCTTTATCTAAAACTATGATCTCATCACAATCCCTAACGGTGCTTAATCTATGAGCTACTATAAACATAGTTCTATCTTTTTTAATAGATGCCATATTGTTTGATATTATCTTTTCGCTTTCATAATCAAGGGCTGATGTAGCTTCGTCAAATATTAATATTTTAGGATTTCCAAGTATCGCTCTTGCGATAGCTACTCTTTGTTTTTGCCCTCCGCTTAAAGATGAGCCTCTTTCGCCTACTAAAGTGTCATATCCTTTTGGAAGAGAGCTTATAAACTCATCGGCTCCTGCTATCTTTGAAGCTTGCAATATCCTTTCCATCGAAGCGCTAGGATAAGAAAAGGCTATGTTTTCTTTAATGCTTCCGCTAAACAGGTAGCTATCTTGCAAAACTACGCCTATGTTTTGCCTAAGCCAAGAGGGATTCATATGTCTAATATCAACTCCGTCTATATAGATAGCTCCTTCGTTTGCATAATATAGCCTTTGAAGAAGTTTAGTTACCGTACTCTTTCCGCTTCCGCTTCTTCCTACTAGCCCTATACTGGTTCCCGGTCTTACTTGCAGGCTAAAATCTTTTAATACCACTGGAGAATCGGGACTATATTTAAAAGAAATTTTATCAAATTTAACCTCTCCCTTTAAAGAGCTAAGAGTAAGAGCCTTATCGTTTTCTTGCTCTTTTGGGGTGTTTAGTATATCTCCTAGTCTATCTACGCTTAAAAGAGCTTGTTGAAATTCATTCCAAAGACCTACTAGCCTCATAATAGGAGCGCTAAATTGCCCGGCAAACATCTGAAAGGCTATTAATTGACCTACGCTTAGTTTGTTTTCAAGGACAAGTCCTACTCCAAGATAGAGTATGGCTAAGGTCATAAGTTTTTGAAGCGCATTTGCAATGCCTGAGAGGATATTTGATAAATTTGAAAGATCAAAGCTTGACTTTACGTATTTGGCTAAAAAATCCTCCCAAAGACGCTGCATGCTTCCTTCTATGGCCAAAGATTTAACCGTAACTATGCCCGTGATTGATTCTACCAAATAAGAGTTTGATTTAGCTCCCATTTGAAATTTCTCTTCAAGTCTAGCTCTAAGCCTTGGGGTGGCAAAGAAGTAAAGAGTGGCTATTATAGTTACGAAAAATATAGCCGTTAAAGTTAGCTTTACGCTATAAAATAGCATCATAACTACAAATACTACGCTAAAGAGTATATCAAGCAAGACGGTAACTGATTTATTAGCTATAAACTCTCTTATGCTGTCAAGCTCTCTAACACGAGCGACTATATTTCCTACCTTTCTGTTTTCAAAGTAGATCATGGGAAGTTTGATTAGATGATCAAACAGCAGCGAACCTAGTCTTGCATCGATTTTAGAGGTAGTATGGGCAAATATATAGTTTCTACTAAGGCTTATTAGCATCTCAAATATAATAACCGCTAAAAATGCTATGGCTATAACGTTTAGAGTGCTAAGGGAGTGATGAACCAAGACCTTATCAAGAACTACTTGAGTAAATAAAGGGGTTATTAGTCCAAATAGCTGGATGATAAAAGAGGCTATTAAAATTTCGCCTACTATCTTTTTATAGTGAAGCATCCTTGCATAAAACCATCCAAAGCCAAATTTAATCCTATCGTTTAAAAGCTTATGCTTTAAGATGATCATTTTTTTATTTACGCTAGAGGAAATCTCGTCAAATTTAACTATATAAGGCTCGTTTTTATCTTTAAAGACCAAAAGCTCTCTTTTTTCTTCATCCACTCTTAATATATTAAAATACTGCCCGTTATTATCTATAGCTATGCAAGGCAGAGGATAGTTTAAAAGGTTTTTAAAGCTAAACTCTTTAATCTTAGCTTTAAAGCCCTTGTCTTTTGCTATTCTTACCAGCTCTTCTATTGAAGGGGTGGAATTTAAAGCATAATCTCTTATGATAGCTCTTGAATCAATCGCAACATTATTTAGATGAGCTACTATCTCTAAACTTCTTAAAGCGCTTTGCAACTATTTGCCCTTGTTAGCATAAGCTCGTATTTTATATCAAGCATATTTTTAGCCAGTAAGCTTTCGTTAAATTTGATGGTGTTTTCAAGATGTTTAATCATGCTTTGATATACAAGTAGTTTTTCAGCCTCTCCGCTTTTATTAAGTCTTTTACTCATAGTTAAAAGCTCATTTGAGTTATCCTTTAGATCTAAAGATGTTTTAATCTTATCCTTAGCGCTATGTAAATCATATTTTAAATTTCTAATATCTTTTTCATACTCTCTTCTTGCCTCTTCAAACTGCTCTTTAGCAAGACTTACCTCTATAAGAGCGCTTTTTATCTCAGACTCTCTACTAAAGCCGTCAAAGAGATTATAAGATATACTAAGTCCTATCCTATATCCGTTTCTTTGAGTATCATCTACCGATCTTCTTAAGCTATCCTTGTCATCTCCGTAAAAATCATATTTAGCATATAGATAAACCGCAGGAAAGTAATCTTTCTTTTTAGCTTCATATATTAGTTGTTTGCTGGCTATTAGAGCATTTAGTTCTTTAGCCTTAGCGGTTTGTTCAAAAGAGGGAAAGGAGTAGTCCGTATTTTTAGTTGATTTAAAATTTGAATTAATAGAATTGGCGTTTAAAGGTATATCTAAATTTAAGTTATAGTCCAAAGGCAATGAGTTATAATCATTTGGATTTTCATTTAAGTTTTTTGCCTCTAAAGACAAAGGTGAATTTAAATCCAAATTTGATGAGCCATACGAATCAAAAGGGTTTAAATTTGCACTTGGCAAAGCATCCAACTCATCGCTACTTTTTATATCTATTCCGCTTAAATTTGATATTTCGCTAAGTAGCTCTTCGCTTTGCTTTTTTAGATTGATTAGCATATCATCTACTTCAACTAGTTCAATGGCTCTATTTGCAAGAAGTGTTTTTTGTATATCGCCTGCTTCATAAAGCCTTTTAGATAGTTCGTAAATTTCTTTATATACCTCTTTTAGCTTGTTATAAAGACCTATCTTTTCTCTGCAGTCAAGTATCTTATGATAAATTTCAAGTAGCTTAAGTTTAGCTTCATTTACTATATCACACTCTTTATAGTTTAGACTTCTTATCTTCTCTTTACTTGCTTCTACATTTAAAGAAGTGGCATTAAATTTATAAAGTTCGTAGTTTAGCTTTAAAGAAAGAGAACTTGCAAATCCCGATGAATTAACTAAGCTCTCATCTCCTATGTATGAAGCGTTGAAATTAGAATATTTTTTAGAGTACTCAGAATTTGCACCGATGCTAAGTCTTGGATAAAAAGCTGATTTTACTCCTATTAACTCTTCATTGGCTAACATGGTTTGAAGACGAGAAGAGATAATAGATGGCTTGGTAGTTTCAAGAGAGATCATCAAGTCTTTTAAGGAGTATGTTTTACAAAAGGCGCATATAGAAAAAATAGATAAAATCAATATCGCCTTCATCAAAACCTCTTTTACCAAACTATCCAAATTGCTTATAATTCTAGGGGCTAAAGGCTTAAAAATTGATTAAATTATGGGAGTTATTATTAAAATTTATTTTTAATTCACATTAGTTTCGCTGATAAGCAAATTGCATTAAGAATTCTTATTTAAAAACCTCAAAGCGAAATTATATCCTAATGTCCCCGTTTATAGTCTTTATAAACAAGATCTTTTAAAAACTACTTGTTTCCAAACCCTAACATCTGTTTTTAATGGTTATAGTTTATTTATTGCATTGATTACTTTCGCTATTGGAGATATAATTTTTAGTTATTTTAAGCCATTGAATAAACTTGCAAAAACAAAAAACTTGGCAAAAGGTAGCAAAAATAAAAAGTAACCTTGTAGCAAAATCAAACAATGCACCAATTATATTTTGCATGCTTATTTCACGAATCAAAAATCTAAATACATCCTTAACAGATGTAGATAGTTTATTTATAAATAAACATAAACAAAATATCTATGTAGCAATTAATAAGCTCGTAAGACGTGGAATTTTATCAAGCATAGAGACTAACGATTTGAAACTGTATCAAATAGCTTCTTAAGCCCCAAGTCTTTCAGCTACTCTTTTGTTTCCTTGCCAGTAACCGCAGAATTCATTAGAAATTGAGTTATTTGCCAAACATCTTGATAAAATATCATTCATTATGGATCTATTATCTAGCCTTCTGGTATCTTCTCTATATGCTATCTCATTAGCATAGTTTGAAAGATAAAGAACGCCTATTCTATGAAGCTGTCCATACTGCATACGTCTAAATCTTGAGTTAAAGCTTTCTGATTGATTATTATTCTCTCCATTTACTCCGCTATACTCTATTTGATGATTTACTCTTTTTAAATCGTAATGAGCTAATAAATCATCGTAAGCCGAACTTTCGTCAGTATGAATTTGAGAGTTTAAGGCAATGTTTGCCTTTGCTATCTTGTTTATATCACTATTGTTTTCACTTTTTAATATAAAGGTTTTTGTTTTACTTGCACCTTTGCCTTGTAAATTTCTTTCTCTTAAAGAAATAATGACTCTCTTATTTGGTTTAAAGACCTTTCTTCTATCTATTCTGTTTTTTATATTGTTTGCCGGTCTAATATAATAATTAACATAGACTCCATCCATTTCACAAATTCCTTCAAATTTTGTATTATCGTCATGGCTGATTAAAGACTCTCTAATCTTATGTGCTAAAACCCAAGCTGTTTTATACTGAACATCTAAATCTCTACTAAGTTGAAGCGATGAAATACCTTTAGTGGCATTAGTAAATATCACAATAGCTAATAGTATTGTTTTAAAGTCTAACTTATGGGAATGAAATATTGTTCCGCTAGTAACGCTAAAGGTATGAAAGCAATCCTTACAACGATACTGCATTCTGCCTTCTATAAAATAATGACTATTTACACTTCCACAACTTGGACATATTGGCTCACCTTTATTATCGCGCCATCTTATCGATTTAAAATACTCATAGCAATCCTTCTCACTCATAGAAGCTATCTTTTTAACCGATACCGTTCTAGCTTTAGATGAGAGGAGGAAGTGTTGCATTTTAAATCCTTTTTATTCTTTAATTTCGCTATCTGTTTTAACTAATCAAGATTTATGTATACTTTTTGTGAACGGATTATATCGTATACAGTATTTAGAGTCAACACTTTAAAGTATAAATATATATTAAAAGATATAATATATTGACAAATAGTACCATTTGTACTATAATTATTTAAATTTCAAGAAAGGTATGAGATGGATTATTTTCAAGAAGCAAAAAATATAATAAAATCTGAAATAGCAAGAAAGAATATGGATTATCAAACATTAGCTCTTTTATTAAAAGAAAAAGGCGTAGAGGATAATAGAATGAATATAGCAAATAAGATAAGCAGGGGTAAATTTAGCTTTGCATTTGCTTTGCAGATATTAGATGCTTTAGGAGTTAAGAATTTAAGAATAAGGGATTAAAAGATACATTTAATTCTTATAATTTGAATAGTACTTTAGTAGAAAAATAAATAATAGCAGCAAGATAGATTTTATATCTCTACCTTGCCTAGGTGTCGTGTCCACCCCTCGAATTGCTAAAAATCTTAGTAGTAAAAAATAAAAAACATGGGATAGATAAAACTATCCCAAAAACAGTCATCTTAATCAAATGTATCTATTGTTTGTAAAAAAACAAAGTCCAAGCTTTTTACAAAAAGAGTATAGTGATTTTTTTGGTTTTATCAGAAGCAACCTTTTGGATTACTTTAAAAAATATTATTTTTTATTAAACAAATAAAA
>NZ_LIWQ01000023.1:0-16066 GCF_012978795.1 Campylobacter sp. RM16188 | reverse complement strand
AGGAAGGCTTGCACAAGAGTATTTTAAAGGCGGAACTCTAATAGAGTTTGATCCAAGTAATTTTGAAAGTATGGCAGAAAGGACAAAAGAACTTATTGCTAATGGAGTAAAAATCATCTATGAAGCTACTTTTATATCAAATGGTGTATTTGCTATGGTTGATATCTTAGTAAAAAACGGTAGCGAGTATGAAATTTACGAAGTTAAATCAAGTACTAGTGTAAAAGATTATCATATAGATGATATCAGCGTGCAGTGGTATTGTATAAGTTCTGTTTTACCGCTTAAGAAAGCCTGTATCATGCATATAGATAACTCTTATGAGAGAGTTGGAGAGATAAATTTAAACAAGCTTTTTCATATAGAAGATATAACAGATATAGTTATCGCCAAACAAGATGAAGTTAGAGATAACCTAACAAATTTAAACAATATGCTAAGCCTAGATGAGCCTGATATAAAGATAGGAACACAATGCTATAGTCCCTTTGAGTGTAGCTTCTCACAGCACTGCTTTAAAGATGTACCTGAAATTTCCATATTAAATCTATACCGCATTAATCAAACCAAGGCATATGATATGTATCATAACGGTATTGTAAGCTATGAGGATATTTTAAAAAGTGATATAAGCTTAACAGAAACTCAAAGACTTCAAGTAAGCACAAATGATAATAGTCCATATATAGATAAAAGCATAATAGATGAGTTTATCTCTAATGTAAAATATCCTATAAACTTCTTAGACTTCGAGACATTTCAAGATGCTATTCCAAGATTTGACCACCAAAGACCATACGCTCAGGTAACCTTTCAATACTCGCTTCATATCCTTCATGAAGACGGCAGATTAGAGCACTTTGAATTTTTAGGTGATGGGATAAATGATCCAAGGCAAAGTCTAGCCAAAGATATGCTTAAAAAAATAACAAAGCAAGGATCTATAATGGCTTATAATATGAGCTTTGAGAAAAGTAGAATAAAAGAGCTTGCAGAACTTTTGCCCGATCTTCAAGATGAGTTATTAGCCCTTAATGAAAGATTTATAGATCTACTGATCCCGTTTCGTTCTCTTGGATACTATGATAAAAACTTTCACGGTAGCTTTTCTATTAAGTCTGTTCTGCCTGCTTTATTTCCAAATAATAAAGAACTTAGCTATAAAGAGCTTGATATACAAAACGGAGGAGATGCAAGTAGCGAGTATGCAAATCTAATCTATCAAACAGACAAAAAAGAGATAGAGAAAGTAAGGCAAAATCTACTTAAATACTGTCATCTTGATACGCTTGCTATGGTTGAGATATTTAAGAGGTTAAGGGATTTGGGAAGTAAATTGTAATTTTAAGTCAAAAAATGTCCTGTTTCGCTGCTAAAATTTATGCATACAAAGGATAAAAATGAAAAAATTTTACTACATTCATGGATGCAAAAGCGAAGTATTTAGTAGAGAAAAGCATTTTAGAAATGCTTTAAAAACTGAAGTTACACAGCTTTATTATAGCAGCAAAGCAGATTTTAAAACAAACCTAAATCAACTTTTAAATGTACTAAACAAAGATGATGAAAATGTCATAATAGCCTCATCTCTTGGTTGCTTTTATGCTATTGCTTTATCCAGTAAAATAAACTGTATTTTAAGACTTTTTAATCCATGTTTAAATTCAAAAACTGAACTTTTAAAGCTTGGTTGCGATAAAAAAATAGCTGATAGTTATGAGTTGGATTTTGGCAAATTGTCAGCAGATGACATAAAAATTTTTGCTTCAAAAAATGATGAGATTTTGCCAAATAATCTTGAAAATATAAAGAGATTTTTTAAAGATGATCATGAGATAGTAATTATTGAAGAAAAGCATAGAGTTTGGGATTTTTCAAAATATGCGCATGCAATTTTGGATTTTACAAAATATGATTTGTGTAAGATGTCAGAACAAGAAAAAGAAGATAAGCTGAGAGATATAAAACAACGTATACAAGAGTTTGAAAATAAAACTTTAGAGTCTTGCAGGACTTGTTTAAAGCTTATAAAAAGAGTCAAAGATAAAATTTTCTTTTATGAATTTAAGAGTGTATGCTACGATAAAAATAACAAGCTTATATATGCAAATACCAGGTCATACCAGGATATGGATTTTATTTTTAATAAATATCCAAAAAAAATTAAAAATAGAGAAAATAAATTAGAAGACAAACAGAACTATTGTTTTTATAATTTTAATGATATTGATTTAGCTGAGATGTTAAAGATTGATAAATTCAGTTCCTCGTTAAAGTTATTAATAGAATGTGCTAATGAAACTTTAGATTTAAAAAGATTTTCTACGAGATCTTCAGAAGGGCTTAATAGCTCTGATAGTGAGGCTATAACTGAAATTTTAAAAATAAATAATATTTTGAAAAAAATACAAAAAATATTATTAAAGAAGACTTGCTTTTATGAAAACAAGCTTAAGAAAAAACTTGAAAACAGATTAATCTCATGGTATAGTATGTCGGTTCGGATTGTTTTTTATACAAGCGATTCTAATTATTTAACTAGTATATATGAACCAGCACAAGAATATTATAAGTATAAACAAAACTATAATCGACATCGCTGGTTTTCGTTCTATTTTCCAGATAGGCATAAATTTAATATATGCTACCTTTTTTATACTCTTTGCCATAGTGAAATAAATGATAGTCATGATTGCTTAAATAAGCTTTTGCAAATAGGAAAAATACGTTTATATTTAGAGTATTCTGAGAATTATAAGTAAGGCTTTGAAAATATATAGCTTGAATTTAATAATTTTTACATATTTATTTTACATTAAAGTTTAATTTAATTTTTATATATTTTTAGACAAAATCATATTAATATAACAAAAGGAGAAATTGTGGACTATTTAGAAGCGTTTGAAACATTTAAAAAGATGTTTTTGGAGGACAAAAAATCTATTTTTACAGGTCAAGAAGTTTTAATTAATACAAATTTAGATTTTTTAAAAAAGAATTTTGTTGAAAACCCGGACACCACTAAAAAGAAAAATTTTGACGATAAAATCAAAGAGCAATTTGAAAAGGCAAATGATGACCAAAAAGACTTAATGGCGAATATTATTTGGCTCTGGAGGTTGCCTCCTAAAAAAGTAATAGAAAGAAGACAATATTTCGAAAAATTCTTTGAAAATTTAAAATCAGATATAAAAATTGAAAAAAATCCAGAGCTTTTTAGTGACTTTGAAGGATTTGCAAATACTGGAACTTATTATAACACAAATAAATTTCATGAACTTGTTTATATCATAAGTTTTCTTGAAAATTGGATTGATCCAAAAATAAAAGACATTGAGAAGATGGATTTCTTAAAAACCAACAGCAGCATTACGGCCGATAATCAAACTAAGTCAGTGTCAATGCGTAATGCATTACTTCATCTTTTTGAACCAGACAGGTATTTACCCATAATAAGCAACGATCATAAAAACAAGATAGCAAGTGTTTTTGGAAAGATTTTTAATATAAATTTAGATGATGAAAATATTGATGCTAGCTTGCAGGCGATAAAGACAAATTTAGAAAAACTTGTTAAGGAAAAGAATATAAAAATTACCAGAGAAGATAATATTTTTTATGATGATTTGATCAAAAACATCTGGCAAGGAGGACTTGAGTTTGAATCAAAAAATATGATCTTATATGGAGCGCCAGGAACAGGTAAGACATATCTTACGGAACAGACCATTAAGGCTAGATGTAGTATAAAGGGCGGTGATTATAAGATAGTGCAGTTTCATCCTAGCTTTAGCTATGAGGATTTTATAGACGGAGTTAAACCAACTGGGATTGATGATAAAAATGGAGCAATGAAATTTGAGCTTAAAAACGGCGTGTTTAAAGAGATGTGTATTGAGGCTTTTAAAGAGCTAAAAGCAACCTATGAATTCAATAAAGTAGCAAGTAAGGAAGATAAAAAAGAGCCAAAAATTTATTATTTTATCGCTGATGAGATAAATAGAGCCGAGCTATCGCGTGTATTTGGCGAGCTGCTTTTGTGTTTAGAGGATGACAAAAGACTTAGAATCAGCAAAGATGGCAAAATTGAAGGTATAAAAGTAAAAACTGCAAATTCATCGCTTTGGAGCAAAGACCATGCAGTGTGTGAAGTGGATGGAGAATATTATTTTGGAGTTCCTGAAAATTTATACTTTATCGGCACGATGAATGATATAGATAGAAGCATCGATAGTTTTGACTTGGCACTTAGAAGACGTTTTGTATGGAAAAAATATAGTTGCGATTACGATGTGATTTTGGAGAAATTTGAAAACAGCGATAAGGCAGAACAGTATATAGAGCTATGTAAAACTATAAATGAATATATCACAAAAGGCGATGGATTAAATTTAGATGAAAGTTATAAGCTTGGGCATTCGTATTTTATGAAGCCACAAAAGTTAACAAAAAATGCTATACAAAAGCTTTGGGAGGAGCATATAGAGCCTATCTTAAGAGAGTATCTGCGAACTCAATATAATAGTACTGAAATTGCTAATAAACTCAAAGATATGAAAGAAAAGACTATAGATACATGGCAAAAATAATAGATTTAGAAGATAATTTACTATGGTCTTCAAAACCTGAAATTGCAAAATTTAAAAAAGATTTTACGCTCACTTTAAAAGATTTTTTAGCTGATCAAAACAGCTCATTTTTAAGCTTTTGTCCGGACAAATTTGATGAAGAAGAGTTAATTATAAAAGTAGAAAATGGACTTGTGACAACAGGGAATTTTGTAGGCTATTTTAATTTTGCAGGTCAAGGTATAAATATAAAATCAAGATTTGGGGAAGTATTTTTGCAAAGGATGTTAAATTTTGCAAATGATGTCTTTATAGATGACTACCAAAGTCCTGCTAAAATACAAAAGAACAACCAAGATTTTGCCAAATTTATATTATTTTATCTATTCGTTTCAAAACTAGAAAAGGTAATGATTTTGGGGATTCCAAGATCATACCAAAGCAAAAATTATCACCAATCTACTCTAATTGGCAAGTTAAATACAAAAGAATTTATAAGACGCGATCTGCCTTTTGGCGGAAAAATCTCAAGTACAAACAGAGAGCAAAGCGAAGTAGCTTGTATTGTTAATGTAATTTATACGGCCTTAAAAATCGTGCAAAAAAGTGGATTTAATGTTTTAAATTTAACTAGAATTTTAAACACACTAGGCCCACTTAGGTCAAATTTTAATATTTCAGACATTAGTAAAGCCATAAATCACAAAGCATTGCTAAATCCAATTTTTTCACCATTTAAGCAGGTTTTAGAGTATGCAAAATTAATTATTTTAAATGATAATTTGGAGCATGATAAAAATTCAAAACAAAATGCACCTAGCTTTATAGTAAATATAGCATCTCTTTTTGAGCTTTATATCACAAAGCTTTTGGGTCTGTATTTTCCTGATTGGGGTGTTGGGAATCAAAAAATTGAGCTTTATAAAAACAACTTTTACTCCCGTAGAATCATCCCTGACATAGTGATGACAAGAGGTAATGATGTCCTTATTTTTGATACAAAGTATAAAAGGATGAATCTAACTCCAAAAGGCGCAAACAGTCTTGGAGATGTTTGCAGAGAAGACTTTTTTCAAATTCATACATATATGAGTTATTATCAAAACAAAGAATCAAATTTAATAGCGGGCGGACTTTTATATCCTCTTAATAAATTTAATAAAGCACTTTGCTATAGCGAGTCTTTTTTTGATAACAAAAATGTAAAATTTATAATTGACGGGGTGTTAATAAGCCAAACCTTAAAAGAACTTTTGGCAAACGAGAGTGAATTTATACAAAGAATTCGTAGTCTTATAGATCGGTAGCCACTTTCCTGTCCACTTTTTTGGTTAAAATTTGCCAAAAGGAACAAAAATGCAACCATCAATTATCACAGCCAAAAACATAATAAACGAAGCAGATGCTATCATAATAACAGCTGGAGCAGGAATGAGTGTAGATAGCGGACTACCTGATTTTCGTGGAGACCAAGGATTTTGGAGGGCATATCCGCCTTTAAAAGATAAGAATCTAAGCTTTACAGATATGGCAAATCCTCAGTGGTTCTTTTCTAATCCAAAGCTTGCTTGGGCTTTTTACGGACATAGACTTAAGCTATATAATGCCACTAATCCTCATGAGGGATTTTATCTGCTTAGAGAGCTTTGTAAAGAGAAGGACGACAACTACTTCATCTATACTTCAAACGTAGACGGACACTTTGCTAAAGCTGGATTTGATAAGGATAAAATTTACGAGTGTCACGGAAGCATACACTACACTCAGTGTATATATAAAGATGATGGAGCTATCTGGGCAATAGATGAGAATGAGTTAGAGGTAGATGAAGATAAATTTGAAGCTACTAAGATGCCTGTATGTAAAGAGTGCGGATGTGTAATGCGTCCAAATATACTTATGTTTTATGATGGAGTATTTAACTGGAATAGAACTAAAGCTCAGTATCACAGATATGATGCTTGGTTAAGTAAGAATATGAATTCAAAAATAGCCATTATAGAGATAGGAGCAGGACTTGCAGTACCAACCATAAGAGCTTATGGTGAAAGAATGGCAAAGAGATTTAATAAGGCAAATCTAATACGTATAAACCCAACTGATACCAAGATAAGTCCATATTACGGGATAAGTATAAAGATGGGCGGTTTAGAAGCTTTAAGGGTGATATTGTGTTAGATAAGACAGATAAAAGTCCTCTATCTGGTATAATAGCAGATAGAGGAGAAGCCATGAAAAAGATAGTTCCTGATAGTAACACAAGTAAATACGAACGTATAAACATAATAGCCCAGCTCATAAGAAACGAGCCTCACTCCATCTCACAGCTCTCAGAAAAGCTAGGAGTGTCTACTAAGACCATACAAAGGGATCTATATGATGTATTAACAGAGTATGGAGCGGTAAGAAGAGGTAGAATGTGGAGTATGGATGATAATGATGCCAAAGATAATCTAACCCAAGAAGAGCGTATAGTATTAAACGTGCTTGATAATATATCAAAGAGTATGGGTACAAATTTTTACAGTAAAGCTCATATATTATTAGAGCAGATTACTCAGCAGCTAAATCACCCTATACTTACAAATATAAATAACGAGAAGCTAAGTGAAGATGACTTTATAAATTTTGAACTGATTGAAAAGTCTATAAAACAAAAGCAAGAGATAGCTTGTAAATATAATGGCTATGAGTTTAAGGTAAAGCCGTTAAAGCTAGCTATGTTTGATGGCTTTTGGTATCTATTGCTGCTTGATAGTAATAAAAAGGATACTTTTAAGAAATTTCATCTAAGAAGCATAAGTGATATAAAGATTCTTGATGATAGATTTGAGATAAGTAGTGAAATAGAAAACAGAATACAAAACGCAAACTCGGCCTGGTTTGATCTGGTAAAGCCAAAGAAAGCAAGACTGCTTCTTGCTCCACAGATCACAAAGTACTTTGAAAGAAAACCATATGCAAAACAAAGCATAACAGGTAAGGACAATGACGGATCGGTAGAGGTAGAGATAGAGTATACAAACATAATGGAGATAAAGCCACTAATTTACTACTACATACCTTTTATAAAAGTTCTTGGACCAAAGGAGCTGGCTGAGATAATAAGAGATGAGATTGGGGAGTATTTTAATGAAATAGACATATAAGGACAACCAAGACACAAAATGTCCTAAAGTCCTGCTAAAATTTCCAAAGATCACAAAAAATGTATCGGTGATCTAAAAAAGAAAAAAGGATAATAAATGATCTTTAACCAACTACAAGAGTTAGTATCTAAATCAGATATCAAAAAGCTTAGCAAAGAACTAGGGTATGCAAGAGAGAAAAACTTCTCAAGAGCTCTTTATAATCTAAGTAAGGTAAATTCATTAGATGAGTTTTTAGAACGCGGACACTTTGACTGGTGTCATAGTTCAAAGACTCTAATTACTTCAATTGCAAATCATTTTAATATAGACATAGCAGATGAGCTTAATACCTCAAGTATTTTAAATGATGAAAAAAGAAGATACAAAGATTCCTATATCTATATAGAGACAAATTTTAAAAGACAAAACGAGCCTATATTTATGCTCGCTATGACTCAAGGAGTAAGATATATAAGCTTAAAGCCTATACTTCATGAGCTTTATTTTAAAAGCATCGACATAAAACTAAAAATAATATCTGATTTTATAAAAGGTCATTATAAAAATACCAAAACACTTCCGCTTTATGGAGATATAACAGGCTATAAACTATATTTTTTAAATAACACTTACAGCTTCGATACGGATGCAAACCTTGTGGATAAAGAAATTTCTGAGCAGGTAGCTTGGATTAAGATATAAGGAGATAAAAATGCGTGAATTCTCAAAACAAGAAAGAGCTAGGCTTATGGATATAAACAATAGGCTTCATGGATTAGAAAAGAGAATTTTGGATGTAGCTATAAAAACTGACAGCTACTTAGCGCCACTTAAAGATAGAGATGGGATATATGATTATGATATTGACCTGAAAACTTTTTATAAAGATATAGCCGATAGTGACAAGGTGGTTGTCTCATACAATGAGTGCTTTAGAGGCATATCACAAGATATGCTTAAAGATGATAGCTCAAGTAGTTATTTTTACATCAAAAACCAAAACGAATTTCAGCACTGGGATGATCATCCCATGAGAAATGAGTGGCACTGCTGGTTTTATCACTGCCTTTATGATCATACTAATCTTTACTTTGAGGATATATTAGATATTGGAAATATAGATTCAGTATTACAAACAAGTATAGATTATAGTTGCAGGACTCTTGAACTTAAGAGATTTGATAGCAGGATGGATTTTTGGTTAACAGATTGCAGTGATGAAGAAAAAGCTGAGATGATGAAGATAAACTCAACCTTGCAAGATATTCAAGAAACTCTAATAAGCAAGGCTATTTTTCATGAGAATGAATTAAAGCAGAAGCTAGAAGATGACATAATAAAGGGATTTGATATGAATTACGAAGTTGCTTTTTATCTTAATAAAAAGGATCCCTTATACAAAGACGATGAGGACAATGTAGTAGCCATTATAAACGAACCTCTTAATATGAGTAAAGAGATGAAACTGCCCACCTTTCAAAACAGATGGAGAAGAAATTGCAATGAATATCTTGGTCTTAGTGCATTTAAAAAACTAAACAAAGACTATCACTGCTATCTATTTCATACTCTTTGCAACCATACTAGCTTGCTTGGAGATATAAGCCAGATGTCTGGCATAGGTAAAATAATCTTAGCTATAAAATTTAACGAATACTTTAAAGCTTAAAAGGATAAATAGTGAAAACAAAAGAACAAATCATAAAAAAGCTAAGAGAGGTAGTCATAAAAAATCCAGTCGTTAGATCGGTATTTATCAGGCTAAAAGACAAATGAGATACTTTAGCATAAATGAAGCCATAGAGCTTCATGGTATCATAATGAACGAAATAGGCGGCAAGCGTGGATTTAACGAGAGTCAAATTTCGCTTCTTGACTCTGTGCTCTCCTCTATACAAAATGATGATTACTATCCAAGTTTTATAGATAAGCTAACACATCTTATCTTCTCTTGTGTTAAATTTCATCCATTTCTAGATGGCAATAAAAGAAGTGCTATATTTTTAGCAATATTTTTTATGGAACTAAACGACAAGGCTGATATATATGAGGAGTTTGCAGCTCTAATGGAAGATGTGGTAGTGGAAGTGGCTGCTGGAAGTATAAGCAAAGATGAACTTAGGCTAATAATAGGTGAGTTTATAAAGCCCTTAAAATGAGGGCTTTAAGTTATTTTATAAATTTTAGAAATTTCATCAAAAATCAAAACCTTACTTTTTAATACGCTCATATTTTTATCGAACACTTTTAGATTATATTTCTTTGCCACTGGTTTTTTATCGTTATTTTCTATATTGTATTCGTAAAATAATTTATTTAAATAACTTATAGTATCAATATATTTGTCAGAACCATGTTCAGGATAACCAAAAGTGCGTGTGATTGAAAAATTTTTATTGATATTTTCAAAAATTTCTTCTATATAATCTCTTAGTTCGCCTTCTTTTCCATAAATATTCATAATGTATTTCGCTGCAGCTTTGGGTATATAGTATAACTCATAAATTATATCATTAAAACTTTCTTTTAATGGCGAGCTGTAAATACCTATATATAAATCATCTAAAACAAAATTATTTTCGTCAATATGTATATTAAACACATGTTTTATGTTTTTTGATTGCTTTTCTTTGGAATAATACAATTTATCATCTTCATTATTGATATCTAGGCTATCGATAGGAAGTTTAAAAGTTAATTTTGCCCAGTCTTTAATTTCTTTATCGTTTATGAAAACGTTTGCACTGTGTAAATAAACTCCAGATATATCGTGATCTAATGACTTTAAAAAATTTTTACACTCTTTTTCATTTATGCTGTTTTTTAACGCATCCATCTTCTTTTTGTCGGTGTATCCAAACTCAAAATATTCTATCCCATCACCATTTACGGATATTGTAATTCCTTGCGTATATGATTTGTTTGTTTCGTAATATACCAATAAACACACAATAACACAGAAAAGATATTGTGTGTTTATTGATTTTTTTATTTTTACGCATGTTTGTTTAATTTCATTTTTTTCTAACTCTTCTATAAAAAATCTTCTTCTTCTATCTCTTTGTAATATATGATATTGATTTATACTGCAAAATACTTCATCTATAAAATTTACAACATCAGTATATATCTCATTTGCGTGCAGCTCTAATTTATTTTTTATTGAATGCAAACTTTCTTTTCTGATATAATAAACTTTTTTTAACGCGCATACCCCATTAAAATAAGAATCCAATCTCATATTTGATACAACTATGTTTTTTATGTCAAAATCCTCTTCTTCATCAAGTTTTATCTTATAAAAAGTTTCACTACTGCCTATATCATCTGCTTTTACAATGAAAGTTCCGGCATTACTATTTTTTGCAAATTTATTTGGTAAAAATAAATCACAACAAAAATTATTCAATTCAGAACCGGAATAATACTGAGTGCTTTTTAATATGTCGTTTTCATAAATATCAACAAAAACATCATAAGTGTAAATGCCTGTTTTGCCTCGTATATCTTTTGTTAGGTATATATTGTTTAATACTGGTAAAAGTAGTGTATTCTCTGGTATAAAATTTGATTCTTTCGCTAAACTATTATTATCTTTTATTGCATTAAACTCATCAGTACTCATCTCTTTAAAAGATAATTCATATGATTTCATGGTTTTTATACAAATTTGCGCATATTTTTTCATAAAATATCCTTTGGTTTTTTTGATATATTATAATTGCTAGAACGAGACATTTTATGTCTATATTTTTAATACAATCACATATAAAATAGATTTGTGATAAAATGATTTCGCAAAAATATTTGTGCAAAAAGGAGAGAATTATGAATAATTGGAAGCAAATTAGTCCAAAAGTAAGGGCTTCGCTTTTGTCAGATGATGAATTTTATGTTCTTGATTATATAAAGCTAGATTGGCTTTATAGTGAAAGTAGTAAAAATTTGTTAAAAACTGTCTTTATTAATGACAGTAAAGATGAATATACAATCAGTTTTAACAATCAAATAATATCGATTGCTCAAAATGCAAATATAATTATTGGCCTTATTTGCAACGAAAATATGCATAAAGCGACAATAGAAATTCAAAAACCAGCAAAAGAAAATGAAAAATTTTATCTAAGAATGGATAAAAATTTTAATGTTTTAGATAACAGCGACATAAAATTAACAATGAAAAAAATAGAAGGTATTGTTTTGGATTTTAACGTATTAATTCAAAAAATAAAACAAGAAACAATAATGAACAATAGCCCAGAAAAAAGAATAGCCGGGTTTGGTGATAAAAAAACTTTTATGCAATGGTATATGGATCAAAATAAGAAATGTTGTTATTGTGGAATCACTGAAAAGCAATTGGAGCTACTTGGAAAAAAAGAACAGCTAAAAACTAAAAGAATCACAACTAGAGGTTACACTCTTGAGGTAGATAGAAAGCTACCAAATTTAAAGTATAGTGATGAAAACTGCTGCATGGCTTGCTATTGGTGTAACAATGCAAAAACAGACGAGTTTTCACCGTCAGAATTTAAAGAAATTGCAAGAGGTATAAATAAAGTGTGGAATGAAAGATTAAAAGCCATTGGTGAACGTGAAATTGAATTTGATGAAAAGTCAACAATTTGGCAAACAGACTTTAATAGATCAATGAAATAAAATTTATCTCTCTGCTGTCACACAGTGTAAAGCCCCGCCGAGTTTTATGATCTCACTAAAATTTATAGGCTCTATTAGACAGTTTTTGTAAATTTCTTCAAGCTGTCTTAGAGCCAAACCGTCCTCGTCTATACCATAAATAGGAACTATTAAAATATCCTTAATTTTAATAAAATTTAAGTATGCACCCCAGTCTCTATCTTTAGTAAAAAAACTATCACTGTACTTCATCGACTTGATATTTAGCTTATGGGACTTAAGTACTTTTAAAATTTTATCGTTGAAAGCCCTGCTCTCATTTGAAAAATCATTTACAAGTACGCTATTTTCATCTATCCATCTTACCATGCTGTCACTATGTCCGTATATATCATAAGGTTGTTTTGATATGATGATAAGCTCATTAAGACCGCATTTTTGCTTTATGATTTTGATGATTTCGTCTTTTGACTTTAACAGATTTTCTTTGAAAATTTTATCAGTCATGATGGCTTTATTCTTATATCTTACAAAATTGCCACCATCCATCACTAAGTCTATATGATTATCGGCACAAGGAATTTTTGTTCTTATGTTTTTATACTTATGATCTTTTAAATAATCCGGATCATAAATGTAAGAGGCAAGGCTTGCATTTTCAAGCATTAATGGCATAAAATCTCTCATCCAAATATCTTTTGTTTTTAAAATTCGATAATTTATTTTGTGTTTATAGAGAATTGAACATAAAGCATTTGCGACTCGCGGATGATTTTCAAACAAAAGATTTGATAAAAGGATTGTATGGCTCATATTAATTCCTGTGCTGATACTAAGTAAAAAGATACTTGTGTAATATTACCCTTAAAACAAGACATAAGATGTCTTAAAAGCATTGTTAGAATTTCCAATATCATAAATTTAGCTACTGCTAGTAGATAAAATAAGTTTAAAGGATGAGGAGCAAATATGCTAAATAATATACTAATAATCTCAGAAGAAGTCTATAGATGGTCTTTGGATAAAAAATCAAAGCCTAACGGCGTGATGATATATGATAACTATAGAGCCTTGCACAATCTTTGCAAATCGATAGAAATAGCTGCTAATCACTATCTGGACTTAGAATTTGATAATCCGATACTAACAGAAACAAAGAGCTTTAAAACACCGATAGACAAATGGCGAACAATTATCAATAAAGATTTTAAAAGAATGTGGGATAGCGTAGGAAAATTCGTAATATCTCTTTATCTATATAAATATACAAATAGATTTTTTGGATGTAAGCTTGATGGAGTATTTCTACCACACCATTTTCATGCTAGATTTTTAGGTACTTATTTAAGAATAGATGAGGATTTGATCTTACAAGGATTTATTAAGACATTAGATAGTGCAGAATTTAAAAAATTTAGCTTAAATTTAAGCCGTTATGAGAAAAGGTTAAAGTTTAAAAATGAACTTTTGCGTGATTTAGAAAATTTTAATAAACAAAAAGATGTCTTAAGAAATTTTATTATCGAAAACTACGATATAAGCGAGCTTTTAATTTAGATTTAAAATTAGCCTATAGTATTCAATAAAGTTTGGTTGGTTACTCATCAACCAAACAGAGCCGGTTAAAACCCGACTCTGTTTCCACTATTTTCTACACCCTTATGCTTTATCTCTTCATTTAGCCTATTGATAAACTCATCAGCATCTTTTATGGGACTAAATCTGTTTGCTCTTAAAGCAGCAGCAAAGTCTCCTGGTGTTAAAATAGAGAAGTCAAGAAGTCTATCTTTTGTAGTTTTTGAAACTTCTAATCCTAGTATCTCACACTCTTTCATAAATAGCTTTTGAGCTTGTTTTGGTTTTAAGTATCCAAACTCTATCTTCATATCAAACCTTCTTATGCTAGCCTTGTCAAGTCTATCTATAAGGTTTGTAGTAGCTATAAATACTCCTTCAAAGCTTTCCATCTGAGTTAGCATCTCATTTACCTGACTTACCTCCCAGCTTCTAGTAGCTTCATTTCTATCTTGTAAAAAAGTATCTACTTCATCAAATACAAGCACAGCCTTTTTCTCTTTAGCCTCTTTAAATGCCTTGGCTATATTCTTTTCGGTTTCACCTACATAAGCATCCATAAGATCGCTTGCTTTTTTGATAATTATCTTTGAGCCTAGACTCTTAGCTATAAATTTTGCATAAGCACTCTTACCGGTTCCTGCCGGACCATATATACAAAGTCTTGCATTTTTGTTTGATTTTATACCATCTGCAAGCTCTTTTAAATTTAAACTAGAATTTATTATGCTTGCATCATAGCTCTTTGGCAGTTCTATCTTCTCTTCTTTATTTTTCTTTTCTTTTTTATCAAATCTATATCCTTGAGCTTTGAGATTATTTTTTATAAGATCTTTAAAGATCTTATCTTTCTCATCACTATTTAAATTTGATACAACCTTTGTTGCATTAGAGATAAGAGCAGGAGCTATAAATTTATTTTTGGATAGCTTTTTAAGCACTTTTTCGCTTATTTGCCCATTGGTGTATTGTGTTAATATTTCAAGTCTCTTTGCTTTAGGCGGTATCTTAAACTCTATAACTATATCAAATCTTCTGATGTAGGCATCGTCTATTTGATAAACGTCGTTTGTAAGCCAAAAGGTTGGTATTTTATTCTCTTCAAGAGTTCTATTTATATGAGCCTTTGATATCTCTTTATCTTTAAAGACATCTTCTACTTCATCAAACATTATTAGGCTGTCTTTTTGATTTAGAATCTGATTTGAAACTTTTAGCTTACTTAGCCTCTCATAACCGCTAAGATAAGATCTGCTATACTTTCCTTCTTCTTCGTAGGCTACTTCAAATAGATTCTTATTTATACTATTTGCTAGCATTTTTACAAACTCCGTTTTGCCTGTACCTGGCTTGCCATAAAGAAGTATGTTTGTGCCTGTATTTGCTTTAGAAATGTACTCTTTAAAATTTTCTTCATTTATATCAAGATAGTCAAAGTTATTGAAATTTAAATTGCTTTGAGAGCATCTTTTATATACCTGTGAGAAAATTGTCTCTAAGTCACTTTTTGGATCTAGCATAGTTACTAATAGGTTATCATCTTTAAGATTAAAACACCCCTCTATACCACTATATGAACCAAGAGATAAGAATTTATCAAAAATATATCCGTTTAATAAATTTGAATTAGGACTTAGTGCACTCTTTATTTTACCAACAGGCAAATCCAGTATAGCTGATAAAACATAGCTTATATTTAAAAAATTAAGATCGCTTATACTAGAAAGTCCGTTATTTAAGATATCAAAATTTTTTATCAATAAAACAAACTCAAGTATCTTTTGTTCTGTGTAATTTAAATTTAAAACATAGGCTATCTTATTTATATTTATATCAAGAACCCTAAGAGAGCCTATTTTACTATTTTCTGCTTTTTCAAGCTCTTTATATATAGCTTCTTTAACTATATTTTTATCATCATTTTTTTGAATTTGCAAAAAATAATAAACACTATCTTCTTGTCTAGTGTCTTCAAAGAACGATTCAAAATTATTAAGCTTTACAATCCCTCTTAAGATCCATAGTCTAAATTTACTGTGAAGCTCTTTAGGCGCTACTATATTATTCATTTTTGCTCCTTGAATTAGTTTGATTTGTTTGTGTTTGTATGGGAGTATTTTACTTATATAGCTAGACAGAATTATGTCTTATTTA
>NZ_LIWQ01000022.1:0-17772 GCF_012978795.1 Campylobacter sp. RM16188 | reverse complement strand
TAAGCAAATAAATTAAGGTTTTATGAGCTTAAGCGTGTTTGGATAAATTTGCTCTTATAGATAGGGCGAATTTTCGTGCCTTTGCTTGCAATATAAATAAAATTAGAGGCGATAACGCCTCTAACATCTCATATCTAATCTTTTTTGTTTATCTTTTCTTTTGCGGTTTTTATGAAATTTTCGGCACTCTCATAGATCCTGTCGCCGAGTTTTTTGGCTTTGGTTTTTAAATTTTCGCCGATTTCTTCGTATTTTATGCCTTCAAGCTTTTCTGAAGCCTTTTTCTCAAATTCGGCTATCTCTTTTTTAAGCGCTTCAAGCTTTTCATTGACCTCAAGATTTTCCATCAATTTATCGCTTTTTTCGTTAAATTCTCTTTTCAAAGTCTCAAATTTAACGCTTGCGCTTTGCGTAAATTTGTTGATATTTTCATTCATTTTAAGCTCTTCAAGCCTTATAGCAAGCTGGTCGCCGATCTCGTTTTGCATACGCTTAAATTTCGCAAAATAACTATCCAGCGTATTTTCCAAAAGATCGCTGATGATGCTTGCGGCAGGGTCGTTTGAGCGCTGCATTAGATTTTTAAGCATGGTTACGAAGTCATCTTCTATCCTAACCAGCTCTTTTGCGCTTTTTATCAAATTTTCGCTATCCGGAGCGAATTTCATCTCCTCTTTAAATTTCTCAATCGCTTTTAAAATTCCGTCTCTTGCACCGGTTACCGAGCCGTTTATAAGCTCTTTTGCAAAGCTGTGATCTTCGTTTGCGATAGTTACGGCGGTTTCTATGACGACTTCTGCGATCTCAAGGAAGCGAATTTTGCTAAATACACCCTCGTTTATCGCGCTATATACGATATTTTTAGCTATTTCTGCGCTCGTATCTCTTACGTCCTCGCCCTTTTCTATGGTAGTCAAAAACGCCGCTTCGGTAGTTTCGCGAAGGATTCCAAGCATCTGCAAATCGCAAAGCATAGCATCGTCAATTGCGTTTAAAATTTGCTCTTTTTCTTCAAATTCGCCATTTTGTATGTGGCTTTCAATGCTTTCAAGAGTGGTTTGTATGGTGTGTTTGATATCATAAATTTGATCGTCGATCTGCTTTTCTATGCGCTCTTTTTCATAAATCAACTTATACAAAAACTGCTCTTTTGACTCGCTTGCCGCACTCGTGATGCCGTCTATAAGATTTGCAACGCTTTTTGAGTTGAGTAAATTTTCCGATCTTAGAATTTCACACATTTGCCCAAAAGTATTTGAGACCTCTTCGTTTAGCTCTTGATCGCTTTTTAGTTCTTTGAATTTTTTCTTGCTAAGATCAAATGCAAGCTCACGGATAAGGACTAAAATTTGCGGATTGTCCTTGTTTTCTTGAAGTGTGTGAAGAAAAATTTTATTTTGCATATTTTTCCTTTATAAAACGTATTTGGAGCGATTTTTGATAGCGTTAAATATCTCTAAGCGCTCTTTTTCTGAATTTACGGTTAGCTTTAAGTTGTAGCTGGCGTATTTTTTATCCGAACTGAATTTGGAAAATTTTAGTTCATACTCGCGACCTCTTACTAGTTCATCTATCGTATTTTGAGCGTTTATACCCGCTTCAAGTATAAATTTATACTCCCATAAAGTGGGGTATTTGATATTTGGTTTTTCATTTATTTCGTGAATATTCGCCACTTTTTCCTCCTGTTTTGCTTTCAAGCGCTATATCTGTTATTTGCATGGACTTATCTATGGCTTTTATCATATCGTATATAGTTAAAAGACCCACGCTAACACCTATAAGTGCCTCCATCTCAACGCCTGTTTTGCCTTCGATCTTAACGCTTACTATTAATTTAAAAGCCGTTATTTCGGGTAACTCAACGATATCGCAATCAACCGAGCTGATAAGTAGCGGATGACACATCGGGATTAATTCGCTTGTTTTTTTAACACCCATGATTGCAGCAACTACGGCAGTTTGAAGAACGGGACCTTTTTTGCCCGTATTTTCTTTAATTGCGCTAAAAGCTTCTTGGCTCATTTTTATGATACCGCTTGCTACGGCTATGCGCGTAGTGGGCGATTTTTCGCTTACGTCAACCATTTTCGGGCGATTTTTTTCGTCTAAATGTGTTAGCATGATTATCCTTTTTTAATTTGGATTATATCAAAAGCTATTAAAGGGGAGATAAATATGCACCCTCGTTAAAGGGCGCATATTGAGTTGTTACAAAAAGGAGGTTTTTCTTGTCGGACAATGAAATAATATCTAAGTGTTTTAAATTTTATCCCAACTCAAAGTTAATAGTTTGCCAATTTGCAAATAAAATTCAAAATTGCGATTTTTCGCTATTTATAAAAGCGTTTATTCCCTTTTTAAGACGGCTTAAGCCATCTTTTAAGAGCTCTTTAGGGCATGCTATATTCATGCGTAAAAACTGCTTGCCGTTACCTCCAAACTCTCCGCCCTCAGATACCCAAAGCCCAAATTCGCTTCTTAGAAATTTTTGTAATTTACTCGAATCATCACAAATTTGCGAGCAGTCAAGCCAAAGCAAATAAGTAGCCGTCGAATGAACGAGCTTGATGATTGGAATTTCGCTTTGTAAAAATTCCCGCACTAAAATTTTATTAGTATAGATATACTCTCTAAGCTCATCAAGCCACACCTCACTTTCATTATACGAGGCTATCGTCGCTACTGCGCTAAATATGTTGTTTTCGGCGATTTTATCGTTATCAAAAGCGCGCTTTATAAGATCTTTTAAATTTTCATTTGGCGTTACGACCATAGCGCCCTGAATGCCCGCGATATTAAAGCTCTTGCTGGGCGAGATGCAGGTTATGCAGTTTTGAAAATACTCTTCAATCAAAGCCATTGGAGTGTAGCTAAGCTTAGGGTCTACGATATCGCAGTGGATTTCATCAGATACTAACAAAACGTCGTTTTCATAGCATAGTTTGGCGATCTTTTCAAGCTCTGCTTTGCTCCAAATTTTGCCTATCGGATTGTGCGGATTGCAAAGCAACATTATGCGAGTGAGCGGATCTTTAAGCTTGTTTTCAAGATCTATAAAGTCGATTTCATACTCTTGCGAATTATAGATTAACTTGTTGTCTGCAATTTGTCTGCCGTTATTTATGATTATATTAAAAAACGCATGATAAACAGGAGATTGGACTAAGATTTTATCTCCGGGGCAAGAAAATTTACGTATTATGCTCGCAATCGCCGGCACCACTGCGCTACAGGAGATAAGCCACTCAGGCTTAAAATCAACTTTGTGCCTTCTGCTCCACCACGAACAAATTGAACTTTGCCACTCTGCGGTCAGAGTCGGGTATCCAAATACACCGTGATCAAGGCGCTTTTGAAGTGCAGCTAAAATTTCAGGCGCGCATTCAAAGTCCATATCCGCTACCCACATCGGCAGCTCATCCTCTTTGCAACTCCATTTTACGGAGTCTAAACCACGCCTATTTATAACTTTATCAAAATCATATCTCATATTTCGCCTTTATTTTTATTTTGCACTCTTTTTAGCTCTTTTGTTGGTTGAAATTTTATCGTTTTATACTTAAATTATTAATCGCGATCTTTCCCGCTTTGATTATTGTGGTTTTTGATCGCAGTATCTTAAAATGCTTTATAAAATTTGATGATAAGCTAATGAAAGAGATGTTTTGTAATATTGCTTAGTTGTAACCAGAGTATCAAATAAATTTTTATAATTACTCTATAAAACAAAAGTTTTAAATGATGGCTTTGTTGAATCTAAGTTTTCGTTTGGCTTTTCAATCAAAGAAATCTTTTTAAATTGCATTTGTAGATATGTGAAATTTTACAAATAGCTTTTATAAATTGATTTTTTATGAGAAATTTAAAAGATAATTGGAGTTAAATAATGGCCGGGAGAGAGGGATTCGAACCCCCGGAGGCTTTCACACCTCAACGGTTTTCAAGACCGCCGCTTTCGACCACTCAGCCATCTCCCGAGTCATAATTTGGCTAAATTTAGCCAAATTTATTCAGTTTTTTCTTTAACGTAGGTAGCCCCGTCGTTAACTTTGTCTTTAGACCATTCAACCGCTTTGTTGGTATCTTGTTTGACACCTCGCCAGGTATTTGAACAGCCAGCCATCAAAAGGACCGCAGATAAAAGTACTAAAACATAACGCATCTTTTTCTCCTTATGTCGTTTTGGAGGCGACACCCGGATTCGAACCGGGGGTAAAAGCTTTGCAGGCTTCTGCCTTACCACTTGGCCATGTCGCCTTTTAGCTTAAATTTATGGTGCCCGAAACCGGACTTGAACCGGTACGGTAAAATTACCGAGGGATTTTAAGTCCCTTGCGTCTACCATTCCGCCACCCGGGCATAAATTCCCAAAAAACTGATGGAGCGGGAAACGAGATTCGAACTCGCGACCCCAACCTTGGCAAGGTTGTGCTCTACCCCTGAGCTATTCCCGCATTTTGAAAGTGTAATTTTATCCCAACTATGCTTAAAAAAATATTTTATTTTTGATAAAATTAAATTTTTTGTAAGTGAAATATGTATATAATCACCAAATACTTTTTGGGGTTATAGCTCAGCTGGGAGAGCGCTTGAATGGCATTCAAGAGGTCGGCGGTTCGATCCCGCTTAACTCCACCATTTAAACTTTCTTTAAGTTTTAATCCCTTCTCTTTAATTCTGTTAAATGCCTTACTTAAGGGCTTTACAGCATTTTTAATTTCCAATTAGTTGCTTTGATTACTCTTTGTGCTATAATTGCTTTTGATTAATTCAGCGACTAATTAAGGGGTTCTTTTTAATTCTGGGACTTTTGTAAAAAACATAAGAAAACATGGAAACGAAAGGAATTAAATCGCAAACATCTCTAAGGAAAATCTTCAAGATAAAGATATCAGAAAACTGCAACCTCCAAAATTTAAAAAGAAAATAGCGGTATGAAATCCCAAATAGTTATATTTGTGGCTTAATCCAAGTGGCAAGAAAACATTCTTTATAAGAACAAAGGATGATAAGTCGCTTACAATAGGTAAGTTTGGAGAAGGCATTTATAGTGTAAGCGAAGCAAGGATAGACGCCGTAAAATTACTAAAAGAGCTTGAAGGTGGTAAGGATATAGATACCATTAAAGACAAGAATGATAAGTATAAATTTAAAAGTCTTATTATTCATATTTGACCACAATATATTATGTTTGATAATCTCTTTAAGATCTCGATAAATCTTTTAATATCTTCGGCTATAACGTAAATTCCTAATTATCTTCGTTATGCAACTCTTTTGATCTACATAACAAAGCTTAAATATTCTACCTACTATAGCATCAATAGTATAAGTTTAGTACTTGTTTACTTTTTGTGCTATAATCAACTTTACTTTTACTACCACTAAGCTTAACTAGTCTTTTTATCTCTTAAATAAAGTAGCCTTTTAACCATTTGTTATATATCACTAGCGATATATAATTGATAGGAAAGTTATAGTATGTTTTAGGAGTTTGAAAGAAAAATTTAAAAAAATGAAATTGACATATTTAAATCATGGCAGACAGGATGGGATTCGAAAACAAGTATTTTTATACGAATTTGCAGGTATTTTAATGATAATAAAATTTTAGTGATACAGAAAGTGATACATATTAGAAATTTGTTTATAGAATTCTTCGGTTTTATATTGCTATTTACGCTTTGGTAAATTTCCTTAAAAATATCAAGAACGACAACGATATCTTTGCTCTCATCAATAAAATAAAGCGAAACGTAATCTTCACGTCCTTTCCTTTATAGCACAAATTTAATAAACTTTTCTTTTATTCGTAACTCTACTCCTTAGAAATTCTCTCTATCTCTCTTAGTTTCTCTATAATAGGAAGCAGTATCTTGTCATTGCCATAATCTTTAAAGAGCTCTAGGAATTCTTTAAATATCTCGCTTTGCAGTTTCGGATTATCGGTAGAAGGTTGGAGTTGTAAATTGATGTCATTCGTATCGCCGTTTATTAATAAATCTATGCTTACGTTAAGTTTTTCGGATATCTCTATAAGCTTTTTAGCGGGAATCACTCCTCTATACTGCCACATATTTAAATTTTTATAAGGAATATTTAGAAATTCGCATAGCTCCTTATTGCTTGATACCTTCGCAAGCTTTTTAATATCGGCTAATATCTCATCATATGTTCTCATCTTACTCTTTTTACTATAAATAGTAGTAAATACTCTTGACATTATACTATATTATATAGTATAATTCTTATATGGCTAGTAAATATTATACCAAATTCCATTCCATTATCGGATAAGGCGAAGAGGTAAATGAAGCAAGTAAAATTTATATACGCTTTAAGAGTATCAAAGACCATATCCTATAAGTAAAGCGTCATTTGGCAATAACTAAATAAATTTAGTAGTCAAAAGCCGGCATATATAAACGAATAAAAGGAATCTCATGCGTCAAGATGAAGAGCTAAGAGGCAAAAGCCTAAATAAAAATAATAGTTCAAACCCTATCATTCCTTATGATTATTTTACTTATGCCGTTACTAGTATCGTTACTAGTAATACAAGAGCGTCTTTTATAAAGCCCTAACATGAAAATCCTACATACTACGGATCTTCACTTTAACGAAGAGTGGTTTAGCTATATTAAGCATATAGAGAAGGAGTATGACGTTATCTGTATAACGGGAGATCTATTAGACGCCTTTCATCCTAAAGGGCTTGATTTTCAGATAGATATAACTACTAAATTCTTAAAGAGTCTAACTAAACCGACATTCGTATGCAGCGGAAACCATGACGTAAGACCCATATGGGATAAGATTTGGCTAAATGAGATAGAAGGCATTTACTCCGATAGTAGTATAGAAGAGATAGATAAGGTGAAATTCGGTTGCGCCGCTTATTATAATCCGAACTATGAGAAATTTAAAGAGTGCGATATATTATTATCTCACCTGCCTCCTTCAAGAACTCCTACCTCTATAGAGCTAGGCGGAAGCGACTACGGAAGCAGAAAGCTATACTACGTAATAGGCAAAGGCACAATATCTCCTAAATTCGTCTTATCGGGACATATTCATAACCCTATAAAAACAGAGTATAGATTAAAAGACGCTATCATATATAATCCGGGGTGCGATAAGGATAGTAAAAAGCCCGGGATTATAAGGGTGGAGATATAAAGAGCTTATATTAACCTTTGCATATCTCTAAAGAGCATAAGATAGGATATATGAAGGTAAAGCGAGAGTAAAAGCAAGCTCATTTTGATATAAAATAAAAAACATATCTGAAACTACTACTCTTCATTCATATTACGAATCAAAGATAGTGGAGAGCCTTTAAATTTTAAGCGAACTTTCAAATACGTAGAGGTAGAATCCTTTTTACCTTTATATCTACGTAAACAAAAACTTCCGCACGAATTTAATATTGTAAAAATTAAGAGATAGTGATTTGAAGTTCGCTAAGATAGCTTACTTCACAAATTTATATTATAAAAGCTAAGAGATTTAGCTATATATGGATAATGTATGCATATATAGCTTTAAACCTTCAAGGAAATAGTTATGAATAGTAATAGTAATAATATATTTTTTACGTCCGATCTGCATTTGGGGCATAAAAACGTTATGAAATTTTGTCCGTGCTTTAGAAACTTTAACTGTGTAGATGAGATGGATAACGGACTAATTAGTCTTTGGAACGATACGGTAGGAATTAACGATGAAATTTACAATTTAGGTGATTTATCTTTTTACAGGGATATAGAAAAGAGTATATCCATACTAAAGAGATTAAACGGTAAGCATACCTTAATCCTAGGCAATCACGATGAGATTATCAAGAATAATAAGGACGAGCTATTGCAAATTACTAAATTCGACGGCAATAAGCTATTTGAAGAGATAACGGATTATAAGGAGCTAACTTTAAAATTTAAAGATGCCAGTTATAAATTAGTTCTCTTTCAATAGATCGGTAATGGAGATAAAGAGTAAGGAGGTGTTTGATCTAAAGAGAGAAAAGAGCGTTTGAGATAAAGATGTGTTAAAAGCTTAAGTCTATTTTTATGAAAAGCATTTTATAAATATTACTATATGCCATATCCAAGATGGCGAGGATAGTCATACATTTATAACATAGGCGAGGATACTTTTTGTCCGACAAGTCAGACAAAATATCTCGTTAGGGGTAAGCCCCTAAGACCCCATTCTGGACATATTCTAAACATAAAAATTAGCAAAACTGTATTTAACTTTTAGCAGTAGAAGTTAAATACATTGTAATGATTTAATAAAATATTCTAATTATAGTCCGCTTTACCAAGTTCTCTTATGACTATTTGGAAACTATTTAGGATTTTATATAAAATATTTTTAATTGAAATTTATAAATCCTATATAAGCTCGTCTATTGAAAGCACATTTTCTTCTCCAAAAAACTCTTTTACTTTCTCCAATATGTCAGAATCATTAGTAGGCATATATATTATTAAATTCTTTTTTGCTCTCGTTATACATACATAAAATAATTTTTTCGTTCTTAGCTGAACATTAGAATTTGAAGATCCTTTTCCAAATAATGTATTAAAATCGTATTTATTCCAATCAGACTCTAATACAAGAAGTACATTATCATATTCACTACCCTTAACACTATGTTGAGTACAAATTGGTGAAAATTCTTTTAAATATAAAACACTTTTTCTATATTGCTTAAATGTTGTATTTTTTATTCTCTCCCATAAATAAAACCCTTTATTTGAAATATAATCACTAAATAATTCATCTTCTTTGAGTAGTCCTTTCCCTTCAGCAAACTCTAAAACTTCTTCTATCGTTTTATTTTCTTTATTTACAAGATAATCAATTGCTTTCCTAAGGCAAATCTTATCATTCCTATTATGAATAGAAAATTTTGTTATTCGTAGAAAATCATTAAATTTATTAGCCTCGTATAATTCAATAATTTCCTCTAATATATCCAATCTGCGTAGAATTCTATCTCTGTAAGAATTAGCTTCATATTTACCACTCATCCCGTTTAATTTATATGACATAAGAGATTCCTTAGTAACTCTACATTTTTCGTAAGCTTCTTCCCATGACATATCTTCTAAAACACTGTATATTGACTGATAAGTTTCACTTCCATTAATTTGATCCAATAAATCTACTTTCTTAAATGTTGGTTTTACCTCTAACGCCAATTCTCCAAAAGTCTTATCACTATCTACATCTCCTTTATCAATTTTTTCCTTTATCTTGTTTATAAGAGTAATTATCAAATCAGCATTATATATATCATATAAGTCTTTAAATCCAGCCATTTCAGCATTATATTTATGAGTCAACCTTAACTCTTTTGTTTGTTTTCCATCAGAGAAATCCCAAGATTCAAAAATATCCTTTCCCTTTACACTTATAAAATCATCTGTTTCATTTCCATATAAAAATTTAATACTACCCTCCCGAATGACACCATTCTCCATATTGGGTGCATTTATATCTTCTGAAGGTACTTGCTCAATACCATCATCTCTAAATTTATTAGCTACTTCAATTACAACTCTTGGATTTCTTCGGTTTTGAGTTTTTACTATTTTTGTTAAACTATATTGATTTAAATTACCAACTCCGTTGTCATATATAGACTGCATTGAATCCCCAAAAAAACCAATTACATTTTTCTTACTGCTTTGATCAAGATGCTTTAATAAAATATCAGCAACTAAAGGACTTGTATCTTGATATTCATCAACAAAAATGCAATCTGCAATATCCTTTAAAATATCCGCTATTTTTTTGTATTTCTCAAACATTTTCTCTGCAACAATCAAAATGTGATCATGACTAATTTTAACTCTGTTTTCATCATTTGGCGTTACAGAATAATACTCGTCATATTCCACATAAATATTTTCGAAATATTCTTTTGAAATTAAAGCCTCAGAAAAATCTTTTGGCTTTTTAAAGTTCTTTTCATTTTCATCGTTAATAAGCTCAACTAAAATATCCTTTATTTCATTCTGATATTTCCTAATAAGAGCCCATATAAACTCATGTATTGTTGAAACCCAAAGGTTCTCATTTTCTATTCTTGATAAAATTTCTGTAACTGCATTATTTGTATACGTAATGCATACTATCTTAATATCTGGTAATTCCCCTATGAGTGCATTTATTAAGGAAATTAACGAGTATGTTTTTCCGCTTCCAGCACCACCTTCTAAAATAAAATTTTTACCATTTTTTATACATTGAAGAGCTTCCAATACTTCTTTTTCCAGTGTTAGCGTATCCATAATAAGCCCTCCTCAATATAATGTGGAACTGCCCATTTTTCATCCTCGTTGCCATCTTCTTTGTCAAAATACAATAGGCTTGATGCAAATGCTGACTTCTTTTCCACATTTTTTAATGCAAAATTATAATAATCACCACTTGCTATTTCATCATTCTCAAAGTCTTTTAACGCCCCATATTCACAAAATCCGTCTTTATTCTTTAATATAAAGTCTTTATTTAATGCTATAAATGCATCTTCAAAACTACTTGCTTGATACTCATCATCAATTTCCGGTATTTGATAGGCTATTCTAATATTATTTTTAATTTTATCCTCAGGTCTTTTTTCTACAAGTTCCTTAAATTGATTATTTGATTCATCAAGACCTGAACCTTTAAAAAAGTCTTTTATAGAGGCATTGCTTGTATACCTTGCGTCCTTTGGATGTGATTTTACATACCTCCCATTAACATTTATATTTGCGGCATCTATGTCTGTGATTATCAAGACCTTGATACCTAAAAACTCAAATAATGGAATAAAGGTATGTGAATGTGCCCCAGCTTCTATTACAGAAATATTTTGTGATAATAGTGGAATAATATATCCTTCTGGCTTTTCTTTATTATCGGTCTTATACATCATAGTCGGCATTAAGATTCGTTCGGTATCTCCTTCTATACAAATAGCTTTATCTGCAAAGAAAAGCTCACTTCTATTTATTGTCAGATATTGTTTTACAAACTTAAATCCTTTCTTTTCATTCCCACCATACTCTTCTTTTAAAGAATTAAAACTCTTAGCTATAACTGTATTCCCGTTTTTCTTCAAATATATAATATCATCAAAGTTACATTCAGAAACTATATGTGATGAATGAGAAGTGATTAAAATCTGCAACTGCTTATTCTTTTCTTCCAACAACTTTGTTCTATGTGCTTTAATATGAGCTTTAATATTCCTTATAAATATATACTGTAACTGGGGATGTGTATGTGCTTCAGGCTCTTCAATATATAAGAGATTTATATCTGCCGGTTGTTCAAATAATTCCTGTATCTTGGTTTCAATCTCAAACAAAATACCAATTAAATTCAAATACCCCAACCCATTATAAGTTTCTGGAAGTGAACAATCTCCCCCTTGTCTATAACTTAAGTTTGTATTATCTGACAATAAATTTTTCTCTGAAATAGATGACTCTATTGCTATATCAATTCCATTTTCTGCACCACCATATGTTTTTATAACATTTATAACATCACTAAAAATACCTTTTACAGCTTCTTCGCCTTCACTTTCTCTTCCGTTATAAATCGCATATAATGCCCTATCAGCTTTCTCCAGTTCTTCTTCGAGGTTAGTAAATATAGATTCACTTTCATTTTTTGAAGCCTTATAAGAACTAAAATATTTTCCCGTCAAACTTGATAAAACATGATTACGATCATCATTAGAAACTGCTCTATCGGCTCTAATTCCTGCCACTTTAATTACTTTTTGAATATCCTTATTATCAATCTCTTCTGACCTATCTTGTGTTATTTGATTTAATTCAGCATCAAATCCCCTCGAATATTTTTTAGTTTCAAAAAAGTTTGAAAAATTCTTGCTGATAAATTTAGAAAATGATATGAAATCTTCAAGTTTCTTTTCGTTAATAATCTCTTTTAATTCTATAATTTTCTTTATAGATATTAATGAAATAAATTCTAAAACTATAGTATTATTATCCGGATTCAAATCCATCATAAATTTTTGTATATTTGCATATGAATCATTATCATCATACTCTATAAATAATTGCAAATTAACAGCTTCTAATGATGCAACTTTCTCCTGCTCAGATATATCAAAATCAATTATTTTTTCATACAGTTCTTTCTGACATTCCAAATTTATATCTTCCCACATTAATTTAGATGAATTTAGTATCTTGTCTAAAATAATAAGAACTGAAGTTTTTCCACAATTGTTTTTTCCTATAATTAAAGAGAGTTCATTCTTAAGATTTAATTCAAAATTTTTTAGCAATCTAAAATTTTGAACAACTATTTTATTTAAAATCATTTACACCTTCCTTTTGTTTTCAACTATATTACTCGTGAATACATTAAACAGAAGCTGATAGGCTATCCTTTTAATAAAATAAGTTCCTCGAGTTATCTATTTCTATTGTTAGAGATATTAAGTTTTTAAACTTATCTTACACTATGATTCGTGATTGACTCATGATGTATATTAAAGAACATTTTTAAATTTAATCTTTAAGAAAAACTTAGATTATGATACAAAAAAGAAACCTCTACTCTCTTATGCCTTTATATATAAACAATAAGAGGATAGAGGTGTGACTAGACCATACAGCCCTCTACCCAATCCACCCATTCATAACTATATTCATCATATCGTTATTGTTTCTTATAGTATCGTGATTAATACTTGATATGCCGTTATCTTTAGCAAAAGCATTAATATCTTGTATTATCTTATCTATCTGATCTCTTGTTATATAGTTACCATTATCTAATTCTAGCTTCTCTACAGCTGAGTATTTGTTTGATTGATTTTTTACAATAAGACTATTGTCTTTGTATCTTACAAGGAGATCTTTAGAAAAAGTACCGGTTCTGCTAAAAGTAATATCCTGCTTGGTTATGTCTCCACTTAATCTAATAGTATCATTGCCTCCGTTAATAAGATTGATTAGCTCTTTATCTTTAATGATATTATTATTTGATTTTGATGAAATTATATATACATCATCTCCGTCACTGCCAATTAATGTTGCACTATTGCCTCTTGAAACAATAGTATCGTCTCCTTTTCCAGCCTTTATAGTATCATAGTTGCCTGCAAATATTATATCATTTCCTTTTCCCGCATCAACGTTGTCTTTTCCGCCACTAGTTATAATTACATCGTTTTGCTTTGAGCCATTTATATTCTCTTTTTTGTCTATGCCAAAGACTATTCCGCTATGCTTTAATGACACAGAAGGTTTTAGTTGCCACCAGCTTTTGGTTGACTCTTGTAGATTATCATTTGAAATATTAATCTTTGTACCATCTTTAAATTCTAAAAATGATACAGTCTTATTCTTGTTAAAATACTTGCTAATAGTTATAGTACCATTAGGCAGATGCAGCAAAAGATCATCTATGTGTCTTGAAAAATCAATGTCTGATATATTAGATTTAGATATCTTTATGGTATTGTTAGAATAACTAGAGTCTATAAGCATATCACCTCCATCATACTGATAACCAAGAATATTAAATTTTAACTCTTTTTTTACAAATTCCTTTCCATCACTGACACCAATCATAACACTGTCCAGCCCTAAGAAATCAGCATTTGCCTTATAGGAGAAATTTCCTTCTTCGTCTATATTAAATTTTCCATTTGCAGCATTTGAAACTATTGAATACGTGAGTTTATCTCCATCAACATCTATGGCTTCTATTTTAGAACTAATAATATTTGTATTTTTTAATTCATAAACTTCAGCTTCACTATTAAACAAAGGCAAATCATTCACTGCCTCTACATTGATTTCAAGTCTGGCTTTAGAACTAATTCCGTAAGAGTTACTAACTTTTATCTCCACACTATCTTTGCCGTTAAAATTAATTTCTGGCCTATATTCATAACTTCCATCTGAGTTGATAGTAAATATACCATTTTTTGGATTGCCAATAAGCTCATATTTAATATTGTCATTAGGTACGTCCGCAATAACTTCTATTTTTCCTCTTAATATTTCATCCTCTTTAATAAAATTTGACGAAAAGCCAATAATAGGTATAGTAACACTAATATTAAAATTAATGTTAAGCAAGGCCTCGCTTCCCATCATATCACTAGCTTTAATTACAACTTTATCAACTCCTACAAACCCTTCATTTGCCTTATAGCTATAAGCTCCGTCTTTTTGTAATGCAAATGTTCCATTTTGAGGGTTAGAAATTATTTCATAAATAATATCACCGCCATCAGGATCAAAAGCCTTAACAAAAGAAGAAATACTTCTTTGATTTTTTAGATCCATACTGATACTTTCTTGATCGAATTTTACAGCTCTATTTAATAATGTTTCTATATCATATTCGCTGCCATCACTATAAGCTACTCTTTCTATTTTATTTTCAGGATTATTCCAGTTTTTAATAGTGATTTTGTCTTTTAAATTATCAAAAGCGACACCTGACTCTTTTATGCCTACGATCAAATCATCTCCTGAAATTTTGCCTTGAAGATTATCTCGATTAATATCAAATCCAAATATTATCTTATCCAGACCTCCGGTATCTGATATGGTGTCTTTTCCTCCTGAAATTTCAAAGATGTACTTATCATCCCCATTAAGGCCATTAAGCGTATCATTGCCCTCTTTGCCGTTTATAATATTTGCATTTTCAGTTCCATTTAGAGTATTGTCAAATTTGTCACCTATTATAAATTTATCATTTCCCATGCCACTTAAATCTTTTAATATTTCTTCATGATTTAGAATAGCTCCATTACTAAACACAAAACTTTCTATTCTTCCTTGGCTATTAAAGAAATTTTTAATAACAAGCTTATCAGTAAGCTCATCATATTTTCTTCCATCTATTTTGATAGCTATTTCAAGATCGGTATCAAGTTTATTGACAATAATGCTATCAAATGAAATTCCATCTCCGAACAATACTCTATCTACACCGCCAATATCATCTATGGTAACTACACCATCGAATTTATTAAATTTATAAATTGTATCAGCAGAAACTTTTTCTAATATCTCTTCAAAGCTTAAAATTTTGCCATCAAAGTAAAATTGCTCTATTTTACCTGTGGTGTAGCCATTTTTGATAGTTATGTTTCCTAATATGTCATTTTTATCAAATGGATTTGATATGCGAATTATCATATCATTGCCACTTTTTTGAATACTGACATCTTCTGGTTTTAAGAATGCGAATCTTAATACATCTCTTCCGCCATCATCAATAACAATATCGTCACCGTCTCCTAAATAATACTCATATATAGTATTATCTTTGGAGCCTATGAGCAAATCATTTCCTGCAGCGCCTCGCAATATATCCATACCTCCTGAGCCAAATATTATATCATTACCATTTCCTCCGTTGATTTCATCATTGAAGTTTGACCCTATAATAGTATCGTTTCCGCCCCTAGCTTCTATTGATATTCCATTTTTACTACTGCTGAAATCAAAATTTTCGCTACTTTTGGTTGCAAAATTATATTTTCCTATTGTTCCTACTATATCTTTGCCGCTCAATTTAAAACTAATGCCGGTTTTTGCAAGAAGAGTCTGAATTTTTTCATTTACAAGATAGTTTTTATTTATTTTAAAAATAGCATAATTGTAGTCTCTTTTTAAGGCAGCGGATAATAAATTTATAGCAAGAGCCGTTTCTGTTTCATTAGCTTCATGATTTATTATGCGCTCAAGTTTTAAGTTTAATGCGTTAAACATAAGTTGACAACTCTTTGTATTTTCTCCAAATAGCCTATTTGAAAGTATTTTGCTCATAGTTGCAAATTTTATATTATCATACTCTTTTAATACAGCTAGCACTATATAGGGATTTGCCCTTTGCTCATTAGTAAGTCTAGACCCTCTAAAAGCCTCCACTATGGATATCTTCTTCTCATATTCGTCACTTAGCTCACTTACCGCTATACTATGCTTGTCACTTACTTTAAACCAAACATCCCTAACAATACCTGTTTTCCCGTTAGATGTTTGAAACAAACTCTCTCCAGTTATACGATTACCGTTTTCAAAAGT
Source organism: Campylobacter sp. RM16188 (assembly GCF_012978795.1). Taxonomy (NCBI): domain Bacteria; kingdom Pseudomonadati; phylum Campylobacterota; class Epsilonproteobacteria; order Campylobacterales; family Campylobacteraceae; genus Campylobacter; species Campylobacter sp. RM16188. Next base: position 1,675 of record NZ_LIWQ01000022.1, on the reverse strand, counting down.
AGTATTATTTGAAACTTCTAAAGACAAAGATGAAATTCCAACATCTTTTAACGATTTAACTTCTTCTTTTGTGCTTTTCCCGTCAAGGTTTAAATCTTGCCATACAAGCAAATCTTTAAATTTTTCATCATTTTCATCTATAATATTATCTTTATTTGAGTCAAAATCTCTTAGGGCCTCATATCCATCTTTTGCATATGAGCCGTTTGATAGCTTCGATAGCGAACCAAACAATTCATATGAGTTATTTATAATCCTATCTTTATTTATATCTACTCCTAATAATCCATCTCCTTGATCTATCCAAGCGGTTTTATCTCTTCTTCCTATATTCTTATAGTCAAAGTATATATCTGTTTTATTAAGATCCGTAGATGTAATGCCGTTTGAATTAAGATCCAGTACTATAGGCGGCACAAATGAGTTGTTTGAACCAAAATTATCATTCAACGCCCATCCGTCAAGTATATTATCCATATCTTTGCTCAATTCATCAAAGGCTTTACTTGTAGATTCTTCTTCGTACCTTTTAATATCCTCTTTTAGTTTTAAGTTTGAATTTGCCGCATCATCCAAGTCTCTTACGTTTCCGCTACCTTTTAAATTTGAATCTGATGAATTCAAATCATTTTTATCATATATAGTATCTAGATTATCTGATTTAAACCATCTATTTTCAAGTGTCAGAGTTCCATTATTGGCATTCGCTTTCGCACTTGTTCCACTACTTCCTATTCCAGTATAGCCTGAATTTATGATAAGCTCTTTTATACTTGCCTGAGACAATATCTTAGTTTCATCTACATAATTATTAGAATCTATAATTATATCGGTAAAATTGTTATCATATAAAGGCTCAATAGGTATATTCGATTTGGCGTCAGTAGGACTAAATTTGAACCAAACATCTTTTATGCTTTTACTTGTGCTATTTTGTTTAAAAGTAGATTCGTTGGTTATAATATTCTCATTTTCTACAATAGAGAAGTTTTCCTTATCAGGTAGATGAATTTGTGAAATTCCAAGCTCTTTTAGGGTTTTTAACTCTCCTTTTTCACTAATTCCATTTTCATTATCCATCCATACTATTAAATCTTTAAATTTTTCATCATTTTCATCTATAATATTATCTTTATTTGAGTCAAAATCTCTTAGGGCCTCATATCCATCTTTTGCATATGAGCTGTTTGATAGCTTAAAATGAGTTCCAAAAAGCTCGCTTCCTTTGTCTATTAAAGAATTTTTGTCAATGTCTATCGCAAGTAGTCCATCGCCACTTTCTATCCAACCTGTTTTCTCTCTTACTCCATCGCCATCATAATCAAAGTATGTATTAGAATTTACAAGAGAGCTTGATGTAATACTGTTTGAGTTTATATCCAATACAAGCGGAGGAGTGTGAGTATCATTTCTTTCGATTTGCCAAGAAGATCTTATGATTGAAACCAATTCCGGATTTGATAATATATTTTCTCTATTTAAGACTATGCCTAATTCCGAAGCTTTTAATCTAAGATTAGCCAAGGCAATATCAAGGCGGCTTTTATCTATATAGTTATTGTCTGATAAATATATTTTTTCTATCGTTTTGTTTAAATCGGCTTGTGATTTTACTATCAAGCTATCACTATTTCCAATATCCAAGATTAGGTCTTCTCCATCCATCCAAAATACC
>NZ_LIWQ01000021.1:0-21136 GCF_012978795.1 Campylobacter sp. RM16188 | reverse complement strand
GTAAAACCGCTTTTCAAATCAAAGTGAATTTACGCTTAAAATCAAAGTGGATTCAATTTTGCCTGATTCCCACTTTGATTTCTAGCGTAAATTTATTTAATTATAAGTATAATATACAGATTCAACTTTTAAAAGGATTGTGTTGTGCCAGAAATATATGACGACAGAATCAATAAGATAGAAAATAAACTAGACGATATGAGCAACTGCTTGCAAAATTTAAAGCTAGAAACCACCAAATTAGAGCAATCATTAGAGTATATAAAAAAAGATATTGATAACAATAAGTCTGAACTTTGGGATATAAAAAAGTATCAATTGAATATTTACCAGCATGACAAAGATTTAGCGGTATTAACAGAAAAAATAAAAAATGCGGAAGCTCTTATGGTAAGCTATAAAAAAGAAGTAGAAGCAAAGATGGTTACTAAAAAAGAGCTTGATGATAAAAAGCATAAAAGTTGGGAGCGATGGATATCAATAGCGGCACTTATTGTATCGGTTGTCGCTATCATAATGCAATATACAAAAGGATAATAAATGTATTACCCGATTATAAAAAATAAACTAAATGAAATTAAAGGATTAAAGCAAGCTTTAACAAAACCTATAGAAGTAAACCCGATTATTGAACTTGTTAATGCAAAAACTCAGGATATAGACGATTTTTTGGATACTTTACTTAGCGGTAAAGCAAATGGTATGCTAGACATATTTCAACAAAAAAAATGTTTTGTAGATATACCTACGTATTTTTCAAATCAATTTATAGGTGATTTAAATTTGATAGATTATCAAGCAAAGTATAATTTCTTTATTAAATTGTCTGAAAAAGCAAAAGAAGCAAATCTTAAGGATATTGTACCTGTAATATCTTTTGAGTACTCATTAAGGACGCGAAGGGAGAGTATTAGACAAAATAGAATTTTTGCAAGAAAGATTATAGAAGCATTTGATGATTTTGCAATAAGGCTATTTCAAAGCGATCTATTTAAGCAAGAAGACTTAGATATATTTTGGGAGTTGTATGACTTTTTGCCGGATGGTATAGAAAAAGCTACGGTCATAATGGATGTTTCTAACTCAAATATGGATTATGTTATAAATAATATAGAAGAAATAACTAAACAATGTAATGTAAAAAAAATTATATTAGCAGGAGAAAGCCTAAAAGACAGTCAGAAGGCTGATACTGAATTTAGCTTTGCCAGATTAAAAAATATACATTTATCAAATTTCAATGTGATAAACAATAAGTTTTCTGGTATTGCTTTGGGGTATGCCGACTTTACTATAACGGATAAAATACAATCTAGCATAGATATAGACGGCGATAAAGGATTTTTATATTATCCTTTCATAAAATACGCTACAGAAGATGGGAACTTATGCACTTTTACTGCCAACAATAGAGGAAATTACGAGCAATATAAGGAGCTTTGTCAAAAAATAGTTAATGAAATTAGAAATTTTTCAACATTACATTGTGAAACGTGCGCTTTTATAAAGGATGTTGTTTCGGACAAAATCGAAAGTTTCAAATCTGGAAACATTTGGAAGCATAGAATGATAGCACACTATATAGTTACAATGTCAAATTTGATAAATAATGACGATTGACTTTATTTTTTGACAAAAAGGATAGGGCGTTTTTTTTGTCTTTATTTTGCTTGTATGACAAAAACCCTTTTTCGTATCTATATTTTAATATAAACCTAAAAACTCTTATGATATCCCTATTGGTAGATATTGAACAAAATTTACTAGCTAGAACTTCTTTATCTGCATTTTTTTTAAAAGCTACATCCTTTTTTGTTAAAAAGTATTTTAATTCATCAGCCCATAGCATGCTACACAGGTTGTATTTTGATATATTATTATTGATTTTTGGTTTTTTAACCATCTTAAAAGATACTTTATTTTTATGATAAAAAGCCTCAATAATTCCTATGTTGCAAGGCAGATTGAGCTCGCTTATGTTAAATTTATCACGCCAAAAAACCAAATAAACATACTCAAATACTTCGCTAAAACCTGCTATCTGATCACGCAATCTAAGAGTAGTATCAAGCTCACTTTTTATTTCATACGCAATGGCATGACCGTTTGATACTACCACATCCGCAACTTTGTCACCCAAAGATGTTTTAACGAGTATCTCTGCGGTAATAGTTTTATCAATATATTTTTTATCAAGCCAGTCTATAAGGCTTTTTTTTATGATACTAGCATTAGCCTTTTGCATTATTGATTCCATATTTTATATACAGCAAATAGTATACCATCTTATATAAAAATTTAATATTTTTTAAAATTTTATGCTGTAAGAACTTATTGAGACGTCGGATTCGTCTCGCTATCACACTCTTAGCGCTCTATTCCTCCACCCTCTAGCGTATATCTTATAGTTTGGATTTCTTTCAATCAGTCTATCGTAGTAAGCTATCTCCAATCTGTCGTACTTTTTGTCAAATATCTCTTCATCTATTCTGTTAATAGCATCGATGCTCTTTTCTCCCATGTGTCCGTCATCTACTACGCCTACTACTCTTTGAGCCGTTTTTATAGCTACCCTGCATCCAACATTCACTCCAAAGATGAATATCTCATCGGCTTTTTTCTGAGAATTTAGCTCTCCTAGTCTCATCCTATCCCAAAAATGCTCTTTGTAAAACTCGGCTACCAGTTCTTGTATATTCGGATCATTATATAGCTTTATAGAGGCTTCTTTTAAGTCTTTGCTATATCTAACTACGCTATACACCTCATTCCAGCCTTGCCAATTCGGATTAGCTTTAGCGTATATTCCCATAAAGGTGAGCTCAGGCTCAGTAGGGTTTTTATGCAGGGCGTTACTTGGATTATTAAATTCTAGCTCATATAAAATATCTAGCGATCTACTGAAATTTGGTATCATTCTAACTCCTTGTATGTTTTATTCATATCTTCTGTTTCGTTTCTTGGTCTCACAATATCTTTGTATTCATATTCTGAGCCTCCATAAGAGTAATCGTCTCTTCTAGTTTTTATTTTGGTGATAAACTCCACAAGAGCGCTTATAAGGCTGTTTATTAGCTTAATAGTTAGTGTTTTCATGAAATTTGCGCCAAACCATGCGGCAATTCCTCCAAGAGCTACCCCGAGACTTGGAGTGCCTGAAAAATAAAGTACGATCTCATGCACAGCAAGACAAAAGAGCATGGCTGAACCTATGGCTACTACTACCGATATAGCTCTGCCGGCTTTATTCTCACCCTCTATCTTCGTATTTCCGCTTCCTATTCCAAGAACCCCGCCTGCAAACCCTATAAAGGCTACTATTCCGTAAATAAAGGTATCTTTGTCTATGTTATTTAGCATCGATACCGCCTATACACTCTTTGAGCAGTCTTTCAGTCTCTTCATAATATTTGGCTATGGCTTTGGCACTCTCTAAATTGTTTTCATCAAATTTTGGCTTATCCGGGATCTTTGCTTCACACTTAATAGGCAGATAGACATCCTGATACACCGTTCTTGTGATGATTTCCGGTTTTTGGCTACATCCCGCCAAAAACACTGCAAAGCCAAGCAGTATGATAAATATGATCTTTCTAATGGTTCTTTCAGTCATATTTTCAAATTTAATCAATGCTTGTATGATCTTCCAGCGTCGCTTTGCTCGCGTAGAAATGCTCCTGCGCTCTGCTTGGGTCGCTTTGCTCGTTTTCATCTTCCTAACTCCCTAAAAAGGTTCTCGTAATACTTTAGCTTTGCTTGGCACTTGCTTGAAGTATCCGGAGGCTTTATTTTGATATATTTTGTCTCTATCTCTTTTTTGATGATAGGCTGTGCGTTTCTTAGCCTTTCGCTTTCTATCGCAATGTTAGCTATCTTTTTGTTCTGTGAAGAGATTTTTGCATTTGCAATCTCTATCTCAGCCTCTCTAAGAGCTATAGTCTTTTCTTTGTCCTTTAGCTCGGCCTTATTGTCTTTTATGGTTTTTTCATGCTTAGATATAAGATCTTCAAGCTCGTTAACGTAAGATCTTACATACATACTGCCAAACAGTAAACCTAAAAACAAAAGCGTAGACCCGGCCATGGTCAAAGGGTTTGATTTTGCAAATGACAGTATAAATTTAAGCATCGTCTCTCCCTTTAAAGTCTTATCTTGCTTGCATCAAGCACTTTATGATCGCTGTATGCCTTGTTGCCGAATAACCTAACCGATTTGTAGATCACCCACGCTTTCCACTTAGTCATCTTGTCAAATTTCATAGCCTCGTAAAATATCTCATCGCACCTTTTTCGATCAAGCATCCTAGTAGCATAAAGGAAGTCGTGCAAACAAGCTGCACGGTCATATCTTTCGCCACTTTTTGGAAATATGTTTGTAAAAATTCTTGGCACGCTCGCTCCGTCATAAATGAACCCCGCAGGCACTACGACTTCATCTCTTTCGCTTCTCCATACCAAAGGCTCTACCGTCTGCCAGCAGTTTTTTACACCTATTATTCGCCTTATAGTTAGTTCTGTTTTAAACATCTCATGCTCCTAAATTTGGTATCTCTATACTGATTTGATTAAGCGTTGCTTCGTCTGTTGCCGCCTTGATAGCATCCCTTGTAACTACACCCCATTTTTCAAGAGCGGCGTTTTCGATTACTTTTTCAAACACCTGCCCGGCTAGGATGTTTCTTTCTTCTATCGTTCCGTTTGCCGTAAGCTTGCATAGCAAAGGAGTATCTGCGCAAGGAGTTTGCGGGTCTTTCTTTACTAAGAAACTCTCTTTTGCTTTTTCTTCAAATGTCCTAATCTCTACATCCGGGTATTTGGCTAAGTAGGCTTTGTAAGCTTTATTGATATTTGAATTTAACTCTGCTATCTTTAGCTTTTTAAGCTCCTCTAGCCACTCCACTTCAAGCCTAGCTACGATTTGCTTTGCTTCCGCTTCGCTACATAAATGCGTAGTATCATAATCTCTGCCAAATATGCGATATTCGCCGTTTTTTATTTTTTCGTATTGATACATTTTTCTACTCCTCAATGCCATAGTGCTTTAAAAATTTTCTACTTAAAAAATATTTAAAATTGTCGCTATTATCTGAAACAGTAACAATCTTACTATTTAGATTTATGCTTGTTCCAAAATTTTTGTCTAAAATAGGGTCTGTGATTTGCAGGTTTATTTTTTTGTTGTTTTTTTTGCTATATATTGTCAATTTATCGCTACTGTTATACACGACAAAACCGCCTGCAGATAAGTATATAATTCTTGTATAAGCATTTAAAAATGGGATTAAGCCTCCAACTATACTTGAATTATCCTCAGCCCCTTTATATTGCTTAAATGTTGCTTGATTTGCAAACCCTCCTATAAAGATAGCCCCAAAACCTAAATCTCTTTGAAGTTGAAAAGATGGTTTTCTGTCGTCATAATAAACCGATGACGTATTGTCAATAAAAGCCCCGCTCCCTAGTGAGCTTATTCCTCTATTTTTCATTTGAATTTCACTACCTTGTTGCTCAAAACGTCCATTTTTAAGCACCCAAACCTTATAATAATAATCACTCTGTCCCTGTGTAACCCCTGCAAGGTTGTTTGTATTTAAACAGTATGGGAAAAAAAATACATTATTTGGGTTTGAGATTTGCTGCCAAGAGCCACTTCCGCTTCTATCTAGCTTATAAACTTGAAGATTGTGGTTGCCACCCGTCAAGTATAGTTCGTGCTGATTATTTTCATAAACCCTCACCATTCTAAAACTTTGCCCCCCAACAGCAGGTGTGTTAAGCTTGCTAAAAACTCCGTCTTTTAACTTTAATAGCGATTGGCTATATGAAAAGCTCCTCAAATTGCTATAAAATATTTTTGTTCCGTCAGTTGTGGTAATAGCACTTATTGGCAATACTAAATTTCCACTAATTTCAAGCAGTTCTTTTTTCTCAATCAGATTTAGCTCCCCACTAACAAAATCAACGTCAATATATCCTTTGAGTGTTTGATAAAGTTGCTGTAAATCTGCAATCTCAAAACTCTGCCCGTTTTGCGTCCTAAAAAGAATTTGAGCCATTGCTGGAGGATTAGAGCTTGCTTTTTCTTTTAAAATTTTGAGATTTAAGATAGACACAGTATTATCATCTATGCCTACTTTCTTACCAAATTCCTCTTTTATCTTTGTACTACTCCATGTAGACACTTCCGATATTTTAGTATCGTTTATAACATTGTTCTGCTCGTTGATAAAAGACTTCGCACGCTCAAGATCTATATCTATCTGAGCCTTTACGCTATCTACATGAGTGCTATGACTTACCACTTCCCCATGTTTTTTAACGGTGTCGTTATACTTTGGGATAAATTTGTCGTATTTATCTGCCAAATCGTCGTATTTCGGGATGAAGTCGGTGTGTTTTTCGACTATCTCTTGATGTTTATTGTTCATATCGGTTATTGTCGTATTTAGCTCGTCTATACTGGTATTGTATTGTTCGCTCATAATGTTTTGCTCATCTAAGTGCGTTAGAAAGTGAGCCACCATAGCGTTTGCCCTTGTGGGGAAATTTGCGGGATCCGTTCTTTGAGGTGCCGGTCCGAATTGTGTTAGTTTTTGATTTATTTTTGAGATATTTGCCATTAAATCACTCCTTTTATACTTAGTTTTGTCGTGCTAAATTCTCCGCTTGTAGAAATTATTTCAAGATCGTCGCTAAAGCCGAGTATTGTTAAGCTCTCAAATCCGTTACTCTTTTCATCCCCTATAAAAAGAGTAGGCTTTTCAAGGCGTGCCAGAGTTTGTCTGTTAAAGTCTATTTGACTTGTAGGCATAGTTATATTAGTATCTGCATACTTTGCTTTTTTGCCCTCTCTTATATGGATATTGCCGTAAGGATCTTCCATGATCTTTGAATAGTCAATTATCTTTATGCTAAATTCCGCCTCCGTATGACCTAGCACAATCTGCTTTCCTACGATAAGATGACCTAAATTTGCACCCTTATCGTTTGGTTCTATGACTATTTTTATGTTTTCGTTATAGTCGATCTCGCTTAAAAACCATAGATCGCTTTTATACGTAAAGCCTGCTCCAAAAAAGTACTGCCACCAGTTTGATATAGGCTCGCTTTCGGTTAAATTCTTTTCAAATATAGGGTTGTTGCCATTATCAAAAATGCTTACCTTTTTTGCATCGACGTTAAATAGTGCAAAGGCATTTACAAAGCTACTGTCTATCCTAATTACGATCTCAAGTGTTCCGTCGCTTTTTTTTGTTTGAGTGTTTATAAATTTATCCCTAAATTTTGTCTCGTTCGGATCTCCTACGTTTACCCACTCTTCTACCGTTGATTTATCCGGAGTCTCGCTTCCTTGATTTGCCTTAGCGCAGATATAAATTTGCCCTTTGTATTTAACCTTATCATCCACTTGATAACTCTTGCCGCTTTGCCAAGCGGGAGTTGTGTCTATAGGAGCGTTATTGCTTACTACCGTGTAGGCAACTTTATCTATTACCGTCATGATTTCACCTTTGTATTTATGCTAGTGCCGTCATGGCTCATAATGTTTCTTATGTGCATTACAAGCTCTTTTATTCCTTTTGCCATCTCGGTTATTATGCTCTCAAGCCTTGCATTTGAATTGGTTAAATTTTTAAACTCTCCGTCCATATATACCTTTACCCCTCTGCCGTCTTTTAAAGGTATTACAGCCTCGTCGTATCCGGCTTCTCCTATAAGGGCTCTTGTAGGACGGGTTACTATGCCACCGTCCGCAAACGGTTTAAAGCCTTTTGCCTTATACCATTCGATCCAGTCCTCGGGATTGCTTGATTGTGTGATGGCGGTTGCGCTCTTTATAAGTTCTGCGGCTAACTGGCTAAGGGGTAGCTGCCCGCTATTTATCTTGTTTCTCCAAAACTCTAAGCCTGACGGATCTACGCTTCTTCTTAACGTAGACAGATACGTTTGATTGATCTGCTCATCAAGTTTCGTTAAGAGCAAAGCTCCGTTAGCCGTACGAAATTTATTATTTGTGGTGTCTACTCCCGATGAGTAGTTTGGAATTTGTGTTTTTGGAGCGTCTTTTGGCATATCTTTGTTTATCAGCTTATCAAGGACGTCACGCAAATATCTTATCATCGGACTATTTGAACCAAGCAAGGCATCTAGAGCGCTAATTTGACTTTGGCTGTTTTGAATAAGCTGTTGACGCTGCATTTCAAGAGCCGCAAGCTGGCTTTCACTATGTTTGCCAACTACTCCTATCTGCTCTTCGGTCTTTTTAATCGACTTATTAATATCATCAAGCGTTGTGCGGTCGGCAATGCCTTCGATCTCGGCTGCCATTTTTAGCATGTTTAGCTTATACTCTTCATAGGTCTTTGAAGTGTTTTCAAAGTATCTTTGCTGATGAGTGGCCGCATTGCCTAAATTTTCAAAGGCTTTAGAGTTATAATCTTTGTTCTTATAAGCCTCTTTTGCAGCGCTTAGTGCATTTTTATAATTTATTCCGCTTGTGGAGTTATCTATAACACTATCTCTTACTCGAGTAGCTATATTGCCTAGCTTTTCAATAGCCCCTCTTTGCAGATGCAGTATATTTAACTGTTCTCTTTGTAGTTGCAGTGTTTTTTCAGCCTGCTCTGCTAGTTTAAGAGCTGCAATCTGCTTATTAAGCGCTTCAAGATCTGCAAGCGATTTGATGTATCCCTCTTTACCGCCGTTTGCATCTATGGCTTGTTTATGTTCGGTTAGAACTTTCACAAGCTCTTGTCTTAGTTCGGTATTGCCCTCACTTAAAAACACTTGCATTTGATCCGAGCTTAGACTTAGTAGATATTTGCTCCAACTATGAATATCGGTTGCACTTCCAAATTTTGCTACATCTTTTCTTTGGTTATCGCTTATGTCGTAGTTTAGCCCGCCAAGTAGAGTATTAAATCTTCTGTAAATTGATTGAAGCCCTAAGAAAGTTGTATCTATCTTATTGGCTCCGTAAAATCCGCCTTGAATACCAGCTATCTGCTGAGTGAATGATATAACCGCCTTAGTATAATCCTCTTGAGCTTTCCTTGCAGCTTCGTAAGCTTGTTTGGCAGCATTCCATTTATCGACGTTTTCTTTAGTAAAATCGTTTCTTAGTGCGTTTAGGTATTTCTCTTTAAATTTATCCGTTGAGATAGAAAGGATATTGCTAAACTCTCCAAATGCATTATCGGTTGAAATTTTAAAAGTATCGATTGAGTTTTCAACTACTTTAGCAGCCGATATGATAGGATTTTTTATCCCTATAAAGTCTATTTCGGTTACGGCTTGTTTTACAGTGCCTAAAGTAGAAAGAATTACCTCGTAAATTTCTTTTTTCTCTTTATCCGCTAAGGCTGCAAAGCTTTTGTGCGTGCTATCTTTGCCAAGTTGTCCAGTAAAGGCTGATATGGCAGCTCCTGCAAGGTTTTGATTAAAGAAGTCGTTACCGCTAAATTTACCCTCTCTTAAATAGAGATGATCGGTTGCGCTTATGCCTTTAAGCAGGTGATGTATATTTGATACTGCACCATTTATGGCCTTTATAGTTTCATCATCAAGCCCACTTTCAATAGTCTTGTTCTTTTTACTAAACCAAGTTTTCTTCTCTTTATCCTCGTATCTGTATAGCTTCTCAAGGCTTATCTTATCGCCGATTTTACCGCCTATGCCCTCGCCGATACCAATTCCTACATCGGTAGTCTTCCATTTGCCTATCATGCCGCCTATTGCAAGCACTATTGCCGCAGCTATCCAACCATAAACAGGTATGGCGCTTAAGCTTCCCGCTACTGCGGCATATCCGCCTAGTGCTGCTCCGGCTGCCGCTCCGGTATAAGGTGCATAGGTTTGAGCGCCAAACATCTTATCGCCTAAAGTCCCAATACCGTATCCTATGGCTCCACCGGTTAAAGCTCCGCCTGCTGCCGCTCCGGCTGTGTAGCCTGCACCCAAGCCACCACCTTGAAGCCCGCCTGCATAAGCGCCCATCATGCCTTGATAGGTCGCCCCGTTTCCAAGCACTGTGCTAATGCCGCTACCAAAGCCGCTAGTAAAACCGCCAAGTCCGCCATATCCTAAATTAGTTAAATATAATCCGCCTTTTGCAAACGGAGATGTAAGACCACCGACCATGCCTGTATAGCCGTTTGACATCATAGAGTAGATACTCTTTAAATTTGAAACGGCGTTTAATATATTCCCTGCACCGCCAAAGGCGCTATTACCGCTTAGAATTTCGCCTGTGCCTGAGATGACTACATCTGTGCCATTTACTTGACCGCTAAACCCGCCTTCGCTATTCTTGGTTAATCCGTAAAATGAAGCGATGGAAGCTAAATTTGATCCACCGCCAAGCAATGCACCAAAACCGCCCGCTAAGCCTTGCGATAGGCTTCTGGCATAAGGGCTAATAAAATCTCTAAATACACCTTGACCTATGTCTTTTAACGCGCCTTTTAACGATTTAGTTTTTTGCATAAAGAAATCAAAAAAGCCTTCTTCGACTGTCTTTTGCATAGTAGAAACCGTATCGGCCCAAGAGCCTTTTATGTCTTGGAAAGAGTGCTTAGTATTTTTGGTAAACCTTTGAAGATGTTTTTTTGTTTCCTTTTCCGCCAAAGCGTTTATGTCTATGTTTACAGCACCTGAAATTTGAACTAACTCTTGTAGCTCTTTAATATGCCTATCCTTTACTACCTTGTACAGTTCATCCATATTGTCGGTAAGTTCAAACAGCTTCTCTCTGGCGACCGCTCTATCTTCATATTCCTTATCAAATTCTGCAGCTAATCTTTTTTCTTCGGACTTGCGTTCAGCTATTCTATCTAGCTCCTTTTGATGTAAAATTTCTCTCTTTTCAGAAAGAGATATTAATCCTTGAGCCACTTGGTCATTTAGATCATGCTCCAGTTTTGCCAACTCTAACTTATGCTCAAGTTCTTTATCTTTTACTGCCTTTGAGTAACTAATTTGTGCATCAAATTTCTCTTTAATATACTTTTTTGCTTCTTCAGCTGCTCTTTTTTGCTCGTCTGATATTTGCTTGCTATACTGCTCCTTGATTTTTACGATCTCTTGCTCTTTTCCTATAATAGCATTTGTAATAAGTTTGACCATGCCATCGTTTGTGGTTTTACTTAGAGACAAACTTAAAAATTCAATTGTTTTTTCAATCTCTCTAATTTTTCTGTCGCCTTCATCAAATATACCCTCTCCGTATATATCAATGGCTTTTTTGGCCTCTTTTGAAAGTTTTTCAAGATCATTAATCTCATCTTGAACGCTTTTTTTGGTATTTAAGGCTCTTTGTCTATTTGAAGCATCTATTAGTCTATTTTCCTCATCAATAGATACTCTTAGCTCGTTATAAAGCCCCTGAAGCTTTCTTACCGCTCTTTCTTGTCTTTCAATAGCTTCAGCAAGATCGGGATTGTTACCCCATAATCTTTTCATGTCGGCTAATTTTTCTTCTTCTTTTTTAAGGTCTTGTTGTGCTTTTTCAAATAGCTTTTGCTTTTCTTTTAAGGCTACTTTGTTTACCTCTATAGGAGATTTTAAAAATTTATTCCATTCGGATGAGAGATCTTCGAGTTTTTTCTTAACCGTATCAAAGTGCAACGCAAGCTCAATTAGTGAGCCTATAACAAGAGCCGGTAAAAATCTCTTCATTGCAGTATTTAAAAAATTCATAGCCCCTGTTGTTGCGATAACACTGATCTTAAAAATATCGGTTGCACTCTTTGCTGACATAAGTGATGCTATATATCGATTTGCATATCCTCCCATCATGGTTTTTTGAAAAAGCGAGGTCTTAATTTCAGCGGCAATTACGGATATCTTGTAAGCCCCAAAAGCATATGCAAGAGACATTATGCCGCTGCTTATAGTACCTATATAAGGGTATATCTTCTCAAAAGAGTTCGCCAAAGAAGTAGTAGCATTTGCGATTCCGGCTGTAAATCCGGTAGCTTCATTGAATTTACCAAGCATATTTTGCATATTGTTTGCAAGTATAGTCATGCTTTGTTCTATTGTTTTTGGCATTTGAGTAAACTCTTTTTCTATAACATCCTTTTGGCTAAGGAGTGCATCAAATACCGCTTTTGCGCTTAGGCTTCCTTGCTCAGCCACTTTTCGAAGTTCGCCTATGCTTATACCCATTCCTTTTGCAATTGCTTCTGCAAGGCGAGGGGTCTGCTCCATTACAGAAAGCAACTCTTGGCCTCTTAATTCATTTGCAGCTAATCCTTGAGCCAATTGAACAAGGGCGGCATTTGCACTTTGAGCACTTGCTCCACTGATAATCAGAGACTTATTGACCGCTTGCGTTACATCAAGCATTTTTTGCTGCTCAATTCCTGTTGCTTTCAAACTTCTTGCAAATCTTGAATATATATCAACACTTCCTGCAAAACTCACTCTTGAGTCGTTTGAAATTTTAAAAAGCTTCTCTGTTACATCTTTTAGCTCGTTCATGCTTGAAGTTACAAGTTTTAGTCTGCCCGTAGCGTTTGCAAGAGTGTCTATAGAAGCTATACTTTTACTAATAGCATTGTTTATACCGGTTACTGCAAATCCTATTGCAGCCATTTTACCAAGTGTACTTTTTAAGGCATTCGCGTAGGTATCAACGTTATTAAGACTATTTCCTAGTTTATTTACTTCATTTCTTACAAGAGTTACGCTTTTAGCATCGCCGTCAATGGTTATCTTTATTCTTATATCATTAGATGTTGCCATTATTTACTCTTTGCTATAAATTTGATATAATGAGATAAAAATAAGGAGGATGATATGCTAGATCTACTATTTAAAATGTCTATCGGGCTTGGTGTCTTTGTCATTGCCATAGGATTAATCATTCTCATTGTTGCATTTCCATCAAAAACCATTATTTTTTTATCTGCGATCATAGGAATTTTTGCCTACTACTTGGGTATTCCGTTGATTAAGGCTTTTTGCAGATAGAACCAAAATTTGATTTATATTAAAAGCGATCATTTGAGCATATCTCCTAAAATTCTGCATACTGTGTAAAGCCATATAAAATCAATCTTATATCTTTTTGAAAACTCTTTGATTATTAAAGAGTCACACTCATAATAAACTTCATTAAATCCCAGTTTTTTGTTCAAAGATACGCTAAAAGCCTCATATACAAGCTTTTCATAATCATCAAGCCCGAAGTCATTCGGGCTAATTTTTAAGCTTATAAAGGCTTTTAGCCTCTCTACTTTTTTACTCTTTCTGCCTCTATAGCCTTATCAATTTCTCCCATGAGGGTTACGTAATCAATACCGCTTTCTTTAATTTTTTCCTGAAGCTTTACTAGATCATCGCCACTAACACAAAGCTCAAACCTCTTCATTGCCATCGCATCAAAATCTATTATTTTCGCTGCATTGGCAATAGACTCAAGCTCGGCTCTTTTTTGGCTAATTTTGGCAATATATTCTCTTGCTTCCTTTAAATGAAGAGCCTTATCCTTATTCCCTACTGAGACGTCAGCAAGTTGTTTTGAGAGATTTTTTTGCTCCTCAAGCTCTCTTATCTCAGCCTCTAAGTTGGTCATTTTGCTTATGTCTGTAGTTTTCTCTCTAAATAGCTTTGAGAGATCAATGGCTTCGCTTTTTTTTAAATCTTTATATTGAAGCTTGAACTCTTGATCATCTATTTCTAGGGTAAATGGAAATTTAGTTCTCATGCTTATTCTCCGTCCATGAATGTAAATAGCTCTTCGCCTGCGGCTTTTAAGATCTTGCCTTTTAAGCTTAACTTCGCATAATCGCTACCGCTTACGTTTAAATCCCCTTCAAAGCTTAGATTTACCAGAGGAATTATGAGTATCTGAGATTTACCTGTAGCTAGGTTTGCACCATCTACTATGATTTTGCCAAGAGAGTTAGCCAGTTTTTGAGGCACAATCTTTTTAAATTTAACCGGGTAATTTTTAGGCGCACATTTTTCAACCGTAAAGGATCCCGAATTCATGTTCTCGGTAGCTATATATATCTTGTTGTCTTTTATAACCGGATCGCCTATCTTGATAGTTTCGGTGTCTGCCTTGATTGTTTTACCGTTCCAAAATTTGCCTGCAGCCGCGTAAGTCTCATCTTCAACAAGTCCTTTAAAGCAAAGAGCAAGATTTTCTATGCTTATATCTCCTATCTCGGTACTAAAGTTATACTCGGCCTTTGTTTCAAGCTCCATTACGCTCTCGCCTAAGCTTTCATCATTTGAAAGCAGCTCTTTTTTCTCGATGGTTCTGTTTAAATTTACAGATTGTTGATAACCTAAGGTAATAGCCTCGGTTTTACCTTTAGGCATAAAGCTTACCGTTGCGGTAGATAGTCTTGCGATTTTTTCGTTTGCCATGTTTTATCCTTTTTTTAAATTTTAGGCCTCTATAAAGCCCTCTATCTTTATTTTTATTTGTAGCCTCACACAATAAAGTGAGCCGGTTACAAACGCAGCCTTTGCTCCATGTAGTATCTTTAAGCCCCTTTTTGCGCCGTATCTAAATAGATCCCGCCTTAGCTCATCGATTTTGGATAGAACTCCCATTCCTTCGCCAGTTAATGTGTTTCTAGCGACTAAAACGCTAAAAAGAGCATTATCCGTTATATTGTTTTCGCTTTCCAACCCATCAAAGATGATATAGTCGCCGTTTTGATCAAGTGATTCAACTCCGCTTAGCTCAAGCAATCCAAATTCATCTTTGAGCTCTTTTGCTACTTGGTTTATTGAGGTCATATCACACTCTCTCTGTTCTTGCTCAAGTAAAATTTAGCCGAGCTTGATAGTCCGTCCGCATTTATAAACGGAGCGTTTTTTATCGCTTTTTGCGCCGACTCATAAAGCATCATATCTTGCTCTTCAAGCTGGGCTTTTAGATAAATTTTTAACCTGATATATGCAAAATCTTCCGCTGCAAAGTAAGGCACGTTGCGATCTTTGCACGCCTCTAAGGCATCATTTACCGCGCGCTCGCAAACGTCGTCCGTAACCTCATTTGGATTCTTTAGACTTACCCTTGCTCGCTGTATTAGTTTTTCCGGAGTTAGAGTTGCCATCCTTACCCTTTTTGCCTTCTTTGCTTGCATCATTCAAAGACTCATCATCTTCTTTTGTCAAATTTTCATCTTTGGTTTTATCTTGAATATTGCCTACTTCTTCATTATTGCCATCTTGATCTGATTTTCCATCTTCTTTTGTCAAATCTTTGGTTTCATTGGGTTTTAAATCCTCTTCTTTCTCATTGCGAGACATTCCTCTAGCAGCCAAAAAGCTCTCATAATTACCCATTTTATGCTCCTTATTCGCTAGGCAAGTTTGCATAAGCTTGTTGCCATAGACCGTATCCGACGTTATCTTCCGTATCAATTCCGTAGCGGAATTCTTTTCTCATAAACGCAGCCTCGTCATCAAGCTTGTCTTGAGCTACAAATTCAGCCTCTTTATTTATTTGAAGAATGATCGGCTTAACCGCTCTTGATGTATCAAGTAGATACCATGCTTTCTTTTTAGTTAGCTCATAGCAGACTAAAATTTCCACCTCTTTATAGAGTGGGTTGCTTGCACCATTTGCCTTTTTTTCCGCTAAAAATAGCTCTTTTGCTTTAGCTTTTAGCTCAGGCGGCACAACTATAAGCGTAGGTTTTACACGTAGCGGAGCACCGTTATCCTTTATTAGCCTACTCATTTCGGCTACTGTTTTTTCATAGTTCTCTTCGGTTAGCTCCAAGTTTCCCAAATTTGAAAAGCTTTGACCTTTTACTTGGTGATCTGCGGCGAAGAATTTCTTACTGTCATAGCAGTTGCCGTTTAGCTCAAGCAACCCAAAAACTGTCGTATTGTAATGCTCGGGAACAGCAGCAGCCAAATCTAAAATTCTTGGCTTTACTATGCCTAGATTGTCGTATTCGATCACATCTCTTTTTACTTTTATTGAAGCTTCCCAGTCTTTTTTGCTGATTTGATAGTTCCATGCAGCAAGTTCGTTTAGCGTTCTATCTCCTACCCACTCACGCATGCTTGGCATATCAGCTATCCAAGAGTAATCAACCGTAACCGTGTTTGCCTTTACCTCTGTAGCAACTTTGAGATAATCGCTGTTGTTGGTTTTTAAAGCATCGTTAAATATGGTTTTAAATCCCTTTGAAACTTCTTTCATATACGCTGCATCAAGTGTTCTTTTCGCCATTTTTTCTCCTTTTTTTGGTTTTATAGCCCCAGTTGAGCTTTTACATCAGGATGTATCTCATCCTCGTCTTTTTTGTTTAGTTCAAGTTCGCTCTTTTTAAGAACGGCTGCCGCCTCCACCTTTGAAACTTCTAAAAAGCTATCTAGGGCATTTCCTTCAAGCGCCATAGCCATCTCTTTCCTATTAGGCAAAAGCTCGCCATTCTTAATAGCGCCTTCAATTCTTGCCGTTTTAGCGTTAGTTTGCTCTGTAATTAAAGCTGTTTTTAGGCTTTCGTTTTCGGTTTTTAAAGCGTTTAATTCGGCTTGCAAGCTAGTAATATTCTCATTAGCTTCCGTTAATTTCAAAGCCAAATCATCATTTTTTACTTCAGGCATATTTTCCTCTCCTTTATTATTTAGTGATTTGTTTAATAAGTTAGGTCTGTTTACAAGCCCAACGCTTGCTATTCTTACCACCTCTCTGACTCCGTTATCTCTATAATTAACCTCAAAAGCAGGGCTTAGGTAGCGATATAGCCTCTTATCCACCAGCTCTTGTCCTACTTCGGTAAATTCCAAAGATGCGTATATTCCATCATCTCTTGCTTCAAGCGAGTTTATGTCAAACCAGCCCATGGCCTCGCTATCATAGTGATCCTTATCAAGCAAAATATCCACACCCTGACTTCTTGTATTTGATACAACGAAGTTTGCATCTATATTAAACACTCTTCCGTCATACCCAAGCACAGTAGCCCCAATAGGGCTTATCTTGATTTTGCCCTCTTGCTTGCTATTTAGCTCAAGCGCTATTAGGCTTTTTTCAGGCTCTATCATCTTTTATCTCCTTTTAACGTCAAGCAAAGCTCTACTAAAGGAGCAAACACTAAAGTCCCCGCAAGCGGGGTTCCCGTTTTGCTTCCTCTTCATCTTTTATACCTCGCATTTTAAGGGCTTTCAAAAATAAAACCACTCTAAATAGCCGTTATCTGGAGTGGTTTAAAAATTCTTTTGTGATAGAGTTTGCAAAAAAGGACAAAAATGAGAGAAGCTGCCAAAGAGCTATATGTAGCAGGAAAAGACATTAGCGATATTTGTACCGCTTTAAATATAACTCGGCAAACCTTTTACTATCACAAGAAAAACGACTTTAAAAAAGGTATTGACTGGGATGCTTTAAAACTAGCGAATCTAAGAAGTGAGGATGAGCTGGAGAATAAAGAGGCTATATTTATCAATAGTCTTATTGAAAATTATGAAAAATTTTTAAAAACGGCAGGGGAGATTGAGCTTAATCCGGAAACATTAGAAAAACTACATAAATTTGCTAAAACATACTGGAGTATAAAGGCTCCAAGGCAGATAAACGAAAAAGAAGTTGCATTAAAGGCCGCAAAAAGCACACTTGAATCTATTGCAAATTTAGCTGTTTCGCAAAAGGAAAATGCAGTAGCTGCTTGGCTTAGTAGCAATAGCGATGAGATTATATCTATGGTACTTAAAAACAAGGCGGTTTAAATGCATCAAATTTGCCCAACAATCAATTTTAATTTTAAAACGACCCAAAGTATTAACACAAACTATTTAAACGTTTTTAAAAGGGGTTTAAAAGGATTTAAACACTATGGAACTAAATGAGCTTAAAGCTTATCTAAAATCCCTACCAAATATCATAGATGGCAAAGGTGATCAAAGAGTTAAAGAATCTGCAAATGATTTTAAAAAATTTGTACTGGAGTATTTCTCTCATCAAATAGGCATAGAAGATATTGCTCTGATAGAAAAATTTAATGAGCGTAGTAAATTTAGGCTTTTTATATATAGCAATCTGCTGAAAATTTGCACCAAAAACAGAAGAATTCTATTTGAAGCTTACCGCGGTAGTGCAAAGACCACTCTTATTACAAGGCTTTTTAATCTTTGGCTGCTGCTTACGGATAGAAAGAAATACTCTATTATCATAAGTTCCACCCTAGATATAGCGATAGAAAGTTCTGATACTATTAGAACGGAGCTTGAAGAAAATTCAAAGCTCATAAACGATTACAAGATCGTTGCAGGAAAAAAATGGAAAAGCGAAGAGTTCATCTTTTATACTAATAATAACCCCAAAAAGATGAAATTTTTTGGTGCCGGCAAAAAGATACGCGGTACTAACTTTCTTGGATCAAGACCGGATATAATCACTTGTGACGATATAGAAAACGATGAGAACGTAGAGAGCGCATCCCAAAGAGATAAGCTTTATAAGTGGTTTAGAAAGGCTATTTTAAAGCTACCTGCAAGACAGAGTACAACTTACAATATCATTGTAGTAGGAACCAGACTGCACCATGACGGATTATTGGCTAGGATAAAAAGACTTAGCTCCTTTATATCCTACAACTTTCCTCTTATTACGAAATTCCCGGATAATATAGACGATCTCAATGAGAGCAACATATCTACAGCCAAAATTATAAACATGAAGCTTGATGACGATAGTATGGATAAGCGCACCATATTAACCGAATTTTTTGATGATAAAGAGAGCTTTTATTCCGAGTATCAAAACGAACCTTTAAGCAAAGACGGCGCTATATTCTCAGGCTATAAAACTTACGAGGTTATGCCTACTTGCGATGCTTACTATATAGGTATAGATCCGGCGCTTGGAAAGAGTAGAGGTGATTATTTTGGGCTGGCCGTCCTTGGCAAAAAAGACAAGCAATACTATCTTGATACAAAAGGCTACAAATTAAAGCCGGACGTTATGATAGGTAAATTTATGCAGCTTTATCTAAAGCTTTTAACATATGGCAAGCCGATAAAGATTGCTATTGAGACTATAGCCTTTCAAGAGTTTTTCAAAGACAAACTAAAGGAAGAATTTGCCAACAAAGGCATAACTTTAAGCGTTTGCGAGCTTAAAAATTCAGTATCAAAAGAGCTAAGACTCGACGCTTTTGCGCCATATGTAACAGATCAAACCGTGCTTATTTGCGTAGATAACAATCTGCTCATAGAAGAGCTTGATACATATCCAAAGACTCCGCATGATGACTTGCTTGATGCCAGTGAAATGGCATTTAGGATAGCTTCATCGGTTGCCATAGCCGACTATAGAGCCATAAACAGACTTTCAAAGAAAAAGAGCAAAGCGCTTATAAATTTAAAAAATAGATACAACTAGGAGAGAAAATGAAAGAGGTAAAAAGAACCATAGTCTTAAAGCCAAGCGATAAGACAGAAAAGATTATTAGAGTAGATTATTCGGATATAAAAACCGCTATAGATAGCCAAAATCTTGAGGCTTTAGTTAGAGTATTTGAGTATTTTAGAACAGCAGACTCTCAAATAGGATCAGAGCTCTTTAAAAGAAGAGTATATGTCTCGTCCTTGCCTCTTTTTTTTGAAAGCGAAGATAAAAAACAAAACGAATTCGTTTCATCGCTGATAGAAAATATTTGGTTTAAAAGATTTTTATTTGACTGTACAGCAGGTATCGCCTATGGGTTTGCGCCTTTTATCAAAGAGTGGCAGAGTGTAGACGGCAAGATCTTGCCTAAATTTAGATTTGTATCTCATGCCTTTTTTAACACGGACAGAGAGGATAGGCTCTATCTCAAGCAGGGTATAGATAAAATCTTTATAGATACAAGGGATGAATTTTGGTTACACCACCATCCGACGGACAGCGGAGATATTATCACTCAAAGCCTAATGTATAAGCTTGTCGTAATTACGGCTCTTAAACATCTTACCATCTCAAAATATATGAGTTTTTTTGACTCATTATCAGTTCCCCCACTTATTGTCAAAAGTGATGCTGTAGATGATGAAAAACAAAGCGAAGCCATACTTGAAGCGGCTATAAATTTAAGAGCTAACGGAGTCGGACTATTCTCAAAGACCGACCTTGTTGAGCTACTTAGCGGCAATGTCGATAAAGCCACTTTTTTAGACTTTATAAAATACTGCGATGATGCCATAAGCAAGCTTATCACAGGGCAAACCTTAGCCGGCAATGTTCAAGCAAACGGAAATAGGGCATTAGGAGAGGTACACAACGAAATAAGGCAAGATATTTTGCGTTTTGATGCGATGCTTTTAAGCGCTAGTATGCACTCTTTTATAAAAGAAGTGTTAAAGCTAAATTTCGCAAACGTAGCCGCTTTTAAATTTATCCTAGATGCCGGACTTGAGTCTGATGAAGAGAAACTAAGCACGGTATATGAAAAGATTACAAACATGGGATATGAGATCCCGGTGGAGTTTATGGAAGAGACTTTTAAAATTAAAGGACTTAAGCTTAAAAGTGTCGGTCAAATTTTAGAGAAGAAAGAGGTTTCAAAAAACTCAAAGCAGGCTGTTTTACCGTTTGATAATATTGATGCTGCTATTGCAAGCAAAGATTTTAGTGAGAACGAAAAGGATATTTTAAAAGATATTGAAAGCTCTTTAAACAGCCTTTTAAAAGAGAGCAAAAGCTATGAAGATGCCTTTAGCAAGCTTGCTCAAATGTATAAAGAGGTAAATACTTCAAAGCTTGAAGAGATTATGTTTAACGCTATTGCAAATGCTGAAATTTATGGAAATATAGATGAGTAGCGTAGCTTTATCATTTTTTGCAAAGCCTGAAAACGTAGTTAAATTTTTACAAACTAGAAAGCCACAGCTTCATTTTGATTATGATGAGATTATGCATGAGGCTCACAGCAGAGTATTTACCGTAGCAAAAATCACTAAAATAGATCTTCTTAATGACATACAAAAAAGCCTAAGCGAGGCATATAAAGAGGGACAAAGATTTAGCGAGTGGCAAAAAGACATAAGTCCCTTACTTGCCAAAAAGGGCTGGCTAGGCGATGTAAGCGTAACCAATCCGAACACCGGCGAAACAAAACAGATATACGTAGGCTCAAGGCGTCTTAGGCGCATATTTAATACAAACATGAGGGTAAGTA
>NZ_LIWQ01000020.1:0-20474 GCF_012978795.1 Campylobacter sp. RM16188 | reverse complement strand
TCATTTTTACCAAGCAGAAAGTTAAGAGTATGAAGCTTTATACAAACTGATTGCAAATTTTTATCGCACTTTTCAAAGTCGGTAAAATAGCTCAAATTCGCATTAGTTTTCTTAAGCAGTCCCAAAAACTCGTCAAAATTCGTTACATTTGGCCCCATTTAAAACCTAAATTTTAGATTTCAGGCTTAGATTGCTCTTTGGCTTCAAACTCCACACAATAAAAATCATCCGCACTTAAAACCACTTCGCATTTCTCGTAAGCTGATTTTACGATCTTACGTGCAACTTCCTTATTTTTAGCTTTAACAAAGATCTTTTTTACAAGAGTCTCGGTGATTTGTACTTCAAATTCCAACTTGCACCCTTAAATTTTCTTTTTCATATAGATTTACTATGCTATCATAATCTACAAAACGCACGCTACTTGCTATACTTTCATATATCGATGCGCCTATTACGCTTTCAAATTGTGCTCGTCTATTTTTATTAGCCACTATAAACATCTTAGCGTTAAAGTCTTGAAGCTCGTAAAATTTATTAAGAGAATTTTTAAAATCGGTGCTATGTTCTACCTCAAAAAACGAATGAGGCAGCTTGCGCTCGTTAAACCATATCGCATCGATAGTTTTGGCAAATTTTATAATTTTCGGATATGAAAATTCATAAATTTCGCTAGTTGTAGCTACTTCGTGAAGCTTTTTATCAACAAACAATCTATTTTTATCTTGTGGTGGTATATAGGTATGAAAATTTCTTAAATTTCCAATTTGTGTGATAATGCCTTGAAAATAAGAGTGAGTAAATTCGCTCTGTGTCGCAATTTCTTTTAGGTTAAATTTTGATAAAATTTCATCTTTGAATGCGCTAAGCCCCCAAAGCCCGGGCTGAATTTTAAAAAACTCTTTATTTGTCTGAACTATCCTGCGTATCGTAGCAAAAGGCGTTTTAGTCTGCCACGAACTAACGTCGGTTAGCCTATAAAGCTGAGAAAGAGTGGCTAAATTTCCGTTTTCCAGCATAGCTTGTATGACAAAATCTTTTTGCTTCATAGTAATTTATAAATTCTCCAAAATCAGCCCATAAATTTAACGGCTTTAATCCTATTTTTTAAAATATCGGTAGGCGAAATCAACCTGCCAAGTTAGATTTACCCCAAATACTCCTGCAGGCTTTTTACTTCAAGAGCAGAGCCGTCTTGAACGCTTCTAATTGATTTTGCAGCAGCAAGAGCGGCGGCGATAGTGGTAAAATAAGGAATTTTAAAGCGCAAGATATTTTGGCGAATTTTCTTTCCGTCCTCGGCATTTGATTTGCTATCGCTGGTATTTATCACAAGCGAGATATCGCCGTTTTTAAGCCTGTCCTCGACACTTGGACGACCTTCACTGATCTTATAGACGAATTCGGCCTCTATACCGCTATCTGCTAAAATTTTATGCGTTCCGCCGGTGGCTATTATCTTAAAGCCCAGATTTATAAGCTCGTTTGCAAGAGATGCGGCATAGATTTTATCGTTATCCGCAAGTGTTAAAAAGACCGTTCCGCTAGTTGGCAATGAGTTGTTAGCGGCGATTTGAGATTTGGCAAAACTCTTTGCAAAATCATTACTTATACCCATAACCTCGCCCGTACTTTTCATCTCGGGACCAAGTATCAAATCAGCTCCGCTTAGCTTATTGAAAGGAAATACCGCCTCTTTTACGCAGACGTGATTTTTCACGCGTGGCTTTAAGATACCGTCTTCTTCAAACACCACTTTGTAACTGTCATAAAATTCAAGAGCTTCGCGCAAATTTCCCTGCCACATTACGCGTGTTGCGACTTTTGCCATAGGAATTCCCGTAGCCTTGCTTACAAAAGGCACGGTGCGGCTTGCGCGAGGATTTACTTCGATCATATAAAGCTCGCCCTCGGCATCGTTTTGATCGCTTTTATAAATAGCAAACTGTATGTTCATAAGTCCTACAACGCCTAAATTTAGAGCTATATCGCGAGTTTGAGCTTCAACCTTTTTTATCATCTCGGCGCTTAAACTCATCGGCGGCAGTATGCACGCGCTATCGCCAGAGTGAATTCCCGCCTCTTCGATATGCTGCATGATAGCTCCGATATAGACATCTTTACCGTCGCATATAGCGTCCACGTCAAGCTCGGTCGCATCTTGAAGAAATTTATCAAGCAGTACCGGGGAGTTATTGCTAACCTTAACCGCTTCGTTCATATATTGCTTTAACTCATCTTCGCTATGCACGCGCCTCATGGCTCGTCCGCCAAGCACGTAGCTAGGGCGCACAAGTACCGGATAGCCGATAGCGTTAGCTTTTTCTATGGCTTCTTTCTGACTGGTTGCAGTGTCGTTTGTAGGCTGTTTTACGCCGATTTTATTTATAAATTCGCTAAATTTCTTTCTATCTTCGGCGATATCTATAACCCTCGCGGTAGTGCCTATAATCTTAGCTCCCGCTATACTTAGGCGCTTAGCGAATTTTAGCGGAGTTTGACCACCAAAATGCACGATCACCCCATCGGGTTTCTCGCGCTCGATGACTGAGCGTACATGCTCAAAATCAATCGGCTCAAAGTAAAGTATATCGCTCGTATCATAGTCGGTTGATACCGTTTCGGGGTTGCAGTTATACATGATGGTTTTTACGCCAAGATCTCTTAAAGCGTAGCTTGCATGCACGCAGCAGTAGTCAAACTCTATGCCTTGACCTATGCGGTTTGGTCCGCCGCCTATGATCATAACTTTTTTGGACTTGTCCAAATTTTCATCGCTGTCTATTTTGGTTACATTGGTAGTAGAGTATAGATAAGATGTGGTTGATTTAAACTCGCCTGCACAAGTATCTACTTCGTTGTATTCAAGCCTAACGCCCATCTTTTCTCTAGCGAAATATATATCGTTTTGGCTTAGTTCAAGATTGTCTTTTAAATTTATCAGATGAGCTATCATCTTATCGCTAAAGCCCATGGTTTTAGCCGTGCGAAGCAGATTTTCGTCATTTAAGATATCCATATCGATCTTATCTTCAAATTCCACGATTTGACGAATTTGATCCAAAAACCAAGGATCTATCTTGCTAAATTCATTCACCTCTTGCATGCTAAATCCGTCTCTAAAAGCTTGAGCTATGTATAAAATTCTACTTTCATTTGCATTTCTAAGTCCGTAAATCAGGTCGTTTCTGTCTAAATTTAAAAAATTAAACCCGAAATAATCCTTCTCCATAGAGCAAAGCGCCTTTTGGATACTCTCTTTGAAAGTTCGTCCTATCGCCATAACTTCGCCTACCGATTTCATAGCGGTGCCAAGATGCGGATTTGATCCGGGGAATTTCTCAAAGGTAAAGCGAGGAATTTTAGTGACGATATAATCAATCACAGGCTCAAAGCTAGCAGGAGTGCCCGTGATGTCGTTTCTGATCTCATCTAGGCTAAATCCGACCGCAAGAAGTGTGGCAACCTTAGCTATAGGATAGCCCGTAGCCTTGCTAGCAAGTGCAGAGCTTCGGCTAACGCGCGGATTCATCTCGATAACTATCATGCGACCGTCTTTTGGATTTACCGCGAACTGAACGTTGCTTCCGCCCGTATCTACGCCGATCTCACGCAAAATTTTAAAGCTCGCGTCACGCATCACCTGATACTCTTTATCCGTTAGAGTTAAAGCCGGCGCAACCGTTATGCTATCGCCCGTATGAACGCCCATCGGATCGAAATTCTCAATCGAGCAGACGATAATGCAGTTATCTTTTCTATCTCTGATAACTTCCATTTCATACTCTTTCCAACCAAGCAAGCTCTCCTCTACTAAAATTTCATGTATCGGGCTTGCATCAAGTCCCGCTTGGGCTAGCTCTTTGAATTCGTCGATATTATAAGCCACACCGCTTCCCGCACCTCCAAGAGTATAGCTCGCGCGGATAATAATAGGAAAACCTATCATTGATGCCGCCTGCATAGCGTCTTGCATGCTGTATGCGTAGTGGCTCTTTGGAAGATCCATGCCGATTTTTATCATAGCGTCTTTAAACGCCTGTCTGTCTTCACCCTTTTTGATAGCTTCGGGTCTTGCACCAAGGAATTTAACCCCATCAAGCATGCCCGATTCATAAAGCTCCATGGCTACATTAAGAGCAACTTGCCCGCCCATAGTAGGAAGTATGGCATCGACCTTTTCTTTTTGTATTATTCTTTTAATGCTTTCTTTCGTTATAGGCTCTACGTAAGTTGCGTGCGCAAAATCCGGATCCGTCATTATGGTAGCCGGGTTTGAGTTGATAAGCACAACGCGGTAGCCAAGCTCTTTTAGCGTCTTAGCCGCTTGAGTGCCCGAGTAGTCAAATTCGCAAGCCTGACCGATCACGATAGGACCTGAGCCGATCAACAAAATAGTATTTATATCTTCTCTTTTTGGCATTATTTTTCCTTTATAACAACATACAAATATGATGGGATGGTAACTTTTGCGTATGGTTCGACCAAAACGCTTTTATACAAACTCTCTTCTATAACTTTTGTAACTTTTCCTACCGAAATTCCGCTAAAAAATATCCCGTCAAGCCCGCTTGTATAGACCTCATCGCCCTCTTTAGGATGAAGCCACTGTGGGATAAATTTGATAATAAGTCCGTTTTTATTTCCGTGAGCTATGCCTGGAATTTTTTCATTGCCTATATAAACGGCAAATATATTTTTGGGGTCGTTTTGTAAAAGCGCCATAGGCCTATCGTCTTTAGAAACTACGATACCCGCACTTTTGCCCTGATAAATAAGTCCGTAAATTTTAGAGCTATTAAAATCCTCAAATTTATCCAGCCAAATTTTATTATAATCGCTTATATTAACATAACTTAAAGCGCGAACGAGCTGAATTTTCGGCTCATAGACGCTTGAGTTTTTATCAAGTAAAATTTCATTTAATTCATTTGCGAAATTCGCCAGCAAAACGGCTGATTTTTCAAGCTCCGCATTTTGAGCCCTGAGGGATAAAATTTCTTCTTTTTGCCTAAAATACTCATTTATCCTATCTCTTATAAAATTAACGCTATCATCGTAAATTTTAACGATAGAGCTATTAAAATTTATAACTTCCTTGGTGATAAGCTCGCTCTTATAAAGAGAAGCCGACACCAAAAAACCAATTATAAAAACAAATAAAATTTTACTCTTCATTTGTTAGCTGCTGAAGCAAGCCGATCTCTTCAAGCGCTCTGCCCGTGCCTCTTGCAACCGCCATCAAAGGCTCGTCCGCGACAAATACAGGAAGCTTCACGATGTCGGCTAGATACTTGTCTATACCTCTTATCAAAGCGCCGCCGCCGGTTAGCACGACGCCGTTTTCTACGATATCGCCCGCAAGATCAGGCGGCATCATCTCAAGCACGGTTTTTAAGGCATCCGCTATCTCTTTAAGCGGCTCTCTCATCGCCTCACGTACATCTTCGCTGGTTAGCTCTATCCTGCTTAAAAGACCGCTTATCTGATCGCGTCCTTTTACTACGATTGAAAGCTCTTGAGGAAGCTGGATGGCAGAACCGACGCTTATTTTGATATCTTCACCGGCTCTTTCACCGATTAGAAGATTGTATTTTTCTTTTACGTAATTTACTATGCTCGTATCTAGCTTATCGCCTGCGGTTCTAATTGATTTACTTATAACCAAGCCGCCAAGTGAAACTACGCCGATTTCAGTTGTTCCGCCGCCGATATCCACAACTAAATTTCCTTGCGGCTCGCGAACAGGCAAATTTGCTCCTATTGCCGCAGCCATAGGCTCTTCTATCAAAAAGACCTCCCTAGCGCCCGCACTTAGAGCGCTTTCACGAACAGCTTTTCTTTCAACTTGAGTTAGTCCGTAAGGAACGGATATGATGATACGGGGGCGGATGAAGCTTTTGCGTCTGTGAGTCTTTTCTATAAAATACCTTATCATCTTTTCAGTCATGTCAAAATCCGCTATAACGCCGTCTCTCATAGGTCTTATCGCCTCGATATCCCCAGGAGTCTTACCGACCATATCCTTGGCCTCGTGCCCTACGGCTAAAATTTTTTGCTTACCGTATTTTTCACGCTGCACGGCGACAACCGAAGGCTCGTTTATGATGATACCTTTATCTTTTACTAAGACAAGCGTATTTGCCGTGCCCAAATCTATACCCATATCACTTGAGAAAAATCCAATAATTTGATCTAAAATCATCTTCTACCTTTTATATTATGCACTTAGTTTGTTTTGTTTGACTAAAATCGGCTTAGCATCGCCGTTTACGACATCTTTTGTTATCACTACTTCATATCCGCCAAGCTCCGGAAGCTCATACATGATATCTATCATAACCTCTTCCATTATACTTCTAAGACCTCTTGCCCCGGTCTTTCGCTCTATGGCAAGCCCCGCAACTTCCTTAAGCGCCTCATCGTCAAATTTAAGCGTTGCTTTATCAATAGCAAAAAGCTTTTGATACTGCTTTAAGATAGCGTTTTTCGGCTCGGTAAGAATTCTTACCATATCATCTTTGGTTATCTCGTTAAGCGTTGCGACTACATGAAGTCTTCCGATGAGTTCTGGAATAAGTCCAAAATGCACCAGATCATCAGGCTCAAGTAAATGCAATAAATTCGACCTCTCCTCTTTGCTACGTTTATCTTGATTAAAGCCAAGCACGTTTTTGCCTATCCTGCGCTCAACAATATCGCTAAGCCCGTCAAATGCGCCGCCGCAAACAAACAAGATGTTTGAAGTATCTATCTGGATAAACTCTTGATTAGGATGTTTTCTGCCGCCTTTTGGAGGGATATTTACAACGCTTCCTTCGATTATCTTAAGAAGCGCTTGCTGCACGCCTTCACCCGAAACATCGCGCGTTATCGAGCGATTTTCACTCATTCTGGCTATCTTATCGATCTCATCTACAAACACAATCCCCTGCTCGGCTCTTTTTACATCGCCGTCAGCCGCCTGAAGCAGTCTTGTTAAGATGTTTTCCACGTCTTCGCCCACATATCCGGCCTCAGTTAAGCTTGTCGCGTCGCAAATCGCGATAGGCACGTCAAGAAATTTAGCCAAAGTCTGAGCCATCAGCGTTTTACCGCTTCCCGTAGGTCCTACAAGCAAGATATTTGACTTTGAAATTTCGGTATCATCCTCAATCTCGCTCTGTTTGAAAATTCTCTTATAGTGGTTATAAACACCTACGCTAAATACCTTTTTTGCCTTATCTTGACCGACTACATAACCGTCAAGCACCTCTTTTAACTCTTTTGGAGTCAAATTTTTATAATCATGCTTTAAAATTTCTTCGCTTTTTTCAAGGCTGGTATCGCCATAAATCATATTGTAAGCGGCATTTATGCAGTATTCGCATATGAAAGCGTGTCCTTGTATATCAGACAACAACCTTCTGTCGTTTGACTCGACTTCGCCACAAAAATTACACTTTTTCGCCATTATTCTCTTCCTTTTGCCAGCGGAATTCCCCGCGTCGTGCTTAGTATAAATTCGCACATTTTTTTTACATTTTCGTTGTTTTGAGTTTGCATAAGCTCGCCTGCAGCCTCTTTTAACCCGCCTTCGTGTCTAAATAAAAATTTATAAGCCCTATTTATCTCTTCTACATTTTCTTTATCAAATCTTCTGCGAATTCCAACCAAATTTAGCCCTCTTATGTAGGCTCTATTGCCCTCGGCTAGGCAAAACGGCACTACATCTTGACTAAGCGCGCTTGCGCCTGCGATCATGCAGCTTTCACCGATTCGCACGAACTGATGCACGGGAGTTAGTCCGCCGACTACCGCAAAATCTCCCATCTCAACGTGTCCGGCCAAAGTAGCGTTGTTTGCTAGGATTACGTTATTGCCGATTATACAGTCATGCGCGATATGACAATACGCCATGATAAAGGCACTATCGCCGATCCTAGTTAGCCCATCGCCTTTATGCGTGCCCGAATTTATCGTGCAAAATTCACGGATTGTGGCATTCTTTCCTATGCGCACGCCGGTATCGCTTTCAGGCTTGTAGCTGATATCTTGAGGTATGTCGCCTACGATCGCGTAGCTGTAAATTTTACTAAAGTCGCCTATGTGCGTATCTCCCACGATCCTAGCGCCCTGCTTAACCAGCACGCCGTTACCAAGCACCGCGTCCTTTCCGACATAGGCATAGGCTTCGATTGTCGCGTCTTCGCCGATCTTGGCACCGTCTTCTATGACCGCCGTTTTATGGATATTTTTCATCAAATTTCGCCTATTTATCAACTTTTCTTACTTATCAACTATCATGGCTTTTAACTCCGCCTCGCAAGCAAGAGTTCCGTCCACATAAGCCTTGCCGTCAAGAACCCAGATATTTCCCTTGTGTTTTAACACTTCAAGGCGGTACTCCAGCCTGTCGCCAGGGCGGATCGGATGGCGAAATTTAGCGCGATCTATGCTCATAAAATAGACAACTTTATTTTCAATGCCCGCCTGATGTTCATCGCTCATACTCTTAAACGCGAGCACTCCGCCCGCTTGAGCCATGCCTTCTATTATCATTACGCCCGGATATATCGGATGATCGGGGAAGTGTCCTTGGAAAACCGGCTCGCCGATCGTTACGTTTTTATAAGCCACTATGTGCTTTGCGGGCTCGATTTCTACGACTCTATCGATGAGTAAAAACGGATATCTATGCGGAAGTATCTTTTGAATTTGCATTATGTCTATCACTGCTAAGCCTTAATTATTAAAATATAGACCCGATTTTAGCTAATTTTTGCTAAGAGAAAGATTATTGAGTTGAATTTTAGCTTTTTAAGCAGGAAATTTTAAGCCGAATTTTAAGCATTAATTCACTCTAAAACCAAAATTTCCCTGCTGTCGTTATAAGTTACGCTTTTGCCATAAATTTCATATCTGCCCTCTAAAATTTGATCAAGCACGATTATTGGATTTTGGCTAAAATCCCCGCAAATTTCTCGTCTTAAATTTAGCTCAGCCTCCACGCTTGGCGGATTTTTGCAAAGCTCGCTAACGCTAGTGTATTTACGCCCCGTAATTTCATTAAATTTGGCTAAATTCATCATCGTTATGCCGTCTCGAAGCTCGTCAAGCAGATCTTTTGCCTTGCTTACGCTAAATTTCACGCTTGCACGCTTAAAATTTGAATAAAGCAAAAAATAGCTAGGCGCAATTTCGCCGCCAACTTTCACAAATCCCCTAAGCAGTCGGTAGTTTAAAAAATACTTGCGCGAAAGATGAAATTTCACGCCCTTTTCTTCGCACTCTCGCACTCTTTTATAAAGCTCAAGCCGCTCTTCGATGCTGCCTAGTAAAACGCGTCCGTTTATCTCGCTTGCAAGCTCACTTAACGGCAAATTCTGCGCCTCTCGCTGCTTACTAAGACCAAAGATACATCCGCAGTAATTTTGATGATAGAGCCTGTCTTTTTTAGCTAGCTCAAACTGCTCGTTCGTGCCGCCGTTTTTTCGGTAATCAACAGCCACCGCTTCAAGCTCATAGCCGCTTACCGCCTCTTTTAGCGAAGCTTCAAGCTGGCTAAAATCCTTCTTTGGACTCATTAAAAGTGTCGTTGTAACGGACTTTTGCCCAAGCTCAATCGCCTTAGCGGCCGAGCTTCCCACGCGAAAATCAAAGCAGTATTTGCAGCGCTTGCCTTTTTCAGGCTCATCTTCAAGCCCTTTAGTTCCTGCAAGCCAGCTTTCATAGTCGTATTCTCCGCATATAAGCTTAATATCCATTGTGTCGCACGAGCGCTTAACGTCCTCGTAACGCATCAAAAATTCGCTATAAGGATGGATGTTTGGGTCATAAAAATAGCCAATCAGCTCCTCATCAGGAAAGTCCTCGCGCAAACGGCGCAAAAAGTAGTGGCTATCGACGGAACAGCAGATATGAACTAAAATGATTTCTCCTTATTTGACTAGCTTAGCAATTATGCAGGATTTAATATGAAATCCAAGCAAATTTACAATAAAATTGTAATTTGTTTTAATTTAAAGTTATATTTTTATATAAAATAGCACTTTTCATAAGCAAAGAAATCTCAGTTTATGATATACTTCTTTTTATTTAAAAGGACCGTAATAACGCTAAACATCAATCGCTAAAATTTCTAAAACATCTTAAAAATTCTCTCATGATTACGCTTTTTGATATTTTATCTATACTATTTGTCAAAACATTTCATTAAATTCGATTTTTTTTGGTTCATCGGAATATCTTGTCCTATAGGACCAAATTTCAGGCAATTCATATTCGTATTTGCCGCTATCCTTTAATAATCCTAAGATTTGTTTTGCTACTTTTTTGATATTTTCATCAAAATCCATTTTTTCTATTTCGTCATTTGTTACGACTCTGCTCGCAAATTTTTTACCCAATGTTATGCGCTTGATTATTATAGGAAGTTTTTTATCATTTAAAATCACCCTATATTCACCTTCGTATTTCCAACAACACTTCTTTTTGCTTAGCAGTTCTTGCACAGTTTTCATATCGATATGTTCTGTATTGCTTAAATTTCTAAAATCATACCTTGTATCACCGTATTTCATGCAAATTAAAGTTGGCTCTTTGCTTGTAATATTTTCAGTATCTATCTTGAAGTCTATTTTAACACCACAGTGAGCATTTGCATAATGCGCCCACATCAAATCTTCGCAAAAGTAATCACATTTTCCATAAGAAAATGAGCAAATATGCGCTCGTTTTTTCATATGACGAATTTGGTTGATTAAATGTTGATATTCTTCAGATATATAAAATACACCTTCATCAATATCATTAAACGCTTCAAAATTTGGCGCATACAACTCACTATTTTTTAAAATTTGCCCAAATCTAGAGTTAGATTCAAATTTCTTGCTTTTTATATCACCATTTAGTCCATATATCATATCTCCTGCATTATGACAAAGCGGTCTAAATTTAGAAAATACCAAATCTTTCATATCTTCTTTTTTACAATTTATACACATACAATCCTCCTATTTCTTGAAAAAATAATTTAAATTTATATAATTTTATTAAAAATTCTTAATGGCAATTAAGCCAAATTTTATAAAAACACAATAATTTATTCCTGCAAAAACTCTCTGATCTTAGCCTTGCACTCGTTGATAGAGCCGCTAAATTTATCCTCAAATTGCGAGCGATTAAAAGTGCGCTGACGTTTGGCAAGCTGAGCCGTATGCGTTGAAATCAGCTCAAAAAGCTCGCTTTCATTGATCTCGCCTCTTAAAAACTCACCGCACTCTTTAAGCCCGATTGACTTAAGCGGTTTTGGCTCGCTAGGATACTTTTCAAAAAGAAATTTCGCTTCAGCTAAAAGCCCTTTTTCAAGCATATTTTTGGTGCGAATTTTTATGCGCTCACGCAAAATTTCTTTGTCCCAAACTATCTCAAAAATCTTTAAATTTGAGATGATAGGCTCATAAGTATTTTCTTGCAAATAAACACTTGGAGCGGTTGAAATTTGCAAATTTTGCACCGTCTTACCCTGCACGATTTTAATCAAATTTTCAAGCTTAAACTCTTGGGCGGGATTTTCGGTCTTTAAAATATGAACGTAAATTTCAAGCCATTTATTTAGCCTATATGTGTCATTTTGGCTAAATTTAGAAGCAAAAACGGGATCTATCTTACTTGCAAATTCGTAAATTTCAGCGTTACTAAGTCCGCTTTCAAGTTTATCAAATTTCGGCGAAAGTCCCGAGATTAAGGATTTTAGATAAAATCCGCTTCCGCCCGTTATAAATAAATTTTTCCCGCTTTCTAACGCAAATTCGCGGGCTTGCTTATAAATCTCAAAAAACATCCCTACGTCAAAATGTTCGTTTGGATATATCAAATTTATCCCAAAATGCCTCACGCTAGCAAGCTCTGCCTCGCTTGGCTTTGCACTTGCGATATTGATCTCTTTATAGACGCAAAGCGAGTCAAGACTTAAGATAATGCCGTGAAACTCGCTTGCAAGCTTAAGCGCAAGATCAGTCTTACCGCTTGCCGTAGCGCCTATGATAGCAAGTTCTTTCAAGCGTAAATTCCTGAAAAAAGCAGCACGTCATCGCTATTTTCATTTGAGACGCCACGCACTATCATATCGGTTAAAATTTGAGAAACGCACGGAGCAAATAGGCTCTCATTTAGCCCAAAACCGCTTATATAAAGCAGATTTTTATAACTCTCATCGCGTCCAAATATCGGCAGAGAATTTGGCGTAAACGCTAAATTTTTAGCCTTAAAAGTCGGATTTTTAAGCTCAAAAAATGAAGTATACGGCTTTAGCTTGGCTAAATTTTCATTTATCTCTTTTATATCCACAAGCGCATCTTTTGCATTTATTTGAGGCTTTGTAACGATGTTTACAAGACCGTTTTTAGCATCTATATTCAATCCGAAATCATCAATCATAAGCGGCATTTTAGGCGATATATCCTCATTTGCTTCAAAACTTACTTCATAAATTTTCGCACTAATGAGATCGAAATTCACGCCTAATTTTTTAACCAAATTCTTATCATCTCCGCTTGCTTGGATGAAGCTGCCTGCCTCATATCTGCCAAGCCTTCCGATTACCGATCTTACGCCATCTGCACCAACTTCGTAATCAACGATCTCATCGGTTATAAAAGCAACTCCGCTTCGCTCTAAAAACGCTTTTAAATTTTCATATAGTTTTTGCGCGTCCAGTCTTGCGTTTTTCTTTAAATTTAAAGCTCCTTTTACGCCGTTTTTAACAAGACCCAAAGTATTTTCGTCGCGTATATCTAAAATTTCGAAATTTTCATCGTTAAATTTTATATTTTCAAGCATGAATTTGTATTTTTTATCGTCAAAAAACACAAGCGCTTCGCCTCTGTTTTCAAATTCAAATTCCCCTATTTCGCTTGCTAAATTTTGGTAAATTTCATAGCTTTTTAATCCGTATCTACGAGTTAAAATTTCAAGCTTTTTGCTAGGTCTAGTTTGATTTACGCTAAATTTTAAAAGCCAGTTTAAAAACGCTTTATCGGCTAAATTTTTAAACCCCACAAAGCCATCTCCTCTGGCGAATTTTAAAACCTCGTCAAACAAACTTCGATGTGCGCCTAAAAATAAATTTAGCGTATTTAAGCCGTTAGTTTCAGGCTTTTGCGATTTAGATACCACGCTTACGCTAAGAGAGTTTTTAACACACCAATAAGCGCTAAAAAGCCCTGAAATTCCGCTTCCTATAACCACTACGTCTTTCATAGGTTTTCCTTTAAATTTATCTTGAGCGGCTTAATTTTAGCAAATTTTTGTAATTTAAGATAAAATAACGCCAAACTTAAATTTATGGAAAAATATGCAAAAATTTCTGACGACACTAAAAGATATCGGCGAACTAATCGTATTTAAGCACTCTATTTTTGCGCTTCCATTTATCTTTACGGCGATGATAGTTGCAAGCAAACAGATAAATAACTCGGCTTGGTTTGGCTGGAAGCTGTTGATTTTAGGCGTAATCTGCGCGGTGAGTGCCAGAAATTTCGCAATGGCTTTTAACCGATACATGGACGAGGATATCGACAAGCTAAACCCTCGCACCGCAAATCGTCCAAGCGTTGACGGACGCATAGGCAGGGGGAATTTGCTTGTTTTTATCATCGCAAATGTGGCGATCTTTGTTATAGTCGCTTGGCTTATAAACGATCTTGCATTTTGGCTATCTTTTCCGATTTTAATCATTCTTGGAGGATATTCGCTCTTTAAGCGCTTTAGCGAGCTT
The DNA here is from genome assembly GCF_012978795.1 of Campylobacter sp. RM16188. Taxonomy (NCBI): domain Bacteria; kingdom Pseudomonadati; phylum Campylobacterota; class Epsilonproteobacteria; order Campylobacterales; family Campylobacteraceae; genus Campylobacter; species Campylobacter sp. RM16188. The sequence continues at coordinate 6,715 of NZ_LIWQ01000020.1, read as the reverse complement.
GCGCATTTGGTGCTTGGTTTATCGCTTGGTTTAGCTCCGATCGCAGGAGCGGTGGCGATAAGTGCGAGCATACCGCTTTGGAGTGTGCTGCTGTGCCTTGGGGTGATGTTTTGGGTGGCGGGATTTGACCTGCTTTATTCGCTTCAGGATATGGAATTTGATAAGCAAAAGGGGCTTTTTAGCATACCTTCGATTTACGGGCAAAAAGCTACGATGTTTATCTCCGCACTTTTTCATGTAAATGCGGTTTTGTTTTGGTTGCTCTTTGCTTGGGCTGCAAATTTGGGCGCTTGGGCATTTGTTGGGGTTTTATTAAGCGGAGTGATTTTATTTGCCGAACACAAAATCGTTCGCAAGGATTTTAGCAAGATAGATAGAGCCTTTTTCACGCTAAACGGCTATCTTGGAATTATGTTTTTTATATTTATATGGATAGATTTATGAGGCTTTATCCTGCAAATTTAGATATCGTTTTTGAAGAAATTTTAGATAGAAAAGATGAATTTGCGATTGAATTCGATAAGCTAAGCGGAAGCGAGGACGATCCGCTAGGACAGTGGCTAAAGCGCGCTAAAGCAAGGGGCGAAACCAAAGAGAGCGATCAAGTATTGCTAACGCTAATAACCGAACTTCACCGCAAATTTGACGAGCTAAATGCGTATTTGAAAAACGAAAAAATTTCAAAGCTTGAGCTTAATGAAAGCTCGGTGATAGAGGGCATAGGCTTTGAAAATTTTGCGATAAAAGAGGCTAAATTTAAGCCAAATAGCAATTATTACGCTAGAATTTCAATGCCTATATTTCCAAAACGCGATGTGGCGATATATTTTGAAGCGGTTGATGAAAAAACGGCAAGGATAACCAGAATGCACGAAAGTGACGAGAGCGACTATAACGGCTATGTAACCGCTAGAGAGCGCGTGATGATACGCGAATTAAAGGGAACAAATGGATAATGAAATCTTAATTTACGGCGGATTTGGCTTGGTTTTACTCATTCTTTTTATACTTATATTCGTAAAAGACGCCGAGGCTTCAAAAAAATTCTCTCGCTATGAAAAGGTAATCGAAAGTATCATACAAGAAAATCACCTGATAAAAAAACAGCTTAAAAATATAGAAACCTCAGGCATCGCAGATCTTGACGCAGAAGAGATAGAAGGTAGGCTAGAACAAAGACTAAACAACGTAATAAACTCTAAAATAACGCCTATCATTAAAACTTTACAAAGTATCGAAGAGTCAATAGGAAATTTTCAAGTCGAGCAGCAAAATAGGCTTTATTCTCTTGAAGAGCGCACAAAAGATATAAATAAAATTTCATCTTTTGGCGAGGAAAGCGACGAGATGCGTATCATTGATCTATACAACACCGGCAAAAGCATAGAGAGCATAGCTAAAAGTTTACGAGTTGGAGTCGGTAAAGTCGAACTAGTGCTGAAATTAAACAGACTTATTTAATATAATAAATGTTAATCACACATATAAAATATAAAAAATAAACATCACAAAAATAGGTCAAATTTAAAAAAAAATAAAGCTAAGCCACATATAATACTCATAAATTTTGCTCAATTTTTGAGCGGTTTAAGGGTAAAAGATGTTAATAGACGGGCATGGACGAGTTGTTGATTATCTGCGCATTTCAGTAACGCAACGCTGTAACTTTAGATGCAAATACTGTATGCCAAAAACCCCTTTTGAATGGACACCAAAAGAGAATTTGCTTAGCTTTGAGGAGCTGTTTTTATTTGTTAAAGTCGCAATCGACGAGGGTGTAAAAAAGATACGAATAACAGGCGGTGAACCGCTTTTAAGAAAAGATCTTGACAGCTTTATAAGGATGATACACGATTATAAAAACGACATAGACTTAGCCCTTACTACAAACGGCTACATGCTAAAGCACTACGCAAGATCGCTTAAAGACGCGGGACTTAAAAGACTAAACATGTCACTTGATAGCCTCAAAATCGAAAAAGCTAAATTTATCGCGCAAAAAAGCGTGCTTCACGAAGTTTTGACAGGTTTTGAAGCCGCACTTGACGCAGGACTTAAAGTAAAGATAAACACAGTCGCGCTAAAAGGCGTAAATGACGATGAACTGGTAAGCTTGCTTGAGTTTGCAAAGAGCAGAGGTTGTCAAATTCGCTTTATCGAATATATGGAAAACATGCACGCAGACGACGAGCTTAAGGGCATGAAAGCGGCTGAAATTTTAGACGTTATCGGACAAAAATATAAAATCACAAGCGATGGCAAGCTACCTACAAGCCCTGCTAGTATATATATGCTTGAGGACGGATATAAATTCGGCATCATAGATCCGCATAAGCATGACTTCTGCGAGAGTTGCAACAGAATTCGCTTAACAGCTGAAGGGTTTTTGATACCGTGCTTGTATTTTGAAGATGCTATGAGTATCAAAGACGCCGTAAAAGCGGGAGATGTAAAGGGCGCAAGCGAAATTTTACGCAAGGTGCTTCAAAACAAACCCGAAAAAAACAGATGGGAAGCGGGAGTTGCAAACGAAACTTCAAGCAGAGCCTTTTACCAAACAGGTGGCTGAAATTTGATATAATCTCGCCAAATTTGAAAGGTAAAATTTGGGTTTAAATTTGGTCGAGAGCTTTTTAAGTATACAAGGCGAGGGCGAAAGTAGCGGCAAGCTCGCCATATTTTTACGATTTGCGGGATGTAACTTAACCTGCAAAGGCTTTGGCGTGAGTAAAATTTCGCCAAAAACCGGCGAAGAGCTAACGGGTTGCGACACTATTAGAGCTGTTTACACAAGCCACTTTAAATACGAAAATTTAACCTATCAAGAAATTTTAGCACTCGTTAAAAAATACGATCAAAATTTACACCAAAAGCCTATCGTCGTCATAACCGGCGGAGAGCCGCTTTTACATCATAAAAACGAAGATTTCATAAATTTGGTGCGAAATTTGCTTGATGAAAAATACAAGGTGCATTTTGAGACAAACGGCACGATTGAGATCGATTTTAGTAAATTTCAGATTTATAAAAACTGCACTTTTGCCATAAGCGTCAAGCTCAGCTCAAGCGGTGAAAACAAGGCCAAACGCATAAATCAAGCGGCTTTAAAAGCTATAAAAGAAAATGCAAAAGAGAGCTTTTATAAATTTGTGATAAATAAAGAGATGATTCAAAGCGCACAAGCGAAGACTGAAATTTTTGAAATCCTTGAAATTTGCGATAATGACGTTTTTTGCATGCCGCAAGGTTATGATAAAATAAGCCTTGAAAACAATGCTAAAAGCGTAGCTGAATTTTGCATAAAATTTGGCTTTAACTATACGGATCGCGTTCATATAAGACTTTGGGGCGATAAGGACGGAGTTTAAATGATAATTAGAAAACTTTTTAAATTTGAAAACGCTCACATTGTGAGATTTTGTAGCTCAAGAAGATGCAGAACAAGCATTCACGGGCACTCTTATAGGGCTGAAATCCTACTTGAATCAAATTTCTTAGACAATGCGGGCATGGTTTATGACTTTGGTTTGATGAAGCAAAATATCAAATGTCTAATCGACAGCTTTGATCACACAACCACGCTTTTTAGCGGTGATGATAAAGAGTATCTAAGCGATATGAAAAAGCATTCAAAACGCTGGATAGAAATTCCCGTAAATCCTTCAGCAGAGCAGTTTTGTAGGATATTTTTCGTGCTAATCGACAGACTTTTAAAATCAACCGTTATGCAAAACGGCGAGCGAGAAGTAAAAATCCACAGCGTAATCGTCCATGAAACCGACACGGGCTACGCGCAGTGCTTTAAAGATGACGCATATAACGCCAAAATGGGCGAGATAAATTTAAAAGATATTATATTTTCGCCTGAAATCATAAGCGAATGGGATGATAAAGATCTCTTTGATAAGATAAAACTCGGGCAAAAAATCATAAATCCAAAGGAGATATGATGAGGCGAATTTTTTGGATTTCGGCTTTGATTTCGGCACTGTTTTTCACAGGTTGCGAGGATGAAAAAAAGCAAATTTTACTTGATCTAAACGAAGCTCCTCCAAGCGATGTGCCGATTGCTGCGCCTGATGCTAACGTAACCATAGATGAAAATTTACCGCCTGAACCGGTAGTCGAAGGGAAATAATGGAATTTAATGAGAGTTTAAAAGAGCTTTACGAAATGGCGCTTAGCCTTCATTTGGCGATTGCCGTTATATTAATAGCACTCATAATTATACACTTTTGCCTTATAGAATTTGGCGTAAATTCGCCATCTTATGCAAAGCGAATTCGACTTTTCTTGCCGACTTACTATAGCTTTTTAGCGGCTATGCTTTTAACGGGTCTTTTATTGATGAGTGTTTTTTACTTTCATTTAAGCTTCAGAGCGGTAGTGATGATAGTCGTTTGGGTACTTTTAATCGGACTTGGCGCAATGGAGTTTAAAAAATTAAAAGTGGCCATGAGGAGTAAAAATTTTATAGATTTTAGAAAAAAGATGAGATTTAAAATTTTACTTGATCTTGCCTTGGTTTTAATCGCAAGCGGTGTGAGATGAAATTTCTTTATTCAAGGCAGGCGGGAGAGGAGCAAATTTGCCTTCAAAACGAGCAGTTTTTACATCTTAAAGCAAGGCGAGCAAAACTTGGCGAGCGAATTGACGTTAGAAATTTAAAAGACGGACAAAATTATATATATGAAATTGTAAATTTAGATAGAAAAAGTGCCGAGTTATCGCTGGTTTTTAAGCATAGCCTAGAGGACGAGGAGCTGAATTTCAACCTTGGCTGGGCTATCATAGATACTAAAGTGATAGAAAAAACTCTGCCTAGCTTAAATGAAATCGGAGTTAGCAAGCTTATATTTTTCTACTCCGATTTTTCTCAAAAAAACTTTAAAATCGATAAAGATAGGCTTGAGAGAATTTTAATAAACTCTTGCGAGCAATGCGGACGAAATTCTCTTATGCAAATTGAAATTTATAAAAATTTAGATGAGGTTTTAAACTCTTACAAGGATATTGCGCTAGTTGATTTTGGCGGAGAAAATTTTGAAAATTATAAGCAAACCGAGCTTTTAATCATTGGTCCGGAAGGCGGATTTAGCCAAATCGAGCGTGAAAAAACAGGTAAAAAATACAGTCTAAATTCTAAAAATATACTTCGGTCGCAAACTGCGATTTTAAGCGTTGCGGCAAAGGTTTTAGTCTAAATTTGATTTTTAAAAAGTTTTTTTGTATAATCACGCCTTACTCTATGAACGAAACAGATAATAAAATAGGCTATAAAAAGGATAAAAAATGAAAAAAGAGATTCATCCGGAATTTGTTGAGTGCAAAGTAACCTGCGCTTGCGGCAATACTTTTACGACCAAATCAAACAAAAACGAAATCAGAGTAGATATCTGCAACGAGTGTCATCCATTCTTCACAGGAAGCGAGAAGATAGTCGATTCTGCAGGCAGAGTTGATAAATTTAAGAAAAAATATAATCTGAAATAATACTTTGCTCTATTTTATTCCTACTCCAATAGGAAATTTAGAGGACATTTCACTTCACGCATTAAATATTTTGCGTGAATGTGAAGTGATGTTTTGTGAAGACACAAGAGTTACCAAAACTCTCATAAATCTATTAAATTCTCGCTTTAATACAGATATCAAGATAGAAAAATTTATCTCACTTCACTCTCATAACGAAGCTCGAATTCTTGCAAATTTAGATACAGAAATTTTCAAAAAAACTGTTGCTTATGTAAGCGATGCTGGAATGCCAGCAATTAGCGATCCGGGAGTTGAATTAATAAGATTTGCGATAAAAAACAATATCGAGTATGAAGTATTAAGCGGTTCAAGCGCTCTACTTTTGGCGGTCGTGGCAAGCGGGTTTTGCGATAAGGAATTTACGTTTTTAGGCTTTTTACCAAACACAGGCAAAGAACGCACAGTAGCGATACAAAATGCGCTTAATTCGCCCTATCCGGTCATCATATACGAAAGTCCCAAAAGAGTGCTTGCCCTAGTGGAGCAAATAGCAAATTTAGATCCGCAAAGAGAGCTTTTTGCGATCAAAGAAGCGACTAAAAAATTTGAAACCAAATTTGGCGCAACCGCAAAAGAGTTAAGCCAAATTCTTAAAAGCTCCAATTTAAAAGGCGAGTGGTCTATAGTCATTGACAAAAGCCCACATCAAAGCAACGAAAAAATAACCATAGAAGATATCGCCTCTCTTGATATACCTCCAAAAACCAAGGCAAAACTAATCGCCAAAATCACTGGCGAAAATGTCAAAAAAATATATGAAATTTTGACTAAATAAGCTAAATTTTACTGATTTTTAGCTATTATGAGCCGATGATTATATATGGAAAACAGCTATTTTTACACATAATAAAGCGCTACAAAAAAAGCGTCAAAACTATCTACCTTGCAAAAGAGTGCGATAAGGCTACCTTTTCGCAAATCGCCTCGGTAGGAGCGCCTATCAAGCGAGTGGATAACCAAAAAGCCCAAGCTCTTGCACGCGGAGGTAACCATCAAGGATTTTTAGCCGAAGTTGAAGAATTTAAATTTAAGCAATTTGACGAGCTGAAAAAGAGAAATTTTATAACCGTTCTATACGGACTTAGTGATATAGGAAACATAGGCGCTATCATCAGAACCGCTCACGCCTTGGGGTGTGAGGGAGTGATAATCATAGCTAAAAATCTTGCGATAGAAGGCG
>NZ_LIWQ01000019.1:0-37710 GCF_012978795.1 Campylobacter sp. RM16188 | reverse complement strand
AATGGGGTTTTGGAAGTAAAATTTTAAAAATTTAGAAATTTTACTTCCAAACATAAAGAACAATTTTACTCTTTTACAGCTATCGCTTCTATTTCAACTAAAGCATTTTTTGGAAGCGTATTTACCGCAACAGTGCTTCTTGCAGGAAAATTTCCGCTAAAATATCGCTTGTAAATTTCATTTACTTTTACAAAATCATCCATATCGGCTAAAAATATCGTAGTTTTTACGATATTTTCGAATTTTATTCCCGCTTCAAGAAGTATCGCTTCTAAATTTTTCATGGATTGCTCGGCTTGCTCTTCAACGCTGACTCCTGCAAATTCGCCGTTTGGCTTTACGCCAAGCTGTCCTGAGATAAATAAAAATCCATTTGCCAAAACCGCTTTAGAATAAGGACCTATCGCTTGAGGAGCGTTTGTCGTATGTATTATTTTTTTCATTATTTCTCCTAAATTTATAGAATTTATATTTTATCTAGCTTAGCAAAAGACACGCAAATAACCTAAACTCGGCTTTTTATAAACAAAACCGCCTCATCGTCCGCAAAGCTAAATTTATATCTTTGAGAATTTTTCATCTCGATAGCTAAGTTTAACTTTCCTGTTATAAAGCCTCGTTTTGAGCTTAAATTTGATATTTCCGCATATCTTATGTCAAGCTCGGTCAAGTTCTTGCTAAAAGGAGCAAATTTCATAGAATTTTCGCTAAATTTCATCTCTCCTTTTATAGCTCCAAGAGCTCCAAAGACTCCTATATAGCTTGCTTGCACGCTTTTGCCTAAAAAATCTCTCACCATTTCTCCTAAATTTACACCGCATTATAACTATTTTGAGTCATCTTTCCAAACAAACAAGCCCAAATTTGATATAATCGCGCATTAATTATAAGGATAGATATGTTTTCACAGAAATATTATAGATTTATATTTGCATTTTTTATGTCTTTTACTATGTCATTTATCATGTCTGGCGTGCTTACATATATAAATTTAGGGCTTATAGACAACTTTTTTCTCATCTGGCTTGAAGGCTGGATGAAAGCTTTTGTAGTGGCTTACCCTTGCGTTTTATTCATAGCTCCCATAGCCGCTAAAGCTACAAAATCCCTCATAAGAACAAACGATGAAAGTAACTCTGGCGCCAAATGAATTTTTAGACGATTACGTTTTGGGTGCGGAATTTGCTCTAAAGGCGGGGGTCTCTTCAAACGCATACCTCTTTTGGAAAGGCGTGGTTTCAGCTAAATTTGAAAATTCTCGCACCGTTTTTATTCACAAAAAGACTATTCCTGCTAAATTTAGCCACGTTTTATCAAGCTGCACGGACTTAAGCGGGCTAGTTTTAACAAGCGCGTTTTGCTCGCTTACCACGCTTGCGCCTTCGCATTTGGTCAAAAAAAACAACTCCAAATTATACTCGCTCTTTGAGTTTAAAAAAATCTGCGGCATAAAATTCATAAATTTAAAGAAATTTTACGACGATCTGGGGCTTGACTACGGATATAGAATTTATATAGAAAAGTGCAGTTTCTTCTCTCCCGCACCGCTTGAAAAGCGCATCAAGCTAACCGAAGCTATGTGCTTGGGATATTACTAAATTACAAATTTACTCAAATTTATATTTTAAAATATATAAATTTTCATAAAAATCGGCAAGAAATATAAAATTTCGTATAATCTACTTAACCCTAACTTAAAGGAGAGATGATGAAGAAATTTGCCGCTTTTATGCTTACGGCGCTACTTGCTAGCTCTTTGCTCGGAGACCAAAAGACCTATAAGCTAAAATTTGCTACGACTTATGAGAGCAACGTTCCTGTTTTAGGCGAAGTTCCTAAGAAATTTAAAGAAATGGTTGAAACCATGAGTAACGGTCGCATTGAAGTAAGGATCGATTATCCGTCCAAGCACAAAGCGCAGTTTTCCATACTTGATCTGGTTAAAAACGCTCAATACGACATCGGCTACACTGCGGGATATTTTTACAAAGGCAAAGATCCTAAGCTTATGCTATTTACGACCGTTCCTTTTGACATGAACGCATTAGAGCAGCACGCTTGGTATAGCCATGCAGGAGGCAAGGAATTTGCTCAAAAAGTATATGGCGAGCACAATATCGTCCCTTTTAACGGCGGAAATTTCGGCATGCAAATGGGCGGTTGGTTTAAAAAAGAGATAAAAAGCATAGACGATTTAAAAGGGCTGAAAGTTCGAATTCCCGGGCTTGGCGGCGAGATAATGGCGCGTCTTGGAGTAAGCATAAACACAATTCCCATAGGAGAGCTTTATATGGCTCTTGAGATGAATACCATAGATGCGGTCGAGTGGGTAAGTCCTGCCGTAGATATAAATTTGGGCTTTGAAAAGATTGCTAAATTTTATTACACGGGATGGCAAGAGCCCGCTAGCGAAAATGAATTTTACATCAACAAAAAGTTATGGGAGAAGCTGCCAAAAGATCTTCAAAGCATAGTTGAAACAGCCACCAAAGCGGTTGCGGCATACGTCTTGGAGGCTGCGTATTATGAAAATTCCCTAGCCCTTCAAAAAATCCTAAAAGAGCATCCGGATGTGAAAATTTCATCTTTTTCGCCTGAGATAATAGCCGCTCTTAAAAAGGCTACGGATGAAATTTTAGACGAGCTTTCGGCCAAAGATCCGCTGTTTAAGGAGATTTTGGAATCAAGAAGAAATTTTATGAAGATTAGTAGAAAATGGACTGAAATTTCAGACTACACCTACATCAAAAATATGCAAAAATAACTCATCGTCCGATAATATCTCTTATCGGACAACTTACTTTTAAGTAGCTCAAAAAGCGAGATTCAAGCTCGGCAGTAAATTTATAAAACTCTTGCTATATGCTCCCATTTTAACGCCTTAGCAAAATCAAGCGCGGTTTTACCGCTATTTGTCTTCGCATTTTTATCCGCGCCGTTTTCAAGCAAAATCTCAACAACACCCAAATTCCCGGCTATAGCCTCATGATGAAGCTGAGTATATCCAAGCTCATCCACATCGCTTAGTATATTTGGGTTGTTTGTTATATACTCTCTAACTTGATCTATCACGTTTTTACACATCGGGTGCTCGATCAAATTTTCAGGATACTCTTTTTGCTCATAAGCGACTAAAATATCGTTAAAATCACCAAATTCAAACCCCCAAGCCAAGTCATGCTCGGCGCGTTCCTTATCGCTCATATTCGCACGCAAAGCATGCACGCTAAAGCCTCCGTAGCTTTTGTTGTCAATCACAAACAACCAGTCGCTAACCTCGCTTAGCGGCACTTTCACAAAGTCGCCGTTTTTTATGTTTTTAACGTCATTTGGCTCATTTACCAAAATTCCGCTCACGTTTTCACCGTCAAATTCTATATCGTTGATCCACATATGCTCGCCGATCTCTTCGCCGTTAGTCTCATCTTTAAATAATACTTTAACGCATGCTACGCTAACGCCCGGAACTATCCTTCGGCGATCCCAGTATAACTCACGCCAAAAATATCCAAATGTATCGCGAGCCGCCTGATAAGCCCTACTCATAGCATCTTGCTCACTATCTACATAATAAATCGGCATCTTTTCGCCTGTGTCCTCTTGTCTTTGCTTGCCGAAAATTTTCTTAAAGAAGCTCACTTTAACTCCTAAATTTTGATATTTTTTGCAAATTTATGCATGATTTTAAAGCTTTAGCGCTGACTTTCAACCATAAGCTTGCTAAATTTAGCTACGGGATCGCTAGAGGATAATATCTCATCTATCATTTTTGAATTGATTGCAAAAGCCCTTATTAAGCCCTCATTTATACTCTCTTCGTCGCTGTTTGCAAGCTCGCTTTGTATGCCTTTTAAGCCAAATAAAATGTCTTTTTGATAATCGAATTTAAGCACGCTTTGAGAGTCGTAAATTTCTTCATTGATATCGGCTGTAATGCTTGAGCAAAGCCTTGAGGCTAAATTTGAGATATACTCAAGTCCCGTTTCCCAATCGCTCTTTGTGCTCGGAGTTAAGATACGGATCTCATAACTCTTACTTCCAGCGTCATACCTAAGCTCAAATCCGCGTCCGCTCACGCCTCTTATACCCAAAAACAGATACCCGTCTTTAGGTATTTTAAACGAATAAAATTTTTGCTTGTTAAATTCCGGATCGTTTTCATCGAAGTTAAACTGCTCTAAACCGGGCAAAATTTCAAGTGCCTGAGCAACGTTTAAAACACTTTCGTAGCCGAAAAATTTCTTCTTGTTTTTAATTTTAAAAACAACACTCATTTTGGCTCCTTAAATAAAATTAAGGCTTTAAAGCGGCTTTTAGGTGGTCAAATTTAGCCGCTTGAAATGCGATATAAAACTATAAATTGAAGCTGTTAATCATCATCTTCTTCTTCGATTTTCTTACGGACTTTCACGCTTAATATGCTTGTGCCGTCCATTTTACGCACTTCATAGTGGCAGTTATCATCCTCCGCTCTGTCACCCACTACAGGTAGTCTTCCGATGAGATTAAACACATATCCGCCTATCGTAAGCTCTTCAGTCTCGTCATCAAAGCTTATACCCATAAGCTCTTCAACGCTTTCAATGTCAAATCTGCCGTTAAATTCGTAGATATTTTCGTTTATCTTTTTATAAAGAGGTCTTGCTTCATCATGCTCGTCGTTGATGTCGCCTAAAATTTCCTCCATAATATCTTCCATAGTAAGAAGTCCCGCCGTACCGCCGTATTCATCGACAACCAAGGCTGCTGAAATTTGTTGCTTATTCATCATAACGAGAATTTTTGAGATAGATAAATTTTCAGGCACGATTACAAATTCGCGCACTATACCGTCAAAATCTCGCTTCTTATCTACAAGATCAATCTGCAGGATATCGCGGATATGTATCATTCCAAGGATTACGTCCTTGCTTCCGTCTATATAAGGATAGCGAGTAAATTTCGAGTCAAACACGACTTTTAAATTCTCTTCGTAGCTTTTTTGCTTATTTATACAGACCATATCGCGGCGAGGCGTCATTATCTCTTTAGCCACCGTATCGCTAAAATCGACCGCATTTTTGATGATCTCGGTCTCAAAGCTATCCAGCACCCCACCTTTTAAACTCTCTCCTACGATTATCTTTATCTCCTCTTCGGAGTGCGCCAGCTCGCTCTCTTTGGCAGGTTTTATGCCAAGCATTTTTAAAGATATCCACGCAAGATAGTCAAAAGTCTTAATAAGAGGCGAAAACACAACCCAAAACAGATGAAGCGGCTTTGCAACAAGAAGGGTTGATTTCTCCGCTTTTGCGATTGCGATGGACTTTGGTACAAGCTCGCCAAGCACAACGTGAAAGAGCGTAATAATAGTAAATGCGATAGCAAACGCAACGGTATGAACCACCAAGTCGCTTACGTCAAAATATGTTTGAATAGGTTTTTCTATAAGTCTGGCGATAGCAGGCTCACCTATCCAACCGAGCGCAAGCGAGCTAAGCGTGATACCAAGCTGAGTCGCGCTTAGATATGTATCAAGTTTGTTTGACATTTCGTAAGCGAGTTTTGCGTTTGGAACTTTATCTTTGATAAGCTCTTCTAGGCGGCTCTTGCGAACCTTTACGATGGCAAATTCTGATAAAACAAAGAAAGCATTAAGAAGCACAAAGAAAACTGCGAGTAAAATCATAAAATATGAATCGCTACTGGGGTGCAATTAAAATCCTTAGAAATTAAGATAAATCAGCATTATATCAAAAAAGCAAATAAATCTCAATCAAGCGAAAATTCGTGTTTTAACCCTATATCAAAAGACAAATTCCGTCTTTATGAGAACTAAATTAAAACTAGAATTTAGGCTCTCCGCCGTTTGATTTGGAGACATTTATAAAATCAATAGCGATCTTTTGACACGCGGTCTTATCGCGCTTATCAAGACAAAGAGCTTCAAGCTGCTCTTTGCTCATGTTTTTATAATCGGCAACGGTTTTATTATCAGCACCCATATAAACCCACACAAGAGCAAAAACAACGGCTAAAACAAAGACAATTCTAAACAAATTAACCTCCTTAAATTTAGCTTTTAAAATGGTAGTAAATTTAAGCTAAATTTTGACTTCACACCAAGCAATCGATTAAATTTAAATGGAATTTATAAATGAATAGAAATTTAAAAGCAGAAATTCGGCTCTAAATTTGAGCCGAATTTTTAAGAAGGACTATTTAAACCTTTTGCCGTTTTTATATCTTGAGAAAATTTCGTAGCTGCCGTCTTTTTTAAAAGCTATCACGTCATAGTCCTCAACTATGCCGCCTTGCTCCATCCCGGGGCTTCCAAGAGGCATACCCGGAACCGAAATTCCCACAACATCGGCAGGCTTTTTAGCCAAAAGCTCTTTTATATCTTCAGCAGGCACGTGTCCTTCTACGACATATCCGTCTATCACTCCCGTATGACAGCTTGAAAGCTCAAGCGGAACGCTATTTTTAGCCTTTAGCTCGATGATAGCTTCGGTCATATGCTCTTTTATCTCAAAGCCGTTTTGCTTCATTATATCGGCCCAAAGCCCGCAACAGCCGCAACTTGGCGACTTATACACCTCTATCATGCCGCCCGCAAAGGAGCTTGAAGCAAAGGCGCAAACCGCAGCCAAACTCAAAAATAAATTTTTACTCTTTTTCATCCCGATCCTTTCTTAAAAAATAGCGCAATTTTATGAAAAAGTTATAAATTTAAGATTAATATTAAAATTTAAACTCATAACTTTTTTGCTATACTTTCACTTTTGAAATTCTATATCAACATCGGGACAAGATCGTGTTTTCATCTTTTTTTAAAAGCAAAAAATGGGCTGCTTGGGCTTACGGCGGCGTAACTTTGATATCGCTATCTCTTATCATTCAAACCTACTTAAACATACAGTTTAACGACTGGTATAAAAACTTTTACGACATCTTGCAAAATGCAAAAGAGCGCGATGTGCAGGAATTTTGGGACGGCATAAAGCTGTTTTTATATCTGGCTATGCCTTATGTATTGCTTCGGGTTTTTATATCGTTTTTTTCAAGCCACTGGATATTTCGCTGGCGCGAGGCGATGACTTTTAGCTATCTTAACTACTGGAGAAAGGTCGAAAAAGACGTAGAAGGAAGCTCGCAGCGTATGCAAGAAGATACCTATAGATTTGCAAAGATCATGGAGGATCTTGGAGTTGATATCTTGGACTCCATAATGACTCTAATCGCCTTTATCCCGATACTTTGGGGACTTAGTAGCAAAGTAAATTTACCCTACATCAAAGACATCCCCGGCTCTCTTGTGTGGATAGCTTTGCTTATCAGCGTGGGCGGACTTATCATCTCTTGGATTGTAGGTATCAAACTTCCGGGGCTTGAATACAACAACCAAAAAGTCGAAGCCGCATTTAGAAAAGAGCTTGTTTTAGCGGAGGATAACAAAGTAAATTACGCTCATCCCGCTACGATAGTTGAGCTATTTACAGGGCTTAAATTTAACTACTCAAGACTGTTTTTACACTACGGATACTTTAATACTTGGCTTTACTCTTACTATCAAATTTTAACCATAGTTCCATATCTCATAATGGGCGGAGGGCTATTTACAGGGCTTATCACGCTTGGAGTTTTAGTTCAGGTAAATAACGCATTTGCGCAAGTTAGATCAAGCTTTGGTGTTTTCATCAGCAACTGGAAGACTATAACGGAGCTTCGCTCGATTCACAAACGTCTAAAAGAATTTGAGCAAAATATCAACTATAAAAAAGTCGGCTGGGAGTAGAAATTTAAGAAAATTTAGTATAATTTTTGAAATTTCATAACTTAAATTTAAGGATGAAAAGATGAAAAGATTTATACTTCCTCTTGTCTTTACTATGATATTTTTAGCGGGCTGCTTCGTAAGCTCAACAGGTGCCGGTGCGGTTGGAGCCGATAGAAGGCAGCTGTTTTTGATAAGCTCTGAGACGATGAATCAAAGTGCAAATTTAGCCTATGCCAAAACGCTTCAGTCCGCAAGACAAGAAAAAGCGCTAAATATAGATCCCGTGCTTACTAAACGCGTTCAAGCTATCGGTAAGCGCCTGATAGCACAAGTGGGAGCTTTTCGTGAAGATGCGCTTAAATGGGACTGGCAAGTAAATGTTATCAATTCAAACACGCTAAACGCATGGTGTATGCCAGGAGGTAAGATCGCCGTTTATAGCGGACTTATCAAAAATTTATCCTTAACAGACGCACAGATAGCAGCAGTGATGGGTCACGAGATAGCTCACGCACTAAGAGAGCATAGTCGCGAGCAAGCAAGCACGGATCAGCTCAAAAATATAGGAATTTTTGCTGTTTCAACCGCAGCAGGGCTTGGCGATACGGCAACGGGGCTTATAAATTTAGCTACCCAATACACCATAAGCCTGCCTTTTTCACGAAGTCATGAAACCGAAGCCGATCACATCGGTACGGAGCTAATGGCAAGAGCGGGATATGATCCGCATGAAGCGGTAACGGTATGGGAAAAGATGTCTAAAAAATCAGGAGACTCGGTACCTGAAATCCTAAGCACTCACCCTTCAAACGCAAGCCGCATAAAAGACCTAAAAGAGATAGCTAAAAAAGTAGAGCCTCTGTATCTGGCGGCGCAAAAGGCTAATTAAAATTTGCAAGCGGGTTTATGTGTACCGCTTGCTCTAGGTAAATTTGATTAAAATTCTTTTTACTATTTTATGGGATTGTTTTACATATTTACTCGTTTTAAGAGCGCTAAATTTGGTGCACTTTTATTTACAAAGATATGATTTTTTGAAATTTAGCCGACAATAGAGGATAAGATGACCAAGCTTGATTACGCAAAGTATTTGGCAAATTTAATACAAATCAACATCTACTCGGGCGATTTAAGAGATCTAAGCGCTTCCTTTTACGGGCTTTTTGAGGAATTTTTACCATGCGGAGATGGCGTACATAAAGTATTTGAGCCGTTAAATTGCGGCAAGGAGCTACAAGATAGGATTATGCCGCTTTATGAAGCAAATAAAGCAAAAGCAAATGATTGGATCAAGGCGGGATTTAGCCCGATATTTTCACCTCCTCCTTCAAGCGACAAAGCAAGACTTACGGCGCTTGGCAAGGCTCATATAGAAGACATTAAAGAATTTGCCGATTTTATGCGAGATAAAAAGCTTCTTAAAGCGCTTAAAAATGTCCGTAAAATCGAAATTCAAGAGCAAAGAGAGGCGGTTTTTGAGCCTGTTTTAGAAGAGCTGATATACAAAGCCATAACTAAATGGCTAAACGAAGCGGAATTTGCCGAAGAAAAAGCTTGGGTTTTAAAAGAGGCTTATAGATCGATTACCGGAGATTTACTACTGGCAAACTATCTACTCTATCCTGCGCTTAAACATAAGCCTCAAAAGGATTTTTTAAAGAGTCGTTTTGAAATTTTTATACTCGGACACTTTTGCGAATTTGATAAAAACAAGCTAAACATCTATCCGCCGGCAGTCTAAATTCGCTTCAAATTTAGCCTACAAGCTCAAAGTTAAATCTATCCTCGTCAAATTTATTGCCTAAAAATTCGCACACTCTTTTAGCGTCTCTGCAAGCATTTGCTAGACAGCTTGTAGCTCCCGGGCTTGGCGTCATATTAAAGATAATCCCATCGCCTGTGTTTATGCTAGCCTCCCCAAGCATCAGCTCTTTGCTCTTTTTATCGATCACCTGCGGGCGAACTCCGCCAAAATTTTTAGCATAATAAACATCATCGCTTTTAAGCGAAGGCACGATCTTTCTTGCCGCTTTTACAAATAAAATTTTATTTATCATAGGCACTTCATAGGCGAAATTTCTCATCACATACTCTCTTATATCGCCATCTTTAAAAAGCCCCGTAAGCACACTCATCACACTTGAGTCAAGTCGCAAGCTCCTTACAAAATCAACAACCGTCGAATTTCCTCGGTAGCGCTCAAGTTTAGGCAGCACAAGAGCCGTAGGACCAAATCTCGTAAGCCCATCGGCTAGGATATCAGGGTCGCCGTGGATAGCGGCAAATGGGAGTTTTGGATTTTGCACGGTATACACCTTGCCTCTTAACAGCCGCTTTTTGCTCATGTAAAAGCTTCCCGCGATAGGCAAACAGCTAAATTCAAGCCCAAGTCCCATCATGTGAGCAAGATAAAGCGAATGCGCACCGGCATTTACAACCACGTAATTTGCACTAAATTTGCGTCCGTCGCGAGTTTGAACGAGATACCTATCGCCTTGCTTTTTGATACTGCTCACCCAAGCGTCAAAAAACACATCAGTGGTCTTGTTTTCCTCTTTTGCGTGCTTTATAAGGCTATTTGACATCTGTTCAAAATCAACAGTCGTATACTCGCCGCCGGTTACTCCCATGGCTAAGATCCGCTCTTTTCGGTCATCTCCGTCCATGCCTTGCACTACCGAAGGCTCGATTTTCTTTAGAATTTCTTTATCGAAAATTTCAAGCGAAGTATAAAGCTCTTTAAATTTATCAAACCTGTCTTTTATCGCTTCACATTCCATCTCGCCCACTGCGATAACCATTTTTTGATGAGCAAACATAAATTTGTTTTCATAGCCGTGCATAAGGCCGTATCTTACGATCATATCGGCTGATTTTTTGACGGTTTTTGCTTTTTGGAAAGTATAATTAGTCTCTATGTCGCCGCAGTGAATAGTCTGCGAGTTGCTCGTGCCCTTTGAGTTTAGAGTCGCACAAGCGGGATACTTCTCTAAAAGCGCCATACGCTCTATATCCGTATAACGCGCAAGCTCGTAAAACAGAGCCGTCCCTGAAATTCCTCCGCCCACAACCAAAACATCATAGTGATTTGACACGACCTACTCCATGAAAATTTAGACGAATTGTGCCAGATAATTCTTAAAATTTTATTTTATCGTTAAATATCACTTATAAAAGCAATTTTGGTTCGCTTGAAAGGCTCAAATTTAGCATAGACAAAAGCACAAATTTTAGAAATTTAAGCTTTTTGAAGTTGCCTCATAAGCTCCTCGTCACAAATCGGACAATATTCATGCTCGCCCGCGATATATCCGTGCTTTGAGCAGACGCTAAAGACAGGCGTGATCGTGATATACGGCAAGCGATAGTTATTTACGATGCCGCGCACCAGATCCTTGCACGCTTCAGGCGAGCTGATGCACTCCTTCATATAAAGGTGAAAGACCGTTCCGCCCGTGTAAGCGCTTTGAAGCTCATCTTGCAGATCAAGCGCCTCGAAAGCATCATCTGTGAAATTTGCAGGAAGCTGAGTTGAGTTGGTATAGTAGATATTTTCATCCATGCCCGCTTGCAAGATATCAGGATAGCGCTTCTTGTCTTCTTTGGCGAAGCGATATGTGGTGCCTTCCGCAGGCGTTGCTTCAAGGTTGTAAAGATTTCCCGTGCTCTCTTGAAACTGTCTAATTTTAGAGCGCAGATACTCAACCATCTCAAGGGCAAATTCGCGCCCAAATTCCGTAGAGATGTTCTCTTTGTCGTTTGTAAAATTTCTTAAAAGCTCGTTCATTCCGTTAATACCGATAGTGCTAAAGTGGTTGTTAAAGTGCTTTAAATAGCGAGCCGTATACGGATAAAGTCCGCGATCATACATCTCTTGGATAAATTTGCGCTTCTTTTCAAGGGTTGATTTGGCTAAATTCAGCAGATACTCAAGCCTTGTATAAAGCCCCTTTTTATCGCCTTTATAAAGATACCCAAGGCGCGCTAAATTTATAGTAACTACGCCTATTGAGCCCGTCATCTCGGCACTTCCAAATAGCCCTCCACCACGCTTTAAAAGCTCTCTTAAGTCAAGCTGCAAGCGGCAGCACATCGAGCGAACGTGTCCTGGTTTATAAGCGCTTTCGTTTGGAACTCGGTTGCCGTTTTCATCGGTTTTATACTGAGAACCGATGAAATTTTGAAAGTAGCTTGAGCCCATTTTCGCAGTATTCTCAAACAAAATTTGAGCCACTTCGCTATCCCAGTTAAAATCCTCCGTGATATTTACCGTAGGGATCGGGAAGGTAAAGGGCTGCGAGCACTTGTCGCCCGTGGTTAAAATTTCATAAAACGCCTTATCGATACGCGCCATTTCAGGCTCAAACGCCCCGTAAGTCATATCAGTAAGTTTATTAAACCCACGCTCTTTTGCAAGCTTGTTAAGCTCTTCATCATCCAAATTTGAAAATAGATGTATGTCGGTTGAAGTTGGAATTTGATCCTTTAGATCGCTTGGACAAGTGATATCTATAGTTACGTTAGTAAATGGACTCTGACCCCATCTGGCAGGAACGTTTAGATTAAAAATAAAGCTTGTAATCGCCTTTTTTATCTCCGTATCGGTTAATTTATCTTTAAAAACATAAGGTGCAAGATAGGTGTCAAAACTGCTAAACGCTTGCGCTCCCGCCCATTCGCTTTGTAAAATTCCTAAGAAATTTGCCATCTGGCTAAGAGCTTCACGAAAGTGCTTCGGAGCCCTACTTTCAACTCTACCGCGAACTCCGTTGAAGCCTTCGTTTAGTAGCGCTCTAAGCGACCAGCCGGCACAATACCCCGTAAGGCAGTCTAGGTCGTGGATGTGATAATCGCCGTTTCTATGTGCTATACCCTCTTCTTTTGAGTAAATCGCGTCAAGCCAGTAGTTTGCGATGACCTTGCCGGCGGTGTTGTTTATAAGTCCTGCGTTTGAATAACTTGTGTTTGAATTAGCCGAAATTCGCCAATCCGTGCCGTTTATATACTCATTTATCGTTTGGGTTGAATTTATGTAAGTGGTGTCTTCGTTAAGTCCTAAAATCTGCTCGCGCTGCATTTTATGCGTATGGCGATAAAGCATGAAGCTCTTCATCACGTCAAAGTGTCCTGCTTCAAAAAGGGCTTTTTCGATGTAGTCTTGCACATCTTCAACGGTGATCAAATCCTTTTGCGCGACATCTTGCATCACATAGGCGAAAATTTTATCGTCATACTCCTTACTTTCGCTCTCAAAAGCCTTTTTGATCGCATCTTGAATTTTATAAGGAAGGTACTCTTGCCTTGTGCCGTCGCGCTTTAGAATTTGCTTCATAATCACCCTTTTTACACCGAATTTGTATGCTAGAATTTAATTAAATTGAAAGTATAAGAAAATCTGGCTTAAACTTTAATATTGGAGATGAAATTTATTTTATTTTTGATAATAGATTATCATTAATAATACAAAAAATAACAATTTTTTAAGTTTTAAATTTTTATTAAATTATCACTTATTTATAGCAAAATTTGATAATTATGCTCCTATTTAATCTTAAAAATAAATATTAATATTTATTTTTAAATATATTTAGCAAATTTTCTTAAATTTAGCTCCTAAATCGCCTGTAGTCCAGTTTCAAATTCCAAATCAAGCTATTTTCACTCTCGCAAAGTCTTTTGATCAAAATTTACAGTCGAGGATTTAATTTATCGCGGCATTTTCATTGATATATATCATTACAAATCAGACAATTTTTATCTAAAATTAAGAAAAATTTCAAAGGATACTTAATGGCTACAATCTACCCTTATATGCAAATTTTACATCTATTTTTTGCAATCATATTCTTAGGCTACATCTTTTTTGATGTCGTGATATTTAACTCTCTTAAATCAAAACTCGGTGAAAATTTTAAGCAAACCAAGCAAGCAATAGGCTCAAAAGCGATCAAAATCATGCCGTTTTGCCTACTCGGTCTGTTTATCACAGGAGGCGCTATGATGAGTACTTGGGTCGGAAGTAAAGCCGGCGGGTATTTTCAAACTCCACTTCAGCAAATTTTCATGATAAAGGTCATTTTAGCTTTTATCATAGGATTTGGCGTGATAATAAATTTATCGATGAAAGCCATGGGGCTGGAGCCGTTTAAATTTATGAAAGAGAATTTGCACAAGATCGCTTTTGTGCTTGGATTTTTTATAGTGCTTTTTGCAAAAGTAATGTTTTTGGTTTGAAGTTTAGGGGTTAAAAGTAAAATTTAAAAGAAGATGGGGTCTTATGACCCCATCAATTTACTCTTCGTTATATTTTAAAAATACCTCTTTTTGACCTTTTGCCGGAACCATTACAGCCTCGCCTTTTTTGAAGTGTATCTCTACTCCATCATCGCTTATTAGTCTTGTTCCGCTTCCTGCAGGTGCAGCTTTTAGCTTAAATTTATTGCCTTTAGTATCTGTTAAAACAGCTGTTTCAAAATCATCAGCAGATATCAAAGTGGCTTTGTATTTCTTATCTTTTACGCCTTGAAAATCGATAGTTTTGATTTCTATAACTTTCGCGGCAGGAGCCTCTTGTTTTGACGTCATATAAGCACAACCGCTCAAAAGAGCAACAGCAGTCAAAGATGAAATTAGAATTTTTTTCATTTCTTGTCCTTTTTAAAAATATTGTACAAGGTTAGCATAAAAAAGTAAATTTATATTATTTTAAGTTTTTATAGATGTGTCTTTTGTTTAATTTGATTGAGAATTAATTAAATTTATTTGCTATTAAAATTTAACGGCAAAAGTGCACCAAAACGCTCAAATTTTATCAAAGTATAAATTTAAACTCTTCAACCTCGCAAAACCCTATCATAGCGTTCATCACGGCAAATTTTTTAGCATTTAAAAGCCTTTGCACGCTTATATCATCTTCTTTTAAAAAGCCTTCTTCAAGCAATCTTGCTCTCGTGGTTCCTTTTAAAAGCGGGGCTTTAGGCGTTATCCAGCCATCTTCAAAAATCGCTAAATTTGCGATACTTGTATCGTTTGCGAAGTTGTTTTTTATCATGATAATCTCTTCAAATTTGCCCTTTGCAGTATCGATATCGCTTCGATCAAGAAATTTTTTAGAATAGCCAAATTTAATATCAACAAGTTTAAATTCTCTAAATTCGCGCATTTCATAAGGAAAATACTGCGTATCGACAAGATTTCCGCTTGTATCATAAATCACTTTTGCTCTAACGACTCCGTCAAACGGCGAATTTAAAAGCTTATTTAGATCAAATTTTGCTTTTGCGCCCTCAAGTGAATCACTAATGCGGCGCTCGTGAAATTTTAAATTCTGCGGCACGAAGCCTAAAATTTTAATCGTTTCAAATAGGAAAATTGGCTTTTGCCAAGAGTTCATCATACTCCTTTTTAGCTTCGCTTTGAGCCGTAATTCCGCCACCGCTATAAAAATAAAGCTCGTCATTTTCGCATTTTACAAATCTTATAAGCACAAAGCTTTGCAAAACTCGCCCGTCAAAATAGATAAAAATTCCCGTATAAAATCCGCGCGGGTTTAGCTCGCACTCTTTGATCACATCAAGCGCTTTTTGCTTTGGAGCTCCGGCGATAGAACCGGCCGGCAAAAGTGCTTCAAATACATCTCCAAAGCCCAAATTTTCGTGCAGTTTACCACTGATATGCGAACTTGTCTGATAAAGCGATCCAACCTGCTCGATAAAGCGAAATTTCTCAAGCCTAACCTCATCGCAGATACCTGAAAGCTCATCTTGCATAAGCTTTACCATCGCTCTTTGTTCGCGAATTTCTTTTTCGTCATTTAGCAAAATTTCTCTTGCGTTTGGCAAACTAGCATCGATAGTTCCTTTCATCGGATAGGTGTCGATACGCCCGTTTTCAATCCTTATAAAGGGCTCGGGCGTAAAACATATGAAGTCATCTTTTTTGTAAATGAGCGCTTTTGCGTTTGCGTGAGCGTAAATTTCATCCATGTTTAAATTTGTCTTTATCTTAGTCCTAAAACACAAATTCAAAAGACTGATCTCGCCGCTTTTAAGATAAGACGATACTTTGTCAAATCTAGCTTTATACTCGCCAAATTCTATCGGAAATTTTTGCAGTTCGTATTTGATTTTATTATCATTTTTGGCATTTAGTTTAAATTTGATACCGAATTTATGCAATTCCTCAGGCGAGCAAACTATATCAAATTCAGGAGTATCATAGCTAAGAAGAGCGACAAAAGAGGAGTCTTTAACGGAATTTAATCTATCTTTTATATCTTTAAGCAAATTTATAGCCTTGTGTGAATTTCAAAGCAAATAATAGCGAAGTTTTAAAAACGGATTTTGAAAATAGAAAAATTTAAAAGTAGTCAAAAGCCCTTTTTAGGGCTTTTGAATAATTATCTGCAGCCGCAACCGCTTCCGCAAGTTGCAGGATGGATGTCGTTAATATAAAATTTAACGGAGCCAAGACCCTCTTTAAGAGCCCACTCGTAAGCTACGGAGACGAAATCCCAGTTGATATTTTCATAAAATCTCTCCAAATACGCAGGGCGAGCGTTTTTGTGATCGATATAGTAAGCATGCTCCCAAACGTCCACAACAAGAAGCGGCACAAGACCTGTCGTAGAAGGTGTTGCAGCGTTTGAAGTCTGAACTATCTCAAGCTTGTCTGAGTTTGGATTATAAACCAACCACGCCCAGCCTGAACCAAATAGCGTCGTAGCGGCTTTTAAAAACTCCTCTTTGAAATTTGGGATGTCTTTTTCAAGGCGAGCTTTAAGCTCTGCGCTCATTTCGCTTTTGCGCGCAATACAATCCCAATAAAAGTCGTGATTATAAACCTGCGCGGCGTTGTTAAAGATACCACCCGAGCTTTTCATCAAGATATCATAAAGCCCGGCTTTTTCAAATTCGGTGCCTTTTACAAGGTTATTTAAATTTGTAACGTAAGCTTGGTGGTGCTTGCCGTAGTGGTAGCTACAGGTGTCGCTGCTAACGATTGCGTTTGATGCGGGATCAAATGGTAATTTTCTAAGATTAAACATGGTCTATCTCCTTTTTTATAATGAAATTTGAACGAATTATAAGATAAAAAAGTAATTAAATTGTTAATAGGATAAAATTAGTATTATTTTCTAAGTTTCGTTTTTAGTGTATTTTTGTAACACTTTTCTAAAATTTTAATAAATTTTAAATATTAAATTTAAAGCTTGTAATCGTTCTATAAAAGATTTTTGTTACATTTTTACTCATATTAAAATAAATTTTTGGGAATTATCGAAACAAAATTGCCAAAATGTAATTTTTGTATTTTATAATCTCACTTAGCTATAAATAATTTGTAGTGAATCAAATTTTACACTAAGGATTTAAAATGAAACTTAAACTTCTCTCCGCACTTTTCTTGACTTGTGCGCTTGCGGGCAGCGCTTTTGCAGCTCAAAAAGTTTATACTATAAAATTTGCTCACGTTGTAGCCCCTACCACCCCAAAAGGTAAGGCGGCGGACTTCTTTGCTAAACGCGTTGAAGAGCTTAGCAAGGGAGCTATCAAAGTTCAAGTTTTCCCTTCGGCTCAGCTAATCGATGATGACCGTGTATTTGGCGCACTTAAACTAGGCAACGTTCAAATGGCGGCCCCAAGCTTTTCTAAATTTACGCCTATAGTTCCGCAGTTTCAGCTGTTTGACCTACCGTTTATATTCAAAGACGAAGTACACCTTCACAAAGTTCAAGACGGTGAAGTCGGCAAAGCCTTAAAAGATCTAGTTACAAAAAAAGGCTTCGTAGCGCTTGATTACTGGGATGCGGGATTTAAGCATTTTAGCTCAAGCAAAAAAGCTATCGTTGAGCCGGCAGACGCAAGCGGACAAAAATTCAGAATCCAAAGCTCAAAAGTACTTGAAGAGCAGTTTAAAGTAGTTGGCGGTAATCCGCAAGTATTGCCGTTTTCAGAAGTTTATTCAGCCCTTCAACAAAGAGTTGTAGATGCAACAGAAAACCCGCTTTCAAACTTCTATAACTCAAAATTCCATGAGGTTCAAAGCTCGCTTACTCTTTCATCTCACGGATACTTGGGATATCTAGTAGTAATCAGCGAGAAATTCTGGAAGAGCCTGCCTGAAGATATGAAAAAACACGTAAATCAGGCAATGACAGAGGCTACTGCCTATGAGCGCGAAGAAACCGCCAAAGAAGATGCGCACATAGTTGAGATGCTTGAAAAATACGCAAGCGAAACTAAAAAACTTGAGATTTTAAAGCTTGATGAAGCTCAAAAGGCTAAATGGGCGGAGGTTATGAAAGGAATTTATCCGAATTTCTATAAAGTCATAGGACAAGACCTAATCGAAAAAACTATAAATACAAAATAGGCTCTTGTAATGCAGAGATTCTTTGAAATTTTAGATATCGGCATCGCTTCTGTAAACAAGACGATAGCCGTGGTAGGCATAGTAGCTGGGACGCTGCTTGCCTTTGTTAACGTCGTAATGCGATATGTGTTTAATAGTGGCTTTTCCTGGGCGGGAGAGGCCACTAATTATCTATTTATATGGTCTGCTTTTTTTGCCGCGGCATACGGGTTTAAAAAGGGCATACACATATCAGTTACTATTCTTATAGAGAAATTTCCTCCTCAACTAGCAAAGATATATCTTGTATTTTCAAGCATTTTAACTACGGCTTTTTTACTTTTTATAGTGGTTTACAGCATTCAGTATCTACAAATTTTACATGAGCTTGAATTTATGAGCGTGGATTTAAATATGCCTCAGTGGATACCTATGCTAGTGCTTCCTATAGCGTTTTTAGGAGCCAGCTATAGAGCCGGCGAAAAGATCATAGAGATATCAAAGACTCCTGCGGATAAAGTTATCAGAAATGCCGAGGCAGAGATGATAAAAGACACCGTAAGCGTAGATAAGTAAGGACAAACGATGACTATAGCATTTTTATTTATATGTCTATTTGGACTTATGCTTATCGGCGTTCCCGTAGCTATCTCTCTTGGAGCAAGCACCGTTCTTACGATGCTGTTTTTTACCGATCTTGATGTAGCAACCATACCTCAGCTTATATTTGACGGTATCAACAAATTCTCTCTCATGGCGATTCCTATGTTTATCTTAGCGGGAAATTTGCTAAGTAAAGGTGGCTCGGCTAAAAGAATTATAGACTTTGCAAAGTCTATGGTAGGACACCTCCCCGGCGGACTTCCTATGAGTGCGATATTTGCTTGTATAATTTTTGCCGCAGTTAGCGGAAGTTCTCCTGCTACGGTTGTTGCTATCGGCTCCATTATGTTTGCTGCGATAAAAGAGGCAGGCTATCCGCCTTCTTATGCGGTTGGCGGTATTGCAACTGCCGGCTCTTTGGGAATTCTAATACCGCCTTCGGTTGTTATGATCGTTTATGGCGTAACGGCTGAAGTGAGTATCGGCAAGCTATTTATGGCGGGCGTTATCCCGGGTATGCTTCTTGGAGCTATGATGCTAGCACAAACCTACTTTGGAGCAAAGAGACTTGGATTTACAGCGGGCACTCCTGAGCCTATGGGCGAGAGAATCAAAAAATTTAGCAAAGCGTTTTGGGCTCTACTTATCATAGTTGTCGTAATCGGCGGAATTTACGGAGGAATCTTTACTCCTACCGAAGCTGCGGCTGCAAGTGCGGTATATGCGCTGTTTATATCGCTTTTTGTTTATAGGGATATTAAGATAAAAGATCTTTGGAGTATCTGCCTTGACTCTGCAATGACTACGGCGATGATATTTTTCATAATCACAAACGCGGTTGTGTTTGCCTACTTGCTTACA
The DNA here is from genome assembly GCF_012978795.1 of Campylobacter sp. RM16188. Taxonomy (NCBI): domain Bacteria; kingdom Pseudomonadati; phylum Campylobacterota; class Epsilonproteobacteria; order Campylobacterales; family Campylobacteraceae; genus Campylobacter; species Campylobacter sp. RM16188. The sequence continues at coordinate 18,134 of NZ_LIWQ01000019.1, read as the reverse complement.
AGCGAGCAAATTCCACAAGCCATAGCAGACGCTATACTTGGTGCAAATATCGGCAAAATCGGATTTTTAATCTTCGTAAACATTATCCTTTTCATCATGGGTCAGTTTATGGAGCCTTCAAGCGTGGTTATGATCATGGTTCCGCTGTTGCTTCCTATCGCGCTTCAACTTGGTATAGATCCGATCCACTTTGGTATCGTGCTAATCGTAAACATGGAGATAGGTATGATCACGCCGCCTGTCGGGCTCAATCTCTTCGTTGCAAGCGGACTAACGGGTATGAATCTAAAAGATGTCATAATGGCTTGCTTACCTTGGACGCTGACACTATTTATAGGACTTATACTCATCACATACATTCCGGAAATTTCACTCTGGCTTCCAAATTTGATGTATGGAAATTAAAATTTACTAGGTCGGAAAATATATCCGACCTATCCTCCTCTTTTTTATCTTTTTATGATATTAAAACAAAAAATTTTGGCAAGTTTATATAAGTAAAATTTAGTGCGGATATTAAACGATTTAAAACTTTACAGGAAATTTTAAAGTTATCGATATAAAGAAAAGGCGTAAATTTAAACTCTACTGCAAGCATAAATTTAGCCTTTTAAACGATAAAATTTAAAGCGGTTCAATTAAGCAACGATAAATCCTCAAGCTACATCTCGTAGCTATCTTCTTCATCTTCATCCTCATAGCTATAGTCGTTTTCGTCGTAGTTGTAATTATAGCCGTTAGCGTCGCTCTCGTCGTCGTATTCGGCATAATCCTCTATCTCTTCATCTTCGTATTCAAATTCATCACCCATCATGATAACTCCTTTAATGTTTTATCTATGTCTTTTAAATTTTCAAGATATACGCTTTGGCTAGGGAACGCAAAGCTAAGTCCGTTCGCCTCGACTATATCCATGATTTTTAACATCACATCTTGCTTAACCGCCAAAAATTCACCCCAAATAATGCTTTTTGAAAAGCAATATATCATGATATTTATACTGCTATCGGCAAATTCGTCGACCACTACAAATAAATTCGTCTTGTACCCTGCCAAATCGTCAATCGAAACCATATTTTGCCTGTACAGCAAAGAGCTATGAACGCTGTTTGAGCCAAGATCTTCAGGTTTTGCTATATCCGGATGGCTTAAAAGCATGTTTCTTATATCGTCTGCACATTTTTTCACCTGAGCGGAAGTAGCGCCGTATTCAAGCCCCACATTCATCCTTATTCGCCTACCCAAACGGCGTCTATTCCAATTTCTAATAGGATCGCTAGCAAGTTTTAAATTCGGCACAAAGATAAGCGCATTGTCAAATGTTCTCACGGTCGTTTTTCTAAGTCCTATCTCAACCACCGTTCCTTCGATATCTCCGCACACTATCCAGTCGCCTTGCGAAAATGAATTATCAAACAAAAGCATGACCGAAGCAAAAAAATTCGCAAGTATGTCTTTAGCCGCCAAAGCGACTGCAAGACCGCCGATACCAAGAGATGCTATGATCGCACTTACGTTAAAACCAAGGCGGCTTAGTATAGCTAAAAGCGCTATTACGACGATGATAAAATAAATTATCTTAAGAATCAGATTTATAACCTCTTTGCGTCCGCTTTTTTTAGTTATCTCGCTGATAAAGACTATGCCGTATCCACTCAAAACGCTTAAGATAAGCCAAGTAAAAGCGATTATAAAAACAACGGACAAATAGTTAGCGAATTTTAACGGTACCGCAAGCGGATAATAAACTATCGATGCACAGATATCAAAAGCGTAAAGAGCCAGTATAAACAACATCGGTCTTTTGATGATGTTTATGATTTTATCTTCTGTTGCGGCAGCTTGATTGCCCTTAAAAAAAAGCTTCAGCAAGAGAGCCGAAGTGATCTTGGATAAAATTCTCGTAAATGATATAAAAAACAAAAATACAAAAAGTATAATCACTATCTTACCAAAATTAACTCCCTTAAGACTAAAAGGGATTTTATCATTCACAAAATCTATCGCCGTTTTTAAATTTAGTTCCGAAAATACATAATTTGACGTTATCAGCTCGGCATTATCTTTAAGGTATATCAAAATTTCCTCAAAAGTTTTTTGATGTAAGCTTATCCCTTCAAAAAGGCTTGAAGACTCCTCTACAATCTCAACTCCGGCGATATCTTTTATCTCTTTAGTACTTGCATAAACGCTGGTTTGCAAATTTAGCAAAGCCTCTTCGATAGCCGTTCTTATCTTGGCGGTTTTAGCACGCTCTTTAAACAGCTTTTCAAAGTTTAAAACCGAACTGTAAAAAATTTCATCTATATTCATTTTGACCAACTCAACGGCACTTTGTATATAAGAGCGTTTGTTTGAGCTGTTTTTGAGCTTTTTTACCTTGGCTTCAAGTAGCGATTTTTCTCTTTGAATTTTATCCAGCTCCTCTTGGCTAAATTTAGTCTGCATAAGCAATGAAGGAATTTGATCCAAAAGCTGATTTTTCTTTACTAAAATTCCTTTAAAAAGACTATTTGCATCGGCGGTTTCGTTTTTATCGGTTGCTTGAGCCTTCACTAAGGCTATTTGATTATTTATCTTGTCGATCTGTCTTACGATAACGACTATATCGACATCATCAAGCTCTACTGCGATCAAATTTAAAGGCAGGATAATAAAACTAAAAATAGCCAAAATCATCTTTCTCATCTATCAACTCCAAGTAATCTAAAACTCTTTGAAACTACGTTATAGTTATAAATTTCGCCCGTTTCTATGATATAGTGCCATACATAAATTTTAAGACTTCCGTCTCTAAATTTTGCTTTTACATCAGGATAAGTAAGCAAATTTTCATAAGAATTTATGACATTTAATCTCTCTGTTAGCCACTCTCTTCTTGCACTATCTTTAGGATCAGGCAAAAACCCTTCGACTCTCTTTTTAATCGGATCAAGCAAATTTAGCCATCTTTTCACGTTTGGCGTATTTTTAAATTTACTCTCGTCAAGATAAAGCGCTGCACATCCTCCGCAGTTGCTGTGTCCGCAGATAATGACGTTTTCGACATTTAGCGTTTGCAAGGCATACTCGATAGCCGAAGTCGTAGCCAGATACTCCTGACTGGTTCTGTAAGGAGGAATTATATTTGCGATATTTCGTACCACGACAAGATCGCCGGGCATTGTATTTGTGATCAAATTTGGCACCACTCGCGAGTCGATACAGCCTACAAAAAGAGTATGTGGAATTTGCTTTTGTCCAAGACTTTCAAACAGCTCTTTGTGCTCTAAAAAGCCCTCTTCCATGAATTTAACAGCGCCGTCTAAAAGTGCCTCCATCGCTACTCCGAAATTTTATTTTTTTAAATTATATCAAAAACGCTCTCAAGGTTGGTTAACGGCTTGTGAAATAACATTTTTTGGTGGTTTTAAAAAATCTTTTATACTTTATTTACTATTTTTTGGATAAATTTATAAAAAATTACATAAGGAGAATTGATGAGTTTATACAATAGAAATTATGCAAACTCACACGAACAAGAGTTGGCGAGAGAGTATTCTCAAAGCTCGCTTAGCACGTTTATCAAGCAGACTTACCAGCTGTTTGCCGCTTCACTTCTAGCAGCAAGCGTTGGAGCATATGTCGGTCTTGGCATAGCGCATATGTTTATAGGAAATTTACCTCTATTCATCGGTCTTGTCGTAGTTGAACTGGGGCTTTTATTCGGTCTTATGGCAGCTAAACGCAAAGCGGGATTAAATTTAGTATTGCTTTTTGCATTTACGTTTGTTAGCGGTCTTACGCTTACTCCGCTTCTAGCTTCGGTTTTAGCAATGCCTGGCGGCGCTAGCATAGTGGCTCAAGCATTTACGCTTACGACTGTTGCATTCGGTGCTCTAAGCGTGTTTGCGATGAATACAAAAAGAGATTTTACGGCTATGGGCAAAATGCTCTTTATCACTCTTATCGTAGTGATAGTAGCGGCTATTATGAATCTATTTTTCAAAAGCCCGATTTTCCAACTCGTTATCTCAAGCGTAAGTGCGATTTTATTTAGTGCGTATATCCTTTACGATACGCAAAATATCATTCGCGGTAACTACGAAACTCCGATAGAAGGAGCGGTTGCACTATATCTTGACTTTGTAAATCTATTTACTTCACTGCTTCAAATTTTAGGAATCCTAAATAGAGAATAAAATGAGCGGCGATTTAAATGAGCGTATTTACAGAGTAATTGACGCAAATTTAAATAGACTCAAAGAGGGTTTAAGAGTCGTTGAGGACATCAGAAGATATGTCTTTGACGACTTTGTCCTCTCTTCTAAAATCAAAACACTCAGGCACAAAGCCAAAATCAACTCAAGCGAATTTATCAAATTTAGAGACGCTAAAAATGATGTGCTAAAACCAAGCGTAAAAAGCGAATTTGATAGAGCAAATTTAGCGGATCTACAAATAGCAAATTTAAAACGCGCACAAGAGAGTGCAAGGGTTTTAGAGGAATGCTTTAAGCTTATCGATGCTACAAATTCGGAAATTTTCAAATCTATCAGATACGATCTTTACGAAATCGAAAAAGAAATTTAGAGAATTTTTAAAACTTTTTTAGTATAATCGCTACTAATTATTTTCAAATTTAAAGGATTTTTTGTGAGTTCATTCTTTTTGGTTTTACAATTCGTTTTAGCGGCAATTTTAACCGTAGCCGTCTTGCTTCAAAAGAGCTCTTCAATCGGACTTGGCGCATACAGCGGAAGTAACGAAAGCTTATTTGGCGCAAAAGGGCCTGCAGGATTTTTGGCTAAATTTACCTTTGTAGTTGGCGTTATTTTCATCTTAAACACACTTGCCTTAGGTTATACTTACAACACTCAAACAAAAAAATCGCTAATTGATAGCGTAGATACGAAAAACATCACAGTTCCGGCTCCTAGCGCAACTCCGGCCGCGCCTGTCGCACCAAGTGCTCCTGCTGCACCTATAGCGCCGGCTAAATAAATTTGCGAGAAAAAAGTGTTTAAAAATATCTGTTTGAAATTTTGCTTGGCGTTTTTGCTTGCAGCAGGCTCTCTTTGGGCTGACGCGCATATCTTTAACTATCATAGATTTAACGATCCAAGACACCCAAGCACCAATATCTCTAATGAAAATTTAAGAGAGCAGTTTGAGTTTTTCAAAAATAACGGATATGAGGTGGTGCCTCTTTCAAAACTAATAGAAGCGCTAAAAAACGGCGAGGAAATTCCGGATAAATGGGTAGTTTTAACGGTAGATGACGGATACAAGAGCTTTTATGAAAATGGGCTTCCGATATTTATCGAGTACGGATATCCATTTGCTTTGATGGTTTACGTTGAAGCAAGTGCCAAAAAATACGGCGATTTCATGACCTTTGAGCAGATCAAAGAGGCGGCAAAATACGGCGAAATCGGCTATCACTCATACGGACACCTTCACATGGTAGGACTTAGCAATGATAGATTAAGATATGATTTTGAAGACGGCATTAGAATTTTTGAAAAGCACATGGGCTATAAGCCAAAGTATTTTGCCTATCCGTACGGAGAATACAACGATAAAGTAAGAAATATGTCCGTAGAATACGGGCTTGAGGTTTTACTAGCTCAAAATTCAAGCGCAGTCGGCAAAGGCAGCGACCTGCTTGAGCTTGACAGAACTCCGCTTATGGATGGAACCGATCTAAAGGCTGCTCTTGCTATCAAATTTTTAAAAGCCGAATGGGTAATGCCAAAAGACTATCCGAAAAATAATAAAATAGACGAGGTTGTAATTAAAACCGACGAAAATGCCTCATTTGGATATTTTTCCGCAACAAGTAAAGGTACTAAAAAAGTAAAGCTTGAAGACGGTCAAATGAGGATTAAATTTAAAGAGCCTATCGACAGATACAAAGTAAGAATGAGCCTAAAAGTAAACGGCAAAACGACAACAAAAATTCTAGTAAAGGATATAAATGCTGAATGAAATTTATAACAAACAAAAAGAGTCTTGCGACAGATGCATAGACGGTCTTAAGCGCGACTTTTCAACCCTTCGCACAGGCAAAGTAAACATAAGCATAGTTGATAACATCTTTGTTGATTATTACGGAAGTCAAACTCCGCTAAATCAAGTTGCAACCGTACTAACAAGCGACGCAAGCACTATCAGCATAACTCCGTGGGAAAAATCAATGCTAAAAACTATCACGGCAGCGATCTCTGCGGCAAATATAGGCGTAACGCCAAACAACGACGGCGAGAGCGTGAAGCTATTTTTCCCTCCTATGACGGTTGAGCAACGACAAGAAAATGCAAAGCATGCAAAAGCCATGGGCGAAAAGGCGAAAGTAAGCGTTAGAAACATAAGAAAAGACGCTAACGATGATGTAAAAAAACTTGAAAAAGACAAATCAATCACCGAGGACGAGAGCAAGAAAGCTCAAGACGAAGTGCAAAAAATAACCGATTCATACACTACTAAAATTGATACTTTAGTAAAAGAAAAAGAGGCTGAACTACTAAAAGTTTAAGCCCAAATTTACGGCTTGTCGCTCTAAACAAGCCGTAATCTCTAGCTTGCAAATTTAGCCGAAATTTAGAAAGGAGAGCGATGAGTGCGCTTTTACCTATCTTGCAACAAATCAAACCTACTATCTCATCTCATAAGATCGAAATTTTAACAGCTTTTGCGTTTGCGCTCGCCGCTTTGTTTTTGCCGTATAAATTTTTAGAAGCAAACTTTGAATACTGGCTATTTTCGCCACTTTATCTAGTCGTCATCTATCTAAGCAGGTACAATAAATTTGCTTACAAATGCTCTATTTTAGTGCCGATAATCGGCTCTTTTCTTGTTTATGCTCTAGAGTATAAAAGTGATTTTTACTTCCATAATGAAAAATTTTGGGCTGTTTATACTATAGCGGCGATTGCGCTTTTGGCTGATAAATTTGCAAAAGACGACGAAGGATTTATCAAAAATGTGATAAGCAAAATTTTAAATTTAGCCTTGGCGTTTGGTATATTTGCGCTACTAGCCATCATTATAAGCTTGATAATTGCGGCATTTGACTACTTTTTTGATACCGATTTGTATAGAGTAAATTTTTTGGTCAACTTTCACGTGGCAAATTTTATCGCGCTCGTGCCGTTTTTATTTCTGCTTTTTGAGGATAAATTTTATTTTAGGGATTCAAACCAACTTTTAAAAAACATTTTAAATTTCATCCTAACACCCACTCTTATCATCTACACAGGCATACTTTATCTTTATATGGCAAATATCGCCTTTATAAGCGGCTTGCCAAAGGGTGGAGTTGCGATTATCGTGCTTATTTATCTACTTGCGGGATTTATCCTAACAGCCTTAGATAGTGTGGTAAATTTGGGTTCAAGTAGCACTCTTAAAACAAGTAAAATCTCAAATTTTTATAATTTTTTTGCCTATTTAGGCTCAGCCACTCTCATACTTTTATGGGTTGGAATTTTAGAGCGAACGGATACATATGGTCTAACTCCAAGCAGAATTTATCTCATCTCAGCAGCTACCCTAGCAACGATAACCTACATACTAATGATGGTTAAAAGGCTATTTTCTTATAGAATTTGTGCCGTTATAAGCGTGAGTCTAATCTTAATAACATTTTTTGTTATAGACGCCAGAGGAATTTCGCTCAATTCGCAAATTTCAAGGCTACACGCTTATCTAAACGAGCTAAATTTAACAGACCAAAACGGTGAAATAAAAAAGATAGACATCTCAAATTTAAGCTCAAATGACAAGATCAAACTAACCGATATGGCGTATGCGATCAAAAACCTAGACGACAACTACTCTTTGCCAAACAATGAAAATTTACTTAATGAACTAACGCATTATGGCTACTTGCCAAGGTCCGCCAAAGAGGCAACCGAGTATAGAAGCTTAAAGCTAAGTAGCACTCAGATTGCACTATCTGGATACAAAAACTTGATAGTAGATAGCTTAAACTACGAAAGAGAGGCATTGCAAGAGCAAGGCTTCATAGAAATTTTTAAAGATGATCAAAAAATCATATCAATCAACATGAACGATCATATTAAGCGCGTATTTGAGAAGCGAGGGCTTGATTTTTACACTATTTATTCTTACGAAATTCTAAATCAACTTGCAGACGATCTGCTTGTGATATACACAGATAAAGGAGTGCTTGTGATAGACTGGCTTGAGCTTAAAGTTAATCCAAGTCAAGGGTATACGCTACTTAGAGCAACGCCTGCTTTCTTTTTAGAAAAAGAGTAGCTTAAGCGCTTGCGTGCTAAGATAAACTTAAAAATTCAAAAGGCTAAAGTATGAATTTAGAGCAAATTTATAAAGAAGCGGGCGCTTATCTTAAGGGGCATTTTCTACTAACTAGCGGTAACCACTCGCAGTTTTATCTTCAAAGTGCCAAAGTACTTGAAAATCCAATGATAGCAGGCAAATTAGCCGATGAACTGGCTCGCGTTATATCTGAAGCGGGAGTTAAATTTGACACCGTGTGCTCGCCTGCAATAGGTGGAATTTTAGCAGGATACGAGCTTGCTCGCGCGGCAAAAAAGAGGTTTATATTTACCGAAAGAGTTGAGCGCGTCATGACTCTGCGCCGAGGCTTTGAAGTGCATGAGGGCGAGAAATTCATCATCTGCGAAGATATCATCACCACAGGTGGCTCCGCGCTTGAGGCGGCAAATATTATCAGGGATCTTGGCGGAGAGGTGGTTGCCTTTGCTGCACTTGCAAACAGAGGCTTTTGTCCACTAACAAATTTAAAAAACGAGCGTAAACCAAGCTGCAAGCTGCCAAGCGATCTGCCCATCTTTGCGCTTGGAAATTTTGAATTTGAAATTTACGAACCGCAAAACTGCCCACTATGCAAGGATGGCAGCATAGCCATAAAGCCGGGCAGCAGAGGAAATTAACAAATTTTAGCGGATTTAAGCAGGGATAATTTAAATTTATCCTGCTCTTAGTAGAGCAAATTTAATATCAAAACAGGAGTAAAATTGGCAAAGCAAAAAGCAATCATCGCAAGTGTGCCTTCGCGGATAAAGGCCTTTATAACCGATGTTTTTTTCATACTTATGCCAATTCTTTATATCACGACTTACGCTGTCTTAGACGGCAAAAACGAGTTTCAAAACAACCAGCCGGCAATCTTTATCACGAATTTTTTATTTGGAGTTATCATCTGCCTTTTTCAAAGCATCAAAGCGCAAACTCCGGGCTATAAAAGCCAAGACATATACCTTGTGAATTTAAAAAACGGGCAAAAGTTAGGATTATTTCACGCGTTACTTCGTTATGCATGCTTTGTTTTAGCGGGTTTTAGTTTGATTGGAATTTGCTTATGCTTTTTCCGAAAAGATAGGCTAAATTTGCACGATATTCTTACAAATTCAGCTGCGGTTAGCAAGAAAACTACTTAACACCTATATACAAATTCCATTTGCCGTTTTCGTGTAAAATATGCTCATAGCTGCTAAATTTAGCCTCTCTTAACATATCCAGCACCTCATCAAATAGATAAACATGCTTAATTGATATGGCTTTCTTCCATTTGCACTCGGACTTTTTAAAGCCAGGTTTAGTAAATATACAAAATACTCCACCGGTTTTTAAAACCCTTCTTACCTCTTTAAAGTCTTGCTTTAAATCAGGCCAGAAATATATGGTTTCAAAAGCGGTTACAAGATCAAATTTCTCGTCTTCAAAAGGCAAATTTGACACACAAGCCTCCATGATTCTTACCTTGCCTTCGTCGATAGCTTTTTGATTGAGCTTTTTGCTGCATAAAACGCAATCCTTAGAGTAATCCACTCCAAAAATGCAACCGTCTTTTAGCTTACCCGCAATCTTGCACACATTAGATCCCCCACCACATCCAACGTCAAGAATGCACATATGCTCTTTAATCTGAATCTTTGATAGCGCCCATGCTTCGGATTTCTTATGCACCCTATTCATAAGGCTTAAAAGCACTACTCCAAACACCCCTTGGGGCTTTGAAAAATTTTTAGTGATAAAATTCAACATACTCCTTCCTTGTGAATTTTAGTTAAAAATTTTAGAATTATACTTTTTTAAAACTCAAATTTAAATTAATATTTATTATAATTTTGTGATATTTGTATCAAAACACGTTAAAATCGATGTTTGAAAAAATAAAAATGATAAAAACATTATATTTTAATTGCTATTTTTTATTAACATTTATGATTAATATATACTATAAATTATATTTGATATTGTTTATAATTAAAATATCTGAGATATTTATAACTTATATTTATTAATCATGATAAAAACCAGTTTATTAATCTCATACATATTAATTTTACTTAATTAAAAATCTATTCTTCACAAAAAGATACAAATGTATATATTAAAGATAAAAGCGAGGAGTCGCCTCCCCGCTAAAATAAACTAAGCGTTTAGAATTTTTGGTTTAGAGAATGCTCTAATAGGCCTGATCGCGCCTTTGTACTTCTCAACTTGAACCAGGTTCGTATGAGCGACGTTGCTTTGAGCAAGCTTGCTTGTGCCTTTATCTTTTGTAAGTACGTTTACGCAACCGTGTTGGCAAAGGCTCTTCTTGCCCCAAACCTCAGGATCGTACCAAGCACCTTCGCAAATGATGATGATATCCTCTTGCGCTATATCGCTTACGATTGCACCTGCTAGAATTTCGCCGCAATCATTAAATACTCTTACGATATCGCCGTCTTTAATGCCTCTTTTTTCAGCTGCACTTTTACTTATATACATCGGCTCTCTGCCGTTTACGGATGTATAGTGTCTAACAACCGAGTTGTTTAGCTGCGAGTGAAGGCGGAAGCGTGAGTGTGGGGTGTTAAGCGCTAAAGGATACTTTTTAGCTATTTTTTCGTTTCCTAGCCACTCAAACGGCTCAAACCAAGCAGGGTGTCCCATGCAGTCATCATACCCCATTTTCGCGATAACAGGTGAGTAAATTTCGATCTTACCTGACGGAGTACCAAGTCTAAATTTGTTTGGATTTTCTCTAAAGTTTGCAAATCTGGTGAAGTATTTTTTCTCGTCGTCTTTTTTATCAAATTTGACGTAGCCCTTCTCCCAGAACTCATCAAAGCTAGGCATCTTGTCATATCCTAGACCTTTTGCTTGACTCATCGCATCGGCATAAATTTCTTTTATCCATTCCATCTCGGTTTTGCCCTCGGTAAAGACCTCTTCCATGCCCCAGCGTTTGCAAATTCCTTTGCAAATTTCAAAGTCTGTTCTTGACTCGCCAGCTGGCTCAACAGCTTTTTTGATAGCAAATAGATACTCGCCTGTGCCGTTGCTTTGGTCTATATCGTTTCTCTCAGGCTCGATCGCCACAGGGAAAACAATATCTGACATCTTAGCCCCACCCGTCCAGTAAGGCTCTGCGGTGATAACGGTGTCAAATTTCTTCCACGCTTCAACCATGCGGTTAATTTCCTGATGTCTTGTAAAGATCGATCCGCTCGCACTAAATGCAACTCTCATGTGAGGAAGTTTCCATTTTGTTCCGTTTCTCTCCATCTCCATGCCTGGATTTAAAAGAGCGTCTGTCATACGGCTGTTTGGCATGATGTAGTTTTTATTTTTTACCCATGGGCTATCGGCTTTAGTGTATTTTTCGCTTGGGAATGAGCTTAAGCCCTTAAGAACAGGAGCGATGTAAGTCTCATCGCTAGTCTTATGTCCTTGGTCGCATGCCATAAATCCGCAACCCTCTTTTCCGATATGTCCAAGCATTGAAGCTAGAGTGATAAGCGCCCAGTATGATTGCTCGCCGTGATCCTGTCTTTGGATAGCAAAACCGCTTAGGATGATTGATTCGTTTTTAGCTAAAGATACGCAAAGCTCTTCTAGCTTTTTAACAGGAACGCGTGAAATTTTGCTTGCCCAAGCAAGATCTTTTACTACGCCGTCGGTTGTTCCCATGAAGTAATCTTTAAATTTATTAAAGCCGACTGTGTATTTTTTGATAAATTCCGCGTCATAAAGGTTGTTTGTGTATAGATAGTGGCACATACCTATCATCATAGCAGTATCAGTTCCAGGAACTACACCTATGAAGTCTGAATTTAGATATCTGATCGTGTTGTTTTTGTATGTATCTACGGCGTAAATTTTCTTAGCACCGCTTGCGTTTGCCTCTTTTAGAGCTGTATAGTAGCGGTATGTCTCGTGTGTCGGAACACCAACGCCTATCTCGTTTGTTACAAGCGGGTCGGTTCCCCAAAATACTAGAGTTTTAGCTGATTTCAGTATAGCTTCCCAGCGAGTTGGAGCTTCGTTTGGCTCTATAGTACCGATAACATGAGGCATTACGACGTGGCCTGCACCGTAAGAGTAGTTGCCGTCTTCTGAAACAAATCCGCCAAGGATAGTTAGCATCCTTCTAGCTGTGGCTCTACCCCAGCTTACCTTACCGCTACCGCCCCACCAGTAGCACTCACCGTAAATACTCTCAGGACCGTATTTATCGAAATTTTCTTTTAAAGCTTTCGCGGCAAGGTCAAGAGCCGTATCCCAGTCAACTCTTACAAATTCCTCTTCGCCTCTAAGTTCAGGCTTGTTTGGACCCTTTTTCTCAAGATAGCTCTTTCTCACGCAAGGGTAAAGCACGCGGCTTTCGTTTTGGATGGCACAGGGATCGCGTTATTTAAAGTAGTTGGAAATCTATCGCCCTCAAATGGCTCTATACTTGTTATTTTACCGCTTACTACGTTTGCGTAAAATGGTCCGAATCTATTTGCACAAAACACTTTTCTTTGATCAAAAAGCGTTTTTGAGGCATTTGCCATGCTATTTGCCTGAAGGCTTACGCCGGCTAAAGCGCTAAGCTTTAAAAAACTTCTTCTCTTCATATATTCTCCCTTTTAAGAAATTTGTGGTTGTTTAATTATCTAAATTTAAAATTTGACCATTATTGAACATCTTTTGCATTGTGCTGCAAATATTTTATAATCGCATTCTTGTCAGCATCTTCAAGACCGACAAAGCCCGAGCTTATCATACTTTCTATTTGAGATGGCCATTGATTGACAGTATAAGAATTTGGTTCGTGCAAGATATGACACGCAGAGCAGCTTTGCTCAAATAAATTTTTGGCATTGTTATAAAGCGGCTCAGGATCGGTGGTTAAATTTTCGCTTGAGATCTCAAATTTAAACTCGGCCTTAAGCCAAACTTCACCGTAGTCATCCTCTGTCTTTTCTAAAATTTTGACATAAGGGTTACTGCTGCCTTCATAGCTTGCATTTCCCACATATGTCTCAAATACTACGAATTCTTCTCCAAGTGCGGGGCTTTTAACAAGCTTTTCCTGATAGCCCTCTTGAACAAAACCGGTTACTGAAACCTCAGTCTTATCGCCGTTTGCCTTTATAATCTCAACAGGCGTTAATATCCTAGCAAAGCCTATATGCTTGCCGTCTTTGACGATCTCTTCGCTGTTTTTAACATAAGCCGTTTGAGCAAATAAACAGCCACTTAAAATCGCCGAAAGTAAAAATGCTTTTTTCATACCGATAAGCTCCTTTAAATTTAATTATCAACTTGACTTAAAATCAAGCTTTTTTCATAATAGTTGATATAAGCTTAATAGCCATTTAAAAGATATTATAAATTTTAACTTAAATTTTAAATGTAAAATTAAATATTATCTTCAAATATATACGCTTATACTTTTTCAACACCCGCATTTTAAAGCAAATTTCTAATATTTAAAACTATAAAACCAAATTCAAGCTAGGTTATCAAGATTATAAATTCGCTTCACATAAATGTGTAAATTCGTAACAAAAAGATAGTAAATTTTTGATAATTTCTATCTAAATAAATTAAAGTTAACTTATTATAAATTTAAATTAAGCGGTTTATCAGGATAAAACGGGTCACAAACGATAAATTTTAAATTGCGAAAACGCTCTGTAACTTATAGCTGCAAAATTGAAATGTTAAAAATATTCTTCATAATTTTTTACAACCCTAATAAGATCTTCTTTTAAAGCAATATTTTATATTGTAGAGTAAATTTTAAAGATTTCATTATGCAGAATTTCATTGGTGTCAAGAGAGAGACTTGAACTCTCGACCTCCGGCTTATGAGACCAGCGCTCTAACCAGCTGAGCTACCTTGACACATATAGAAGAATTGCGAATTATATTACACCGTTGCTTATATATAGATAAATTTACAAGACCACACTTTGATATAAAACAAGAAGTCAAAATTCGCCTCTTGGTTTCTAAAAATTTTAAGTCTATAGTAGCCACACGATTTGAGCAAAATATAGATATTTCATTAAAGACATTTTAAATTTATAAATTTTCTGCTAAAATCACATTTTCAAATAGACAGGTGTCCGAGTGGTTGAAGGAGCACGCCTGGAACGCGTGTAAGGTTAATAGCCTTCGTGGGTTCAAATCCCATCCTGTCTGCCACTATTTAAATATTTCAATTCCAATCTTTTCTAAATCTTTCTTTTTAATCCCTAAAATACGATATTTTAATACTTTATACTTTCCATCGGACCTTAAAAAATCCTAAAATATGGTATAATTTTCCCATCAATTATGTATCACTAATTGTATCACTTAAAAAATGTATCGCTAGTGATACAGAAAAAAGGATAAAAATGGCTACTTTAGGAACCGAAAAAGAGATAAAAGCGTTAATTGCTCCTGATAGCGGTAAAGCTACTTATAGTATAAAGGGTCAAAAAGGCTTAAAGCTGTATCACTATTCCACGGGTGGAAAAATTTTTAAACTTCGCTACATGGATCAAAAAGGTAACCACACTACAAAGACTATAGGAGATTGGCAAGAAAAGGTTTACGGTATAGCAGAAGCCATTAAAGATTCACTACCTTATCTTAAAGAGCTTAGTGAGCATAATACACTAAAGCCTAATAAGATTAATAACTTCTCCGAGCTTTGGAGTTTATATAAAGAAGACGCTTTAAAAACTCAAACATTTAAATCGCTTCCCTCAGAGCTATCAAGATTTGAATATAACCTATTTGATCTTATTAAGAATGTTAGTATAGAAGAGATGAATAGCTCAAGAGTAGCTACTCCCATATTTTTAAACGCCTTAAAGAGTCTTCAAACAATAGGCAACCCAAAGAGCGATACGGTTAAAAAGCTACTTAATAGACTGAATCAAGTCTTTGACTTTGCAGTAATTAACGGCCACATTGAAAACAACCCCACTAGAATACTATCTAGAAACTTTGAAAAGAACTTCATAAAGGTAGCTCCCGTTCCAAGAAAGGCAATAACCGATATAGATAAGTTTAAAACTCTAATATCTAGCATTAATGAGTACTGGGGAGATGTAAATGTTCTTAGCTGTATGAAATGGACTATGCTTTATGCCCTTAGACCTAGCAATGCCAGGCTTGCTAGATGGGAAGATATTAATATAGATAAGAAAGAGTGGATAATAAGAGCAGAGGATATGAAGATGAAGGAAGAATTTATTATCCCATTAACCGATACTGCAATAGAGCTTTTAAAAACAATTCCAAGCTATACTATAAAACAAGGCTATCTATTTAGAGGTGCTAAACATAATGCGCCTATAAGCGACAACTCTATGAGAATGGGTCTTAAAAGACTTGGGTATGATGGTGAGATGGATATGCATGGATTTAGATCCAGCTTTAGAACAATAATTAGCGAATTAAACTACACTGAAAAACTTGGATTTACTGAGGAGGTAATGTCGCTTTGTATAGACCATAGATTTAGAAAGACTATTAAGAGTGACGAGAGCTATCATAGAGCCAAATTCGAAAGCGGAAAAAGAGAAATTTTTGAATATTGGCATGAAAAATTGAGAGAATTTGGTCTAAAAATTTAAAAAATAGATGCAATTATCAATTTTTTACTATATTTATATGATATATTTGCAAGTGCGATATTTTTAAAGTCTTTTATTTTTCTTAAACTATACTATTTAAGCTATTTATAAGCTAATTTATAATATAATAGCAAAGTTAATATTTGAATTAAATATTTTTTCATGGTATAATTTTCTCAAAAAAACGAAAGCGAGGAAATTATATTTATGAATACCACAACAAACCTACTTACCCCACAAGACCTATTAAACGCTTTTGGTGTTCCTCTCCAAACTCAAGCCAAATGGCGTATGAAAAAAGGAGATGGGATAAAACTTCCATATATTAAACTGGGCAGAAGAGTTTTTTACAAGAGAGACTCTATAGAAGCTCTTGTAAATAGTCTAGAAGTAAATTCTATCGCTTCAATAAATACTAATACCATAAAGGATAAAAGATGATAGAGATAGCAGGTTTAATTCTATACGCTCCAAAAGATATAGAAGATACATTAAATATAAATAATAGGATTCAGGCTAGGTATAGAAATAAAGGACTACTTCCTTTTAGAAAGATGGGATCATCGATATTTTATACACAAAGCGATATAAGAGACTTTTTAGAAAATACTAAGATATCAAGTGTAGCTATAAAAAGTGTAGAAAAGAGAAAAGATAGATCAAATGAAGATGATGAGTGTAATAGCGACAAAGAAATCATATCTAAAAAAGCATCTATTGTACATGATGAAAATATCAAACCCGCATCGCCTCAGCAAGATAGTTACCATGATAAGAGTATTATAAGTAAGGCTCAGGAAAACAAGAGCGAAACAAAAAGTGATACCGATACGATAAATAGAAATTTAAACTCTGATACTACGATAAATCCAACCAACAGTTATTTAGCGCGCGGCATAGATGATATTAAAAGTAGCGACACGAATAAAACGGCAAGTAGTAGCATGCAGCAGACACTAGGTCATGTAGTTTTTCCCAGCAACGACACGCAAGCCATACGGCTTAAAGAGCAGCCAAATTCTTTTAAAGGCTTAGACGATGCTAAACTTGAAATACAATATAAAACTTATCAACAAGGATCTTTAAATGAAACTCAAAAATAACAAAGATAACAAAATCTCCATTAGACTAACCGATAACGAAATGAATTCATTGGAAACTAAAGCATCGTTGTGCGGTTTAAGTAAATCAGCCTTTGCAAGAGATATTTTACTTAAATCCAAACCCCCTATCCATAAATTCGATAAAGCTATGGTTAACCAACTTTCGAGATTAGGGAACAATTTGAATCAAATCGCAAAGCATGTAAATATAAGTAGAACTATAGATACAATGGTTTGAAAGCAGATACTTGATGTTAACAAAAAATTAGACAACTTAATCGATAAAAAATAGATTCAAGAAATAAAACATGCTAGTTAAGTTCTTTTCTAACAAACAAGGTGGTAGCATATCCGGGATCAACTACCTTTTAAACAATATGGTTAAGCAAGGAACATCTGGGGTTTTAAAAGGAAATGAGGCTGTTACAAGAAATATAGTTTCAAGCATAACTAAGAAACAAAAACTCTGTATGGGCTGTCTATCGTTTGAAGAAAGAGATATTGACTTAAAGACCAAACAAAGAGTAATAGATGAGTTTGAAACCCTTCTATTTGGAGATAATAAGGATAGATACAATATATTATGGATAGAACACCAAGACAAGGGCCGACTTGAATTAAATTTTGCTATTCCAAAGATAGACTTAATAACAGGACTAGCTTTTAACCCATACTATGACAGAATAGATAGACCTCTCGTAGACTCTTGGCAAAACTACATAAACTTTAAATTTGGTTTTACAGATCCAAAAGACCCTGTTAAAGCTCATATACTTCAAGGCTTAAGAAAAGAGATAAATACAGTAAAAGATTATCTAGAACTCGAAAAAATGCTAGTAGATAAGTTAATCAATAATGAATTTAGTTACAGAGATGACATCTTACAAGCCCTTAAAAATAGCAATATAGAAGTAACCAGAATAGGAAAAGACTATATATCAGTCAAGCTACCAAATAGTAAAAAGGCTAAAAGATTTAAAGGAGATATGTTTCATGAAAGCTTTACAGACACTACAAGCTTGGAGCAACTCAGAATTAAAGCTGAAAGAAGAGCAAAAGAGTTTAAAGATAGAAGAGATGGATCAAATAATCTATACACAGAACAATCAGATCAAGAATTTACAAAAAGATCTTACCTCTTTAC
>NZ_LIWQ01000018.1:0-49801 GCF_012978795.1 Campylobacter sp. RM16188 | reverse complement strand
AAATATTGACTTAAAACGATACGGTTCGAGTCCTGGTGAACCCACCATCTTATAATTTACTCATCTTTTAAATTTCCAAATCGTCAAAAATATTTTTGTATTTGTTGTTTAAAATAAGTCTTTTAAGCTAATTCTTATCCATTAGTAACTTTTTATATAAAAATACCGGAAGTAAAATTGATATTTTTATATAAAAATTTATTAATAAATATTATCCAGTTATCCGAGTATTTAAGTTTGAGTAATATAATTTTCTTGTTAAATTCTACTAAAGGAGATTGTATTATGGTTAAACTGCAAGATAAATATCAGCTGTTTATAAATGGCGAATTTGTGCCTGCTAGCGACGGTGCAACTCTAGATACTTTTAATCCCGCAACAGGCAAGAAATTAGCTTCAATAGCCGATGCGACCAAAAAAGATGTCGATGCTGCGGTAAAGGCTGCAAGAAAGGCGTTTGAGACGTTTAGGCGCTCAACCGTAGCGGAGCGCTCAAAAATTCTTTTAAAAATCGCAGATATTATAGATGACAACAAAGAGTTTTTGGCGACTGTCGAAACTATGGAAAACGGTAAGCCGATTCGCGAGACTATGAATGTAGATATCCCTTACGCAGCAGAGCATTTTAGGTATTTTGCCGGCGTTATACAAGCTGAAGAGGGAAGTGCAAATGTCCTTAATGAAAAGCAGCTTTCCGTGATCTTGCGCGAGCCTATCGGTGTTGTAGGTCAGATAGTTCCTTGGAATTTTCCGTTTTTGATGGCGGCATGGAAGCTAGCTCCCGTTATCGCAGCTGGCGATACCAGCGTGTTTAAACCGTCTTCAGAAACCAGCCTTAGCGTACTTGAGCTTATGAGGCTGATTAAGGATGTATTGCCAAAAGGCGTTGTAAACGTAATCACAGGAAAAGGCAGTAAGGCGGGAGAATACATAACAAAACACAACGGCTTAGATAAGTTAGCCTTCACGGGTTCAACCGAAATAGGAAGAGATATCGCTATCGCCGCAGCAGAGAAGATCATACCTGCGACACTTGAGCTTGGCGGAAAGTCGGCAAACATCATCTATGCTGACGCTGATTTTGACTTGGCAATTGATGGAATTCAGATAGGAATTTTATTTAACCAAGGTCAAGTATGCTGTGCCGGAAGTAGAATTTTTGTCGAAGAGAGTATATACGATAAATTTGTAGCTGCGGCTGTTGAGAAATTTAAAAAGATAAAAGTTGGAGATCCTCTTGATAAAAAGACTCAAATGGGCTCTCAGATAAATGAAAAGCAAGCCAAAAAAATACTAGAATACATAGAAATCGGCAAAAAAGAAGGCGCAAAAGTAGCGGTCGGCGGAGAGCTTGCGAGCGCGGGCAAGTCATTTGTGAAGCCTACTCTTCTTGTAAACGTAACAAACGATATGAGAGTGGCGCAAGAGGAGATATTTGGGCCTGTAGGCGTTATCATCAAATTTAAGAATGAAAAAGAGCTTATTAAGATGGTAAATGATAGCGAATATGGCCTTGGCGGAGGGGTCTTTACTAAAGATATCACAAAAGCGCTAAGAACAGCGCGCGCGATGGAAACAGGTCGCGTCTGGGTAAACTGCTATAACCAAATTCCTGCCGGAAGCCCATTTGGCGGATATAAAAACTCAGGCATAGGCAGAGAGACGCATAAAATCATACTTGAGCACTATACTCAGATGAAAAATATCATGATCGATCTAACGGGAAAACCAAGCGGATTTTATTAATAGTTAAAACATCCCCTAAATTTAGGGGATGTTTGATTTTGTTTCGTATAAATTCTTAAAATTTGCACACAAATATCACTTTATCTTAAAAGTAAACGAAGCGATCAGTATCTCCTCATCGCATCTTTTACTCTCACCAAAGGCTCTTTTGTGCATGACTTTTAGTATCCATTTGCCGGGTGCTAAAGCCATAACTTCGGTTATACCTTCTAAATCAGTAGTTGCCGAAAATGCAAATTTGTCTTTTAAAAATTTATCAAATGTTCCGTCTATTCTAGCCGTTTTAAGCGGCTTTCCTTCAAGCAGAATTTGAATTTTAAAAGGCTTATTTATATCAAAATTTGCAGGATTTTCAAGTGGCACTATCTCCAGCTTTTGCCCTATGGTTTTAGTTACAAACTCATCTTGTTCGCCGTCAATATTTACAACCTCTTTTGCATACATTGAA
Source organism: Campylobacter sp. RM16188 (assembly GCF_012978795.1). NCBI lineage: Bacteria > Pseudomonadati > Campylobacterota > Epsilonproteobacteria > Campylobacterales > Campylobacteraceae > Campylobacter > Campylobacter sp. RM16188. The sequence continues at coordinate 47,607 of NZ_LIWQ01000018.1, read as the reverse complement.
GCTTGCATGCAGTAAGCGGAATCTGCTACCTGATCTTTTGTCTTATCCATATACCATTTGCCGTTTGCGTCTTTTGACCAAAACGTGCTTTTGTATTCGCCTGCTAGGATATAGCTTCCTTTTTTAAGTCTTTCTCCTTCGTAGCGGTAGTTCTCTCCTATTTGGATTAGCTCTGTTTTGACTCCGTCTTTTGAGATAATTGCAAGTGGAACAAAGGACTTGGCTTCATCTTTGGGTATTATCTCTTGATGAGGGAAGTTGTGTCCGTAGCCTATATCGGCTCTAAATTTATCGGAATTTTCTCCAAACACCCAAAAGTCATGAGCCTGCGCTACGTTTAATGTCGCAAACGCAAGTAGTGCGGCTAAAATTTTATTTATCATATTTTTCCTTTGATATAGAAATTTGGCGCCGAATTTAACGCCAAATTTTAAAAGCTATATTTAGCTCCAAGCCCAAAAATTCTGCCTTTATCATACTCTACAAGCACACCGTAAGATCTATCAAAGACATTCATCGGATATTCTTTGTCGACTATATTTTTAGCGTATAGATATACGTCAAAATTTTTCTTCATATAGCCTATCTTAGCGTCAGCCGTGAAGTAGCTTGCTCTGGCGACCGAGTTTTGAGGATCGAAGTATGTTTTGCCGATGAGATTACCATCTATCCTTGCATATAGTCCAAACGGCACATAGTAAGAAGCTCCAAGCGAGAATTTATATTCCGGATTGTATTCTATCTTATTGCCTTTGTTGTTTTTGCCGCTAGGGCTAATATAATTGCCGTATTTTGTTCTAAGTAGGCTTGCAGCCATGTTTATACCAAGCTCTTTTGTAGCTCTTACTACGCTTTCTAGCTCAACGCCCATTGAGGTTGCCTTATCGGCGTTTCCTGTTATGAAATTTGCCGGATTTTTAGGATCTATCATGTAGATATGGGTATCTTTTATATCCATATAAAAGGCAGCCGCTGAAAATCTAAAACTATCATAAGCTCCTTTTATGCCGATTTCATAGTTGTCGCTGGTTTGTGACTTAAATTTATTCTCATCTTTTGTTCCTCCCATGGGAAATGAGTTAAATCCTCCCGCTAGGTAGCCTTTGGCATACATCGCATAGACGCTAAGCTCATCTTGCAGAGCGTATTCAAGAGCTATCTTTGGTAGGAATTTGTTCCAGCTTGCATCGTTTTCAAGCGAGTAAAAAGGCGCAGTTTTACTTGAGCCGACAGGATACATATAGGTGTCTACCTTGATATCTTTTTTGATCTTTTGGTATCTTCCTCCAAGTGTTAAATCAAACTTTGAGGTGATAGGATATATGGCTTGTGCAAAAAATGAAGCGGTTTTGCTGTTCATCTTTGCAGGTGCATCCATTTCCTTAGGCGCTCCCATCATCATAAACTGCATGCCCATTTTTCTTATATCTATCTTTTCGTTTTCAAAGAAAAGCCCGGCAATCCATCTTAAATTTTGCTCTTCATTACTCGAGAGTCTAAATTCTTGAGATAAATTTTTAATTCTCATATCAGAAAACATGATTAGATTGTTATTGTGGGGAAAATACTTGCTTCCTGCATCTAGGTCGTAGTTGCTTGACTGATCTATCTTTTTATATGTGGTGATAGAGCTTAGATCTACACTGTCAAAATTATAAGTGGCGTTTAGGGCGATGGAATTTGACTTTTCAAGTGAGTGTGTTTCACTTTCAAGCCTTGTTGTTTTGACATCGTCTTTTTTGAAGCTTTTAAATTTGTCATAAGGGATTACTATACCGTCCGTGCCGTTAAATTTCTTGTAGTATCTATCCGCAAAAAGCTTGAAAGATAGCCTATCCGTAGGTATAAATTTCAAATTTAGTCCGAAGTTGTTAAGCTCTTTGCCGTTTGATTTTTTGCCTGTTATCTCGTCCGTGATCCAGCCTTGATCTTTGGATGCCGAGCCGTTTAGCCCAAGATATAGCACGTCATCTACAAGTGCGCCGTTTGCTTCAAAGGTGCCGATTCTGTATTTATATGAGCCGTACTCTGCGCCAACACTTCCAGACCACTCGTTGCTAGGCTCTTTTAAGACTACGTTTATAACGCCGCCGATAGAGTCTTTGCCGTAAATCGTACTTGACGGACCTTTTAGTATTTCTATTCTCTCTATGTTTGTGATAGGCACGTATGCTCCGAATTGATTACCGTGCGCTACGCCGTTTATGAAGATCGTGACAGGATTTGTTCTAGTAAATATCGAGCCGTTAAGCCCTCTTGTAAAAATTCCTCCGTGAAGTCCCGTTGTGGTTGATATACTAGGCACGCTTTTTAGTAGGTCCTCTATGGTTTTTATACCTTTTTCTTCTACTTCTACGCCGTCAATCACGCTGATACTTTGTGGGATATCTTTTAGTTTTTCTTCTATTTTGTTTGCTGTTACTTTAACTTCGCCAAGAGATACGCTCTCTGTTGCAAAGATATACGGGCATGCCGCTAAAGAGATAACGGCTGCAACTTTTAGGTATTTAGCTTTCACTTTAACTCCTGATTGTAAAAATATTTAAGTTTCATTTTACTATAATGGGATAATTATTATCAATACAAAAATATCGCTAAAAGGATTAAAAGATAGCGTTAATCGGATTATTTTCAAATTTGGGGAGAGACTATGAGTGAAAGCAGAAAGCTTGATAAATTTTTTGATGAATTTGAGTGCAGAGTTGAATTTGGCGAAGAGAAAAGATATAAAGAAATTTCATTTAAAGATGAAAATTTAAACTGCGAACTTGAGTATTACGATACCGGAAGTGGATTTGGCTACTGCTCTTACGATATAAGATATAGTGAAAATTTAAAATATCTCTCAAAAAAGATCCCACACTCCTTTTTATGTTTTAATGTAGGGCAGAGTGCAAACAGCTTAAGCTGGTCAAAGGATAGCCTTGTTTTAAAGCCGGGGCAGCTTTGTATGGGTAGTATAAACGATAGCTTTATGGCTGCAAGCAAGCATCACGGCAAAAGCTACAAAAGCCAGTCGATAATAATTGAAAATTCGCTCATCCAAGAGCTTGGAATTTTTAAAATTTTAAGTAGCGATAATGAATTTTGCGCTAGGATAACAGATACAAATTTGACTCAAAATTTGATACTAAAAGAGCTCGCAAACTCTAAAATTTATAGCGGAAAGATGAGAGAAATTTTTATAGAGTCTAAAATTTTAGAGATGGTTTATAAAAGCTTTACGGAGGTAAAAACCGAAGAGAGCGACAAATTTAGATACAGCGAAGATGATTTAAAGATGATACACAAAGCAAGAGAAATTTTGCTTAAAAATATACAAAATCCACCTACCATAAAAGAACTTGCAAACCTTTGTGCTACGAACGAATTTAAGCTTAAAAACGGGTTTAAACACTGCTTTAACACAACAATTCATAGAGCCTTACAGGATGAGCGCCTTAAGATCGCCAAAAGCCTTCTTGAACAAAACGATATAAACGTAAAAGAGGCTGCAAAGATAGTGGGATATAGCAGTTTTGCACATTTTACTAAGATATTTAAAGAGAAATTTGGCGTCTTGCCTATGGAAATTTTAAGAGGCGGTAAATTTTAGCTTTTATGGAAATTACCTGCTATAATGGCTGAAATTTTACAAGGAGAAAACATGCCAAAAGATGCAAACGGAACAGAACTAAACGCAGGAGATAACGTAACTTTGATTAAAGATCTTAAGGTAAAAGGTGCGGGCGCAACTCTGAAGCGCGGAACAATGGCTAAAAACATCAAGCTAACGGGAAATGACAAAGAGGTTGAGTGCAGGATCGATAAAATGGGCGTTATCGTGCTTAAAACCGAGTTTTTAAAGAAAGTCTAAATTTAAGCCATGAATTTGGCTTAAATTAAAATTTAATCTTCACAAAGCGGTATGTCGGATCAAATCTAAAAGTAAGCAAATTTTGTAAAATCCCAAACAGGCTTAAAAACGTTACAAAACTACTTCCGCCGTAACTATAAAATGGTAACGGCACGCCCACAACAGGCGCAAAACCGATAGTCATCATGATATTTACGCTGACATAGATAAATATCAAAATTCCAATTCCCGTCGTGATAACCTGCGTGAAATAATCATCCTTTAGACCGTAATTTAGACTAAGCAAGTGAGCTATCAAAAAGCCATAAAGCATAAGCAAGCCAAGACCGCCTATAAAGCCAAATCGCTCAATCGTATAAGCAAAGATAAAATCGCTCGTAGAAATCGGCAGAAATTTAAAGTGCGTCTGAGTGGCTTCATCTTTTGGTTTTCCAGTAAGTCCGCCACTTCCTATGGCGATGATGCTTTGGCGCACGTGATAGCTTGACTCTTCGCTTAAAAAATCGGTTATTCGCTTTTTTTGGTAATCGTGAAGGACGTTTTCATAGATAAGAGGTGCGGAAATTCCGATAGCTACAAAGATAGTAATCCAAATTTTTTTATTAACCCCGATCACAAAAAGTACGGCGTATCCGACTATAAGAAGTATAAGGGCCGTGCCAAGATCAGGCTCTTTCATAATCAAAAATGTAGGCAGCAGGATATAAAAACTAAATATCAAAAAATCCTTAAGCCCGTATCCTTTGATGTCAGGCGGTCTGCGCTTGATGAGGTATGCTAGCATAAGCAAAAATGACGGCTTCATGATCTCTGAAGGCTGGATAGTAAAGTGGACAAATGGAATTTCAAGCCAACGTTTTGCGCCGAGTTTGGTTACTCCAAAGAGATCAACGCTTATTAAAAGTATGATGCAAATCCAATAAAACATCGGAATTATCCATTCGATCTTTTTAATCGGTAGCAAGAAAAAAAATCCAAAAGCCAAAAAGCCAACCGCAAAATAAACTATCTGTTTGCTTGCTAAGACGCTGTTTGCTTCTAGTACTAAAATATATGATAAAATTATAATAGGCAGTATTAAAATGGGCTGCACAAAATCAAAATGAGTTAAAATTCGCCTATCAAGTCTTATCAAAATTTTCGCCTTGTTTTTAGCCGAATTATAACACAAAAAGGTAATGGATTGAACCAAACTATCGTCGTAGAGGCGCCTAATATAAACGAAAGAATCGACAGTTATCTTTCCTTAAAGCTTAAAATTTCAAGAAATCAAATTTCAAATTTAATCAAAAACGAATGTGTAAAGCTAAATTTAAAACCTGTTTTAAAAGGCTCGGTTAAGCTAAATTTAGACGATGTTATCGAAGTTGAGTTCAAAGAAACCGTGAGTGAAAATTTAGAATTTGAAGCTGATTTTGATGTGCCGATCATCTATGAAGATAATGATCTTATCGTGCTAAATAAGCCTGCAAATTTAGTCGTGCACGGAGCGCCAAGCGTTAAGGAAGCTACTCTTGTGGATTGGCTTGGCAAAAAGGGCTTTTTGCTCTCTACCTTAAGCGGAGAGAGTAGGGCAGGAATTGTTCATAGGCTGGATAAAGGCACTAGCGGAGCGATAGTGGTTGCTAAAAACAACCGCGCTCACGCGGCACTTTCCGCCCAACTTAGCGATAAAACAATGGGCAGAATTTATCTTGCCGTCACTGATCTACCGCTAAAAGAAGCTTGCGTAATTGAAAGAAAGATAGGCAGAAATCCAAATAATCGCCTTAAAAAAGCCATTACTAAAGACGGAAGAGAGGCTAAAAGCGCTTTTTTGAATTTGGCGGAAAGCGGAAATGTAAATTTGATCGCGGCTAAACTTTTTACAGGCAGAACTCATCAGATAAGAGTTCATCTTGCAAGCATAAACCGCCATATTTTAGGCGATACTTTATACGGATTTAAGAGCGAAAATGATAAAATCAAACGAGTTATGCTTCACGCCTACGGACTTTATTTCAAACATCCCAATAGCGGTGAGCATATGAGTTTTGTCGCTTCTATTTGGGGCGATTTTGAAGAAATTTTACTGAGTAAATTTGAGAAAGGGACTATTGATGAAAAAATTGATTTTAAAGGGCTCTTTGACGCTTTTAGCGGTTGTGATAAGTGGCTGCGTATCTCCTAGTGCGCCTACGCAAGTCAATGCAAGCTTGCCGACTATCCAAAATTTAAAAACCATAAGCGATATGACCGAAATCGGCTTTGAATGGACGCCTACGCCAAGCCCTGAAGTGGCGGGGTATTATCTGTATCGCTCAAACCCGAACGAAAACAATGGAAAAATGAAAGTGGTAGCAGACATCAAAGATCGCTTCGCAAGCCACCACGTGGATTCAAATTTGGCTCCTGAAACGACATATTCATACGAAATGAGAACATATAACGCAAATAAGCAAATTTCAAATGCCGGCGTCATGATAAGTGCAAGCACTAAAGCTCTTATGGATTCGGTGCCGTTCGTTAGAGCGCTTACAAATTTGCCTGAGCGCGTTAAGCTTATATGGAGACCGCACCCTGATCTTCGCGTAGCTTCTTATATAGTCGAAAAAGCTGACATCGGCAAGGAAAACTGGCGACAGATCGCAGAGGTTAAAGGCAGGCTAAATGCCGAATACATAGACGATAGCGTAAAATCGGGCAGAGCTTATAAATACCGAGTTTTTGTAAAAACAAGCACGGGAACCGTCTCAAAGCCAAGCGCCATAGTCGATTCTACTACCAAGCCGCTTCCTAGCACGGTGACAAACATTCAAGCCAGCAATAACACTCCTAAGAAGATCATCTTAACTTGGGATAGCGTAGCAAGCGATGATTTTGGATACTATAAAATTTACAGCGCTTCAAATAAATTTTTGCCTTACACCTATCTTGCTAAAACCAAAACCAACAGCTACGAGGATTTAATAAACGAAAACGGCGCTACAAGATACTATAAGATCACTATCGTAGATAAAGACGGGCTTGAGTCAAAGCGTCCGGAAGAAGCCGTAGTGGGATCTACGTTAGCGGCGATGGAAGCTCCGGTAGTAACCTCAATCGTTGCGGATAGTTCTGCGGTGAAGCTTCAGTGGAGTAGTTCCGAAAAAGCAAGAAGCTATACAGTCATAAGAGAGGGCGGTGATAGTGGGGAGCAAAAATTTACAAATATAACAGGCAACGAATTTATCGATACAAACGTAGCTTACGGACTTAAATACACTTATAGGGTAATCGCCGTAGATGAATACGGCATAAATTCAGACGAGTCCAAAAAGGCATCGGTAAGTATCGAATAATGCCAAATTTCGTAGCCAAAAACTTAAAAATTAACCCTTTGCCTTTCGGCGATGAAGATATCAAATTTCAGTGGGAAGCAAAGGGTAGAAACTCAAATTTGATCTACACTAAAAGCGGTGGCGAGGAGTTTTTTATAGTTATTAAAAAGCGCGAAAAAGAAGGCTTTGTGATAAAGGGTGAAAAGCTTACAAAGCCAGCCAAAATAGGGCTTTTGCAACGCGCTTTGGTTAAATTTAAAGAGCTAAATTGTAAAGAAATTTTAACCGAAGCGATGGCTGTTAAAAAAACTCATCTAACTCAAAAATCATCAGCTATCGTTGATACTAATGAAATTTTAGAAATTTTAAAAGAGTCTAAATTCGGCAAAATTTTTATAGAGATCGGCTTTGGCTCTGGCAGACACTTGCTCTATCAAGCCGAAACTAACGCGGATGCGCTGGTAATCGGCATAGAGGTTTATAAACCCTCGTTAGAGCAGGTTGCAAAGCTTGCTAAAGCTAAAAAATTAAGCAATGTAGCGCTTATAAATACCGATGCGAGATTGCTTTTATCTCTTATAAAATCAAATTTTATAGATAGAATTTTTCTTCATTTTCCCGTGCCTTGGGATGATGCACCTCACAGAAGGGTAGTGTCTGAAAAATTTATAAAAGAGTGTGAAAGAACGCTAAAAAATGGCGGTAAATTTGAGCTTAGAAGCGATTCAAGGGCTTATACCGACTACACGATAGAGCAAATTTTAAATCTTACAAGCGCAAAGCTAAGCCTTTATAAAAATAGAAATTTAGCCGTCAGTAGTAAATATGAAGACAGATGGAAAAAGCAGTCTAAGGACATCTACGACGCTATTTTTGAGTGCGAGACTTATAGTCCTGAGCTTGAAATGCTTGATGAACTAAAATTTGAGCATGGATACGATACGCAAAAAATAGCTTCGAATTTTAAAAATTTCACTATAAAAATGGATGATTGCTTTTTGCATTTAGAGGAGAAATTTGAGCTAGAAAGCGGGGAAATTTTAATTCGTGTTGCGTTTGGAGCTTTTGCTTCACCGGAGCATTGCTATGTCTTGGTTGGAAATCAGAAGTGTGAATATCTAATCAAAAAGCCGCTTGTTACAAGGGAAAATTTAAAGGCGCATCTGGCGTTAAAGGAGTATTTGGCGAATGCAAAAAATAATTAGCGCTAAAGAGCTATCTTTGGGCTATACTCAAAGCGAACTCATCGTGCAAAATGTAAATTTCGAAATAGATATGAGCGATTTTGTTTTAATAACAGGCAAGAGCGGAAGCGGCAAATCAACGATAATAAAATCACTTTACGGAGAGATTAAGCCGTATTCGGGTTCTTTAAACGTCTGCTTAAGCGAGATGGCAAACATCAAGCAGGGCAAGCTGGATGAATTAAGAAAAAAGATCGGCATCATCTTTCAAAACTACCGCCTTATAAACGAATGGAGTGTCGAAAAAAACGTCATGCTGCCTTTGATGATAAAAGGACTTTCGCAAAACGTTTGCAAAAACCAAGCTCAAAAGCTGCTAAAGCATGTAAATTTGCTTCATAAATCCCATAAATATCCGCTTGAGCTAAGTGGCGGCGAGCAGCAAAGAGTAGCCATGGCAAGAGCCTTAGCGCACAATCCGCATCTGCTTTTATGTGACGAGCCTACGGGGAATTTGGATGATTACTCTAGCGATGTGATCTGGTCTTTATTGAGATCGGCAAAAGAGTTTTTGGGAACTTGCGTAGTGGTCGTAACGCATAAAATTCCCGCCACTTTGCGCATACCTTATCGCCATTTCGTCATAGAAAACGGAGGCTTGCATGAGATCGCTTAAAAACCATTTGGGAGTGATCTTTCCGCTGATAGCGCTACTTTTTTGCGTTCAGTTTATAACGCTTACGGAAAATACGATAAAAGATTATGAAAGATTGATGAATAAAGATTACAACATCATAATCGTAAGTTCAAAAGAGCTTGACGAGGGCATGATAAAGCCGATGGTAAATACTTTTGAATCCATTGAAAGCTTAAGTGCTAAATCCGTCCTTGATAGACTATCTAAGGATATTTCGGCTAAAAATATATCAGCTCTTGAAAACGCCTTGCCTAAATTTTATTCGCTCAAACTAAATAGCTTTCCAAGCACCGGCTACATGAACGAAATAAGAGATAAAATTTTAAAAATAGACGGAGTGAGCAAAGTTGAGACATTTTCAAAAACTCACGATAAAATTTACAAAATTCTTCAGCTTATCAAGAAAATATCTCAAATTTTCTCGCTATTGATACTTGTTATAGGGCTTATGTTGCTATTTAAGCAGATGAGAATTTGGCTTTATGAGCATAAAGAGAGGATTGATATCATGACGCTTTTTGGCGCTTCCTTTTGGCTAAAATCGGGAGTTCTTTACAACATCGCGGTGATTGATTCTTTTATAGCTACGGTTTGCGTTGTGGCTCTTTATATCATGCTTCCTGATTTTGAGATCATAAAAGCTACGGCAAGTGAAGTGGGTATAGACCTAGCCAAAATCGACATCATAGTTGATGGAGCGACGCTTCTTGGCATATCGCTTATTTTAAGCATGATAGCGGTTAGCTTTGTGATGAGACGAGCTAAAAAAGAGAGCTTATGAGAATTTTTACTCTTTTATTTTTTTGTTTTTCACTTGCTTTTTGTGCGACTACAAACGAAAAGATCAAGGTTCAAACCTCATCTTTGGAAATTTCAAAAGAGATAGAAAAGCAGCTCAATAAAAAGCTTGACGATCTTGCAAAAGATATTTTAGCGGGTGAAGATGCGGTTAAGCAAAGCGACAAGAAGATGAAAGAGGTTATCGCTCAGATAGCCGATCTTGAAAAAAACGCTATAGACGCAAATTCCGAACTAAGAGATCTAACCGAGCAAAATAAAGAGCTTCTTGAGAATCAAAAATATATCGAACAAAGCTTGATACGTATAATAGCGGATCATTTTGCGTTTGATCTTATAACTCCAAAAGAGTATGAAGATAGCAACGAAAGCATTATTGCCACTGAAATTTTATCAAATTTAAACAGCGTGCTTAAAGAGGATTTTAAAAATTTGGCAAAAGATTATGAAAAGACGCTGGAGCTTATAAAAACGCAAAACAAAAAGATAGAAAATATCAAATCAAACCTCAAAGGATACAAAGAAAAGCAATCAGAACTTGCCGCTTTGCAAGAGGCTCAGTCAAAGACGCTTGCAAATTTAAAAAAAGATAAAAATAACTATTCAAGGCAGCTTTCCGTTATCCACAAAGAGCAAAAAGAGATCAGAAAGACGCTTGAGCAGCTTAAGATACTAGCCAAAGAAGAGAGTGAAGCGGCCAAAAAAGAGGCTGAGAAAAAGGCTAAAGAGGCAGCTAAAAAATCCAAAGATAAAAAATCTGACGGAAGCACTCAAATAGTGATAAATAAAACTACTCCCGATGACAGCGACGTTAAGCAGATAGGATCAAGCTATCAGGCAAGTAAAGTAAAAAAATATAGCGGCGAAAAGACCATAGCTCCGCTTGATAGCTTTACCGTAAAGCAAAAATTCGGTAACTATATAGACCCTATATATAACATCAAAATTTTTAACGAATCGGTAGTTCTTAGCTCAAATTCGCCAAATGCCAAGGTTAAAAGCGTGCTAAGCGGTAAAGTAGTCTTTGCTAAAGATACGGCTATGCTTGATAAGGTGGTGATCATAGAAAATGCAAACGGAATTCACACTATATATGCTCATTTAAGCCAGATAGCTCCTACGATAAAGGTCGGCTCAAAAGTTCCTAGAGGATACGTCATAGGACGCGTGGCAAGAGATCTTACATTTGAAGTTACACAGAAAAACTACCACATAAATCCGCTTGAGATGATAAGCCTTAAATAGCTGTTTAGGGCTTAGAATTAGTAAAATTTAAACACAAATTTGCTAAAATGCGTAAATTTTAAGGAGAATTTATGGAACGTAAAAAGCGAGTGTTGGTTAAATTTTCGGGCGAGGCGTTAGCAGGTGAGAGCGGATTTGGGATAGATAACGGAATTTTGAAATTTATCGCAAATCAGATTAAGGGACTTGTTGAAAACGGCGTTGAAGTAGGTATAGTTATAGGCGGCGGAAATATCATAAGAGGCGTAAGTGCAGCAAAAGACGGCATCATAAAGCGCACAAGCGGCGATCATATGGGTATGCTTGCTACCGTGATAAACTCAATCGCCATGAGAGAGGCGCTTGAGAAAACAGGCTTAAGCGTGCGCGTTCAAAGCGCTATCAAGATGGAAGCAATTTGCGAGACCTTTATCGTAGGACGCGCCCAAAGACATCTTGAAAAAGGACGGGTGGTTATATTTGCCGCAGGAACGGGAAATCCGTTCTTTACGACCGATACGGCTGCGACTCTAAGGGCTATTGAGATTGATGCGGATATGATCATAAAAGCTACTAAAGTAGATGGTGTTTATGATAAAGATCCGAAGAAATTTGAAGATGCTAAACTACTAAAAGAGCTCAGCTATGAAGTGGCTATGAATGACAATATAAAAGTTATGGATGATACGGCCATAGCTCTTGCTAAGGATAACAAACTACCGATTTTAGTATGCAATATGTTTAAGGACGGAAATTTATTAAGCATTATCAACGAAGACGAATCGGCATTTTGTTCGGTAGTTAAAAACTAAATTTAAGGAGAGATGATGAGACTAGAAGAAGTAGCCGCAAGAGCGTTAAAAACAGTAGGAAACGATAGATATAAGCTTTCTTTAGTGGTGGCAAAGCGTGCTGAAGCGCTTGCTGCGGGAGCTAAAAGTCTGCTTGATAGAGATGTAAGCAAGATGAAATTTGCAGATATTGCGCTTTGTGAAATAGCCGAAGGAAAAATCGGCTTAGAGGGTATAGTTGAAGATAACAAGTAACGGGCTTTTTTTAGAGCAACTCGTTGATAAAATTTCTGATTGCAGAGATGTTACAAAAGCAAAAGAGATACTATACTCTTTGTTTGAAGTTACTCCAAATGTCGAAAAAGCTATTGATTGGTGTATAACTTTTCATGCGGGGCAGTTTAGAAAGAGCGGAGAACCTTACGCAATACATCCTATTTTGGTAGCTTCAATAGTTGCTCATATGGGTGGTGATGACAGCATGATCATCTCTGCGCTTTTGCATGATGTGGTAGAAGATACGGAATGCTCTACGGAAAATTTACAAGAAGAATTTGGCGAAGAGGTAGCTAAGCTGGTTGAGGGACTAACTAAGATCGTTGCGATCAGAGAAGATAAACTTGCAAGTTCTGATTCTAACGAGCGACTTGCTGCCTCAGCGATGACTTTTCGCAAGATGCTTTTGGTGTCGATTGAAGATGTGCGTGTGCTTGTGATTAAGCTTTGCGATAGGCTTCATAATATGCTTACTCTTGACGCATTAAGGCTTGATAAGCAAAAAAGAATCGCCGAAGAAACTCTTATGGTTTATGCTCCTATCGCGCACAGGCTTGGAATTTCTTCGATTAAAAATTTGCTTGAGGATTTAAGCTTTAAATATGCACTTGCGCAAGAGTATAAGAAGATAGATGACTACATAATTGAGCATAAGCAGCAGCTTCAGCTTAAGTTAAATTCATTTATTGATAAACTTAGTCAAATTTTATTGCAAAACGGCTTTACCGAAGGCAGTTTTGAGATACAAAAGCGGGTTAAACATCACTACTCCATATACCTAAAAATGCAAAGAAAGGGTATCTCTATAGAAGAGGTGCTTGATCTTTTGGCGGCTAGAATTTTAGTTAAGCAGCCTAAGGATTGCTACCTTGCTCTTGGAAGTTTGCACATAAATTTCAACCCTCTCATTTCAAGATTTAAGGATTACATAGCGCTTCCTAAACAAAACGGCTATCAAACAATTCATACTACGATTTTTGACAATAAAAGCATATTTGAAGTTCAAATTCGCACATTTGATATGCATAAAACCGCAGAATACGGAGTTGCCGCACACTGGAAGTATAAAAACGGCGGATTTTTAAATCCTAAGCTTGACTGGTTAAGCGATATCGGCATGCAAAACGAGACTGAAAACAATCCCGAAGAGCTATACGAATACGCAAAAGACAGCCTTTATGTAGAGGATATAGCCGTTTATTCGCCAAAGGGAGATATTTTTACTCTGCCACGTGGCGCTACGGCGCTTGATTATGCATATGAAATTCACACCGAGATAGGGCTTCACGCAAAAGAAGCTTACATAAATCGCATGAGAGTGCCGCTTTTAACCGAGCTTAAAAACGGCGATATAGTAAATATAGTAACCGGAGATGAGCCTAAATATCGCTGTTCTTGGCTTGGAAGCGTAAAGACGGGCAAGGCAAAAGCTACTATAAGATCTCTTTGCAAACAAAAGATAAAAGACATAAACAATCTCGTAGCGCTTGAAATTTTAAGCGGAATTTTCGGGGTTTCTACAAATAGAATTCTTGTGTGGCTAGAGAGCGAAAAGCTAACTAAGAAAATTTTTAAAGCCGCTTATGACTCGGTGTATCTGCAAGATGTCGTAAATGCGCTTAAAAAATACATAAGAAAAGATAGGCCATTTGCGCTTAGGCTAACGGATAAATATCTTGTCAGAAAGCAAAAATTTGATCATATAGTTATCTACTCAAATCACAAAATAGCAACCGTTGAGTTTGATTATTGTTGCAATCCAAAAAGAGGCGATGATATCCTTGGCTTTAGGAGCGGATCTCACGTAACCGTTCATCACAAGCTTTGCGAGCGAGCGATGAAGCTTGTCGAAGATAAAAACGAAATGATATTTGTCAAATGGACTCGCAATGCTCCGCATAGATACAAGATCATCTTAAGTCTTGAAAATCGCAGAGGCTCTTTGGCTGAATTTTTAACATATCTTGCTAGAATGCAAGTTGATTTAGCTACAATAACTCTTTTGGAGACTCACGACGCTACGGCCGATCTTTTTGATCTAACCGTAGAAATCGGAGAAAATTTAGATATGGCTGAGATAAAAGAGCGATTAAAAGATCGCTATAAGATAATGGAATTTATATCGCTTGATGATGCTTATCATCAAAATTAAGGAAAGAGGCAGTGCAAGAGAAAATTTTAAAGATAATAGAAGAGATTAAAAAGGGTATTGCGGAGATAATCGGCGAAGAGCAGGTTGTAAATTTGGTTAAAAACTACTACGAAAAGGGTGAAAATTTCTACGTTAAAGCCGGCTTTGATCCGACGGCTCCTGATTTACACCTTGGCCATACGGTAGTGCTTCAAAAGATGGCGCTTTTGCAAAAACACGGTGCGATCGTTCAGTTTCTAATAGGCGATTTTACAGGGCAAATCGGCGATCCGACAGGCAAAAGCGAAACAAGAAAGAAGCTTGATAAAGATACCGTAGCAAAAAACGCTAAAACCTACGAGGAGCAGGTTTTTAAAATTTTAGATCCCGAAAAAACGGTGATAATGTTTAACTCAAAATGGCTAAACGAGCTTGGCTCGGCAGGTATAGTTGAGCTTACAAGCACGTTTCCTGTAGCCAGAATGCTTGAAAGAGACGACTTTGAAAAGAGATTTAAAAGCGGAGCTTCAATATCGATAAGCGAATTTTTATATCCGCTGCTTCAAGGATATGATAGCGTAGCGATGAAATGTGATATCGAAATGGGCGGAACGGATCAGAAATTTAACCTTCTTATGGGAAGAACTTTGCAGCGAATTTATAATGTCGGAAAAGAGCAAGCCGTCATCATGATGCCTTTGCTTGAGGGGCTTGACGGGGTTAATAAAATGAGTAAAAGCCTTAAAAACTATATCGGCGTGACGGACAATGCAAACGATATGTTCGGCAAAATTTTAAGCGTGAGCGATGAGCTTATGTGGAGATATTACGAGCTTTTAAGTGAAAAAAGTTTAAGTGAAATTAAGATTTTAAAAGACGAAGTCGCAAACGGCAAGGCTCATCCAAAAGCGGTCAAAGAGGCCCTTGCTCTTGAGATCACCGCTAGATATCACGGCAAAGAGCAAGCCAATGAGGCTAAGGCTGAATTTGATAGAGTGCATTCGCAAAATCAAATTCCAACCGATATAGAGGAATTTAGCCTAAAAGCGCCCGTTTGGATAGTGGAAGCTCTTGCTCATTGCAAGCTAAGCCCTACTAATTCGCAAGCAAGACGCGATATAGCGGCAAATGCCGTTAGTGTAAATCAGATAAAAATAGGTGATGAGCAGATTAAACTTGACTCGGGCGAGTATGTTTTGCAAGTCGGTAAGAGAAAATTTGCAAGACTAAAGGTAATTTAATGGAATTTAGCTCGATCAAAATCGGAAAATACGAGATAAAGTATCCGATAGTTCAAGGCGGAATGGGGCTTGGTATAAGCTGGGACAGACTTGCCGGAAATGTTAGCCTGGAAGGCGGACTTGGAGTGATTAGCTCGGTTGGAACAGGGTATTATGAAAACAGAACTCATATCACAAAAGAGCTTAATTCAAAGCCTTTGGGAAGCGAAAATTTCTATTCTCGTGATGGACTTAAGGCCGTCATTGATAACGCAAGAAAAATTTGCGGAAATTTGCCACTTGGTATAAATGTGCTTTGTGCGAGTAACGACTATGCTCGTATCGTAAAGGATGCTTGCGAGCACGGTATAAACGTGATCATAAGCGGAGCGGGCCTGCCTACGAATTTGCCGGAATTTACGCAAAATTTTAAAGAAGTAGCGCTTGTGCCTATAGTATCTTCGGCCAAAGCTCTTAAGATCATCTGTAAGCGCTGGAGTATGAGATATAACCGCTTGCCTGATGCCGTTGTGCTTGAAGGTCCTTTAAGCGGTGGGCATCAGGGCTTTACTTACGAGCAGTGCCTTGATTCTGAATATCAGCTTGAAAATTTGATTAAGCCGGTAAAAGAGGAAATTAAAGAGTGGGGTGATTTCCCGTTAATAGTAGCTGGCGGAATTTGGGATAATAGCGATATCAAAAGAGTTATGGCTCTTGGTGCAAACGGCGTTCAAATGGGAACTAGGTTTATAGGAACGCATGAATGCGATGCCAGCGAAGGCTTTAAGGAAGTCTTGCTAAACGCTAAAAAAGAGGATATCGAGCTTATAAAAAGCCCTGTAGGATATCCTGCTAGAGGAGTTAGGACAAATCTTATAAATTTAGTCGATCAAAAGGCCGGACCAAAGATAAGCTGCATAAGCAACTGTGTAGCTCCTTGCCAAAGAGGAAAAGAGGCAAAAGAGGTTGGCTACTGCATAGCCGATAGACTTTTTGACGCATTTTCCGGACGAAAAGAAACAGGGCTATTTTTTACGGGTGCTAACGGATATAAACTAACCGAGATAATAAGCGTAAAGAGACTTTTTGCAAAACTTTTACATGGCGAAGATAGGTAGAATTTTACTATTATTGCTCTTGATTGTCGGTTTTTCATACGCCGATAGTGCAAGGCTTAAGAAATTTGACAGCGCATTTACTAATGCGAGCAAAAAAGTTAAGCTTGAACTTCATCACGATATGAAGAGCCTTTATATCAAGTCAATTATCGATAACGACACCAAGACCAAAGTAGAAACTTTAAAAAGGCTTATTGAGAGCTCCAAGGCTCTTCAGCTTGACGCACAGCCTTATGAAAAAGAGCTTGCTACAATAAATCAAGGTAAAAATATCGGACAAGCCGATACTAAAAGCACCAAGACGTCTGCTAAAAAGGATGTAAAAAAGCAAACTTACGTAGAAGAAGAGACTATCATTATAGATAAAGGCTCTGCCAAGAAAAATCCTTTAAAAATTCTTGCCATTATCAAAAATGAAGATAGTTTTGAGATTAAATTCAATCAACCCTTACACCCAAGCGACATCAAACATATGCTTTTGAACACTCAAGGAATGTTTAGAAACGTATATGATTTCAGAGGCGTTTGGACAAGCAAATCTCACACTTTTAAAGATGTGCTTTCAGAAGAAGTTAGAGTAAGTCAGTTTGATAAAAATACTATTCGGGTGGTTTTTTCAAACAAAAAAGAACAAAAGCTTGATTTTTATATAGACGCAAATTCCGTTCATTTTATAATGGCCGGACAAAAAAAGCCTGCTTTAAAAGTAGCTAAAGACGACAAGCAAAAAAGCTTGAAGCAGGATAAAAAGCAAGTTCAAAACGAGCAAAGCTCAAATAAAGGCGCGATACCTATTAAAAAAACCGGCGGTAAAACTATCGTGCTTGACGCGGGACACGGCGGCGATGATCCGGGCGCTATAAACGGAAAGCTAAAAGAGAAAAATATCGTGCTAAATATCGCTTTAAAGACCGGCGATGAGCTTAAAAAACGCGGATATAAGGTCTTTTACACTCGTACAAAGGATAAATTTATAAACCTCAGAAGTAGAACCAAGCTTGCTAACGACAAGCTTGCCGATCTTTTCATCTCTATACACGCAAATGCCGCTCCGAATAAGCAAAAAGGCGAAGTTATGCAAGGTATCGAGACATTTTTCCTCTCGCCTGCAAGAAGCGAGCGTAGCAAAAACGTAGCCGCGCTTGAAAACAAATCGGACATAGACGAGATGAATTTTTTCTCTAAGCAGACCTTTTTAAATTTCTTAAACAGAGAAAAGATCATAGCCTCAAACAAGCTTGCCATCGATATCCAAAGAGAGGTTCTTGCCAGAACCAAAAAGATAAATTCAAAGGTCGTTGACGGTGGAGTAAGAGAGGCTCCGTTTTGGGTTCTAGTGGGTGCGCTTATGCCCGCTGTTTTGCTTGAAGTAGGCTACATCTCACATCCTGATGAAGGCAAGCTAATAAGCAAGTCAAACTACCAAGACGCTATCGCTAAAGGAATTGCTAACGGCGTTGATGTCTATTTTGCAAATCAGCAATGAAAACCGCTCAAATTTCCTTTAAAGACGGAGTTGCTTATAGCGAGGATTTTGGAGATATATACTTTAGTGCCGATAATCCTGCCGGCGAGAGCGAGTATGTGTTTGCAAGTGCAATTGATGAAATTTGGGACAGGCAAGATCGGTTTATAATAGCTGAAGCGGGCTTTGGAGCGGGGCTAAATTTTTTAACAACACTAAACAAATTTAAAGACTCAAGCAAATTTTTGCATTATGTTAGCATCGAGGCAAATCCTATTAGCAAGGAAGATCTTGTTAGGATTTATCAGAAATTAGGTGTTTTTAAAGAGCTTTCAAATGAGCTTATAAAAAGCTACCCGCCGCTTATACAAGGATTTCACCGGCTAAATTTTGCAAATTCACGTATCACGCTTGATCTTTGCTTTGGCAAGATCGATCAAATTTTGCCCGAGCTTGAATTTAGAGCCGATATCTGGTTTATGGACGGATTTGCGCCGAGCAAAAACGATAGTATGTGGAGCGATGAGGTTTTTAAGGGGATTTGTTATCTAAGAAAAACAGATACGATATTGCGAACATATTCAAGCGCAAGGGTCGTAAAAGACGCTCTTGCTAAAAATAATTTTGAAGTTACGTTACTAAAAGGCTTTGGCAAAAAGCGCGAGATGATAAGCGCTAGACTTATGAGCGAAAATGGCACGGTAAAAAATCCTTGGTTTAGTAGATATGACACGCAAAATAACTCTAAAAAGGCAAAAACAGCGCTTATCATAGGTGCAGGCGTGGCAGGTTGCGTTAGCGCTTATAAGCTAAATGAGCTTGGCATAAAAGTTACTTTGGTTGAAAAGAAAGACAAGATAGCTACAAACGGCTCTGGAAATCATGCTGGAATTTTAATGCCGCTTATCACAAAGCCAGAGGTGGAGCTTGGTAGAATGCACATGAACGCTTTTTTGCAGGCCGTTAGGTTTTATAAAGATACGATGAGTTCAAGCGAGTGCGAATTTAGCGGTGTTATAGACTATGCACACGAAGATAAGCTGCTTGAGCGTCTTTTAAGATGGCAGGAATTTGATAGTCAAAACGGAGTTTTTGATATAAATTTAAATAGCTTGCCGTATCCAAGTGCATTTATAAAAGAGGGTGCCAAGGCTAGACCTCGCAAGATGTGTGAGGTTGCAAGCAGGTGCGCCAATGTCTTGCTTGGATACGAGTTTGAGAGTTATGAAATTTTACCGGATGGTAAAATATCGGCGAAATTTAAAAATGGAAAAACCATAATTAGCGACGTTTTGATACTTGCTATCGGTAGTGATAGTATGGAATTCTTTGCGAATTTTGATATGCAGCTTAGCTCGGTTCGCGGGCAGGTTACACATATCAAAGAGGCTATCAAAACAAGCTTGCCTTTTAGCGCAAAAGGTTACGTTTGCCCTCAGGTTGACGGTGTGCAGGTTGTCGGCGCAACCTATGATAGAAATTTAAAACTAGATGGGCCTAGAAGCTGCGATGATGATAAAAATTTAGCCGATATAGACGAGTTTTTGTTTAGCAAAGAGCCTGAAGTTTTAGGCTCAAAAGTAGGCTATAGAAGCTATAGCGGAGATAGATTTCCGATTGTCGGAAGGCTTTATGATGAGGAATTTTATAAAAATAGTTATAAAGCGCTTCTTTGGACGAAAAATAAAAGCGAAAATTTAAGCGCCAAATATATCCCAAATGTCTATATTAATACCGCTCACGGCTCGCGCGGACTTTGTACCGCCGTGCTTGCGGCTGAGCTCATCTGCGATCTTATGTTTGATCGACCGTTATGTATAGAAAAGAGCCTTTTTGACGCACTTCATCCGGCTAGATTTTTGATACGAAAGCTTAAAAAGGGTATTAAGTAGTTTTTAAAATTTAAACGCGATCTATGCAAATTAATTAGCACTAGCTATATTTATCGCGTCTTATAAAATAACTCGTTATAATAAATCCATGAAAAAGCTTTTTGTCCTTGCTCTTATAATAGTGTTTTTTACCGCTTTTATCTCTATGTTTAGACCGTCGATTCAGACTGAGCCCGGTGGCGTGGCGAGTGCTACACGCACGATATTTTGGCTTTCGATTTTATATATAATTTATCTAAGCGATCCTGATAATATAAAAGGTATGATAAATTTCTTTAACGCAAATGATTTAGCGCTTGGTTTGCTTATTTTGACGGATATTTGTCTTGTTTGTAAGTTTTGGATTGCTCTTTAAATTTGCCAAATCCGCTAGAGTTTGAGTCCTCAAATTTCTTTGAAAATCCGCCGTATTTTTGAGTTTTGCCTCCGTGCATATCTATGATGCCTCTTTCTTGCGAGGCGCCAAGTAATGAGGCGCAAGCTGTTAGTATAAGTAGTATTTGTTTCAAATTTTACCTTTTAAAGCCCCAAATTTAGGGGCTTATATTATTTATAGCTTTTTATGGCTTTATCTAAAATTTCTTTTGCCGTATCGGCACACTTAAACTCTTTTACCTTTACCCATTTGTTCGGTTCAAGCATTTTATAGGTTTCAAAGAAGTTTTTTATCTTATTTAGCGTCGCTTCAGGAAGGTCTTTGTATGTTTTTATATTCTCGTATCTTGGATCTATCTTGCTAACAGGAACCGCAAGAAGTTTTTCGTCCATTCCCGCCTCATCTTCCATCACAAGCACTCCGATCAATCGGCAAGGGATGACACTGCCGGCTTGCAAAGGATACTCGTTAAGCACCAAGATATCGGCAGGATCGCCGTCTTCTGCTAGCGTATTTGGCACGAAGCCGTAGTTTGCAGGGTAAAACATCGCAGAATACAGCACGCGATCAACAAAAACCGCACCGCTGTCTTTGCAAATTTCATATTTTATGTTTGAGCCGTATGGGATTTCGATTACGGCATTGATTTTATCGGGATTTGAGCCCGCTTTGATTTTTGATATATCCATGTTTGCTCCTTGGTTTATTTGCGTGTGATTATACTTATTTGCGGCTTTTATTTAAGTTAAATTTGATAGCTTGCACTTGATATCGGCTTTGGTATAAGTTAATTTACGATACTTGATAAAGTAGGTTTGAGATTAAATCTAATAAACATTGAGATGAGGCGGTTTTAAAGTTTTGTCTTAAATTAACTTTTGTAAAGTTATGATAAGTTATATGGCTGTTTTGGTGAGTTGCAAATCAAATTTAGTCTAAAGCCCTCTTTAAAAATTTGAGTTTTAAAAGGACTTTAGAGTGTATGGCTAGTTATTTTATTATTTCAACAGATTTTACATCTATTGTTGTTTTTGTAAGATCTTTATCAACTTTGCCCGTGATTCTTATAGGCGTGTTTTCATCTACTGTTACGCCTTTCCAGATGTGATTGTCTATTTCTATCTCGACTACATCGCCGCTTTTACCTACAAATTCGTAGTGTTCGGCTCTGATTTGCGATCTTATTTTACCTTCAAGTATCACAGGGGCATCATCTCTTAAATTTAAAGCCTCTTTTACGCTCATTAAAGTCGCACTTCCCTTGCCTGTAAATCCGCCTTGATTTTGCGTCGTGTTGGCGTTAGCGCCCGTAAATCCTCCGCTTGCTAGAAGCGAGCTAGCCAAAAGAGCTGAAATTGTAATTTTTTTAAACATTTTTAATCCTTTTAAATTTTTGATTTTTAAACTCTGCTAATCAGAGTAACCTTCTAAACTTAGTTTTTATAACTTAGTATGATTTTGTTATAAACTGAAGCGAATTGTAATGCGAATTTGTTAATTAAAAGTTAAGGGGTAATATTGCTTAAAAAATAGTAAATTTGCCACATTTTGCGCTATTTGCAAAGCGTGGCAAATTAAATTTTAGTAGTTTTATAGAAGTGAATTTATTAGTTTTCTCATGTCTTGTACGATCTCATCGATCGTTCTTTCGCCGTTTATCTCGTGAAGCAAATTTTTGCCTGAATAAAATTCTCGGATTGCGCCGATCGGCTCAAGATATACTTTCATGCGGTTATTAAAGACTTCGTTGTTGTCATCAGCGCCTCTTGCACGTCCGAGCACACGCTCTCTAGCCACATCTTCGCTAACGTCCACTTCGATAACGCCTTTTAGCAAGATCTCGTTTTGAGCGGATAAAACTTTATCAAGTTCTGTCATCTGCTCAACGCTTCTAGGGTATCCGTCAAGCACTACATTTGGCGTTTTTGAGCTTTTTATAGCGCTTATTATTGCATTTACAACCACTTCAAGAGGGACTAAATTTCCTTTTGAGATGTAGCTGTCTATGAGTTTGCCCAGCTCGCTTCCGCTTGCAACTTCTTCTCTAAGCAGATCGCCCGTGGAGTAGTGAGTAAAGCTCTCATCGCCTTTTGCGATCAAATTTGCATCTGTTGTCTTACCGCTTCCCGGTGCTCCGATTATCAAAAATAGTTTTTTCATCAAATTTCCTTAGTTGGTTTTTTCTCTTAGTCTAAGTCCAAGCTCTCGAAGTTGCTCGGAATTTGCTTCACTCGGCGCTTTTGTCATAGGGCATTGTGCGCGCTGTGTTTTAGGGAATGCGATGACGTCGCGAATGCTGGTTGATTTAGTAGCCAGCATCACAAGGCGATCAAATCCTATCGCGATACCTCCGTGCGGTGGCGCTCCAAAGCTAAGCGCGTCAAGCAGGAAGCCAAATTTCTCTCTTTGCTCGGCTTCGTCTATGCCAAGAAGTTTAAATACCTTTTGTTGAACGTCGTTTTTGTGGATTCTCACGCTTCCTCCACCTAGTTCAAAGCCGTTTAACACAACGTCGTGAGCTATGGATAGGATATCTTCTAAGTCCTCTTCGTCTATATTTTTAGGCATGGTAAACGGATGGTGCATTGCAGAGTAGCTTCCGTCGTCGTTTTGTTCAAACATAGGGAAGTCTAGCACCCATAAAAATTCCATTCTGTCTTGATCGATGATTCCCATTTGCTCAGCTAAGAAAATTCTAAATCTTCCCATATAGTCAAGTACTATCTTTTTCTTGCCTGCACCGAAAAATACGACATCGCCAAGTTTTAACTCGCATCTATCAACTATCTCTTGAAGGTCTTTTTCTTCAAAGAATTTGCAAAGCGGACCTTTTAGACCGTCCTCTTTCATTTGGAAGTATCCTAAGCCTTGAGCTCCGAATTTGCGCACAAATTCTTCAAACCTATTCATCTCTCGTTTGCTGAATATATTGTCTCCGTTTGGAACTTTAAGCGCTTTTATGCGGTTTTTCTTAGGATCTTTTGCGATAGAGCTAAAAATTTCATTTGTCGAGCGAGCAAATATATCAATCACGTCAACCATAGCTAGATCGTAACGAAGATCAGGTTTATCCGAGCCGTATGTCTCGGTCGCTTCTTTGTAGCTCATGCGTCTAAACGGCGTTTTGACATCATATCCGCAGGCTGCAAAGATGTCTTTTAGAACTTCTTCGGCCATATTTAAGATATCATCTTGCTTAATAAAGCTCATCTCGATATCAATCTGCGTAAATTCAGGCTGGCGATCAGCTCGCAAATCCTCATCTCTAAAGCATTTTGCTATCTGAAAATACTTATCAAAGCCCGAACACATCAAAAGCTGCTTAAATAGCTGAGGGCTTTGCGGAAGTGCATAAAATTGTCCCGGATATACGCGGCTTGGCACCAGATAGTCTCTTGCGCCTTCAGGTGTAGCGCGAGTTAGGATAGGTGTTTCAAATTCTATAAAGCCAAGCCTGTCAAGTGCGTTTCTAGCAGCAATCGCAGCCTTTGAGCGCATTTTAAAGATATTTTGCAAGCGCTCATTTCTTAAGTCCAAAAAGCGGTATTTAAGCCTGATGTCTTCATTCACCGAGTTATCGTTGATCATAAACGGAAGCGGTTCGCTTGGATTTTCTATCTTTACTTCGCTTACTACCACTTCGATCTCACCGGTCTTTAGCCTTGGGTTTACAAGTCCTTCGCCACGCGCTCTTATCTTGCCTTTGATTTTTAAAACATACTCGTCGCGAACTTTTGACGCTATTTCATGAGCGCTTATGCTATCGGCAGGATCGCAAACCAGCTGGATTAGCCCTGTTCTATCTCTTAAATCGATAAAGATAACTCCGCCGTGGTCTCTATACGTATTGACCCAGCCGCAAAGATCGACTTCTTTGCCGATGTCCGCCGCACTAAGCTCTGCGCAATAATGGCTTCGCATTAGATACTCCTTAAAATTCGTTTTTGAAAGCCTGATTATACTCAAATTTTGCTTTTGCCGAGCTTTTAAACCAAAATATGCTACAATCAAAACTATGAAAAAAGAAAGAAATTTAAATATTGCCGATGTAAAAAAAGTCGGAGTTATAGCTAAGATAAATGCCGATTTGGCTAAAAATTTAAAGACGATTGAGAAAATTTTAGCCAAATACGGTGTAGAAATTTTGCTTGAAAAAAGTTGCGCTAAAGAGGTTGATAAACAGGGTTTTGAGCTAATAAATTTGGCTAAAAATTGTGATTTTCTAATCTCTTTAGGCGGAGACGGCACGATCATATCCGTTTGCAGACAGAGTGCAGAAATTTCACCGTTTGTGCTTGGAATTCACGCAGGAAGACTTGGGTTTTTAACCGATATCACGATGGATGAGTGCGAAGAGTTTTTTAAAGACTTTTTTGAGGGAAAATTCGATATCGAAACCCCGTTTATGCTTGATGTATTTATGCATAAAAAAAGCGGCGATACGGTAAAAAAGATAGCCTTTAACGAAGCCGCGATACTAAGCTTGAAGCCAGGCTCTATGGCTCATATTAATGCGCTTTTAAACGGAAAAGATTTTAACTCGTATTTTGGCGACGGCGTGCTTATATCAACGCCGATTGGCTCGACTGCTTACAACATGAGCGCAAACGGACCTATCATCTATCCGTTAAGTGATGTTTTTGCAGTTACTCCGATATGCTCTCATTCGCTTACTCAGCGTCCTGTAGTGCTTCCAAGAGGGTTTGAGATGAAATTTAAAACCCAAAGCGATGCTGTTTTGGTTGTCGATGGGCAAGATAGGTTTAACATGTCAAATTTAGATAGTGTTAGCGTTGCTTTGAGTGAAAAATCGGCAAAATTTATCCGCCATATCGGCAGGGATTACTTTCAAATTTTAAAAGAAAAACTTCACTGGGGTTATAATGATTGAGAGGCTTTTGATAAAGGAATATCTAAATTTTGATAGCGTTGAGCTTAAATTTAAAGAAGGGCTTAGCGTATTTACCGGCGTAAGCGGTGCTGGTAAATCAGTGCTAATGAGCGCGATAATGGCGGTTTTTGGGCTTAAGGATAGCGACGCAAAGCTGATTGAAGCGGATGTGGAGTATAAATTCAGTGCCGAGGAGTATGGGATTGAAAGCGAGCAGATAAATACTTTTAAACTGTTTAGAGATAAGGCGACAAGGTATTTTATCAACTCTCAGGCTATCTCAAAGAAAAATCTCGCCTCAATTGCAAAAGAGCATATAAAATATCTGTCCGCCAAAGAGATAAACGAGTTTGAAAACGAGAGATTTTTAAATTTGCTTGATATCGCCGAAAGTAAAAAAAACGGAGAATTTTTAAAATTTAAGCAGGAATTTGAGGCAAAATTTAAGGAATTTGATCAAATCTCAAAAGAGTTGCAAAATATAATAGAAGATGAAAGAAGGATTGAAGAGCTTAAGGAATTTGCAAGCTTTGAGATATCAAAAATAGAGTCGGTTAGCCCAAAAGTAGGCGAATTTGAAGAGCTTATGGAGATCAAAAAACGCCTTAGTAAAAAAGATAAGATAAATGAAGCTTGGAGTAGGGTCGAAGCCGTATTTCAGGCTGAAAGAGCCGTCATAGATGCGCTAAATATCAGCGATATAGATGCTAGCTTTTTTGAGGAGTGCATGAACGAGCTTAGAATAGCGCGCGACAACCTAAATATGGATGAGCTTGAAGATATTGATATAGAAAGCGTTTTGGATAGGATCGAAGCACTAAATTCGCTAATTCGCAGATACGCAAGCATCGAAGAAGCGCTTGAAACTTTAAAAAAACGAAAAGCCGAGCTTAGTAAATATGAAAATATAAGCTTTGAAAAGAGCTTGCTTGAAGCTAAATTTAACGCTTTAAAAAGTGAGATTAACGATATGTCAAGCAAGCTTACAAAAGCAAGGAGTGAAAATTTAAAAGAGCTTGAAGAGCTTATAAATTCATATCTTAAAGAGCTTTATATGAGCAAAATCACTCTTAAAATAAGCCAAAAGCCGCTTGATAAATTCGGCGTTGACCAGATAGCTTTGAGTTTAAACGAGACTAATTTAAAAAATTTAAGCTCGGGCGAACTAAACCGCTTGCGACTTGCCTTTATAGCAAGTGAAACGCAAATTTCAGGAAGCGGAGAAGGGGTCATAATCCTTGATGAGATAGATGCGAATTTAAGCGGAAAAGAGGCGATGAGTATCGCAAATGTGCTTTTAAATTTAGCTAAATTCTATCAGATTTTTGCTATATCACATCAGCCTCAGCTTAGCTCAAAGGCAAATTCTCACTTTTTGGTTGAAAAATTTGAAGAAAAATCGATCGTAAGAGAGCTTGAAAATAGCGAACGAATATCTGAGCTTGCAAGAATGATAAGCGGAGAGACCGTGAGCAAAGAGGCGATGGAATTTGCCAAGCAACTTTTAGACGGGTAGTTATGTCCGAAATTTTATTTTTAAAAAAGAAAAAAGATGATAATATCTAACGCTTTTGAAAAAAGTTAATATAGTTTAAATATAAAATTTAATAGGTAACATAAAATTATGGAAAAAAATAGAATTTTAATAGTAGAGGATAACAAATCACTTGCAAAACTAATAGCTAAAAAGATGGAAGACAACGTCGATATGGAGGTTGATATAGCTTATAGTTTAAAAGAGGCGCAGGAATTTTTAAAAAATCCAAATGATTATTTTATAGCGTTGCTTGATCTAAATTTGCCCGATGCTCCAAACGGTGAAGTTGTTGATTATGTGATTTTAAAAGGCTTGCCAAGCATAGTTTTAACAGGAAGTATGGATAATAAAACAAGAGAGACTTTCATACATAAAGATATTGTGGATTATGTTTATAAAGGTAATATGGAGGATATAAATTATATATTTCATATGATTAATCGCCTTAGACAAAACAGGCAATATAAAGTAATGGTTATTGAGGATTCTTTGACTTTTAGAAATAGCTCGAAAAAAATTTTAAAAAGCTTGCAGTTTGAAGTATTTGCCGCAGCTCACGGCGAAGAAGCTCTTAGCTATTTTAAAGATAATCCCGATATAAAGCTCATTATTACAGATTATAGAATGCCTGTTAAAGACGGACTTGAAGTTCTAAAAGAGGTAAGAAAAGATAAAGATAAAAACTCTTTGGGGGTTATCGTAATGACCTCTCCTAAGGACGAGATAAATGCAGCCGTATTTCTTAAAAGCGGCGCTAATGACTTCATAGCAAAGCCTTTTGAAAAAGAGGAGCTGATATCTAGAGTAAATAACACCATAGAAGCCATGGAAAATATAGAAAGAATTGCAAATTTTGCTAATCACGACTTCTTGACAGGAGCTTGCAATAGGCGTTATTTTTACGAAAATATAGAAGAATATCTGAAAAAAATAAAGCAAAAAAATGAAAACTACGCACTTGCCATGATAGACATTGACCATTTTAAAAAGATAAATGATACATATGGTCACGATAGCGGAGATAAAGCGATTAAATTTTTAGCCAAGAAGCTTATGGATGCCACAAAGGGAAGCGATATAGTGGCAAGATTTGGCGGCGAGGAATTTTGCGTAGTGCTTAAAAATATCCCTCAAGAAGAGGCGGTTAAATTTTTTGTAAATTTAAGAGCTGTGATAGCTTCAAGTATGGTTACTCTTAAAACTCAGAGTATTAAAATGACCGTTTCTATCGGTTTGGCATTCGGAGATAACGAATCTAACGTAGATGAAATGCTGGAGCTTGCAGACAAGGCTCTTTATGCCGCTAAGAAAAACGGAAGAAACCGTGTGGAGATAAATCTGTGATCATAGATACTCACTGTCATCTTGACGATAATAGATATGATGACGATCTTGATGCGGTCATGCAAAATGCCTATAACGCAGGCGTGGGAGGGGTTTTAATCCCGGGGGCTGATATTAATGATTTACCAAAAGCTGCTAAGATATCTGAGAAATTTGATAATGTATTTTTTGCCGCAGGCGTTCATCCATATAATAAAGAGGATTTAGATATCGATACGCTTCGTAAGTTTGCCGGTCATGAGAAGTGTATAGCTATCGGAGAATGCGGGCTTGATTATTTTAGATTGCCAAAAGATGATAGTGAAAAAATAGCCGAAAAAGAGCTTCAAAAGAGGGTTTTTATCTCTCAGCTTGATTTGGCTAGCGAGTTAAAGATGCCTGTTATTTTACATATTAGAGATGCCAATGAGGATACTTTTAATATACTAAAAGAGTATGCAAGTAGGCTTGTGGGTGCCGTAATGCACTGTTATAACGCATCGCCTTTGCTTTTGGAACTTAATAAATTCGGGAATTTCTATTTTGGCATAGGCGGGGTTTTGACGTTTAAAAACGCTAAAAATTTAGTGGAAATTTTGCCTAAAATTCCACAAGATAAGTTACTAATTGAAACAGACGGTCCGTATCTTTCTCCGGAACCTTATAGGGGTAGAAGAAACGAGCCGATATATACTCAGCTGGTTGCTGAGAAAATGGCTGAAATTTTAAATTTAGATAAAGAGAGGTTGATAAATTTAACAACATCGAATGCAAAGATGCTTTTTGGGCATTTTAAAACAGCATAAACCAAGGAGAAAAATGAGATATTTTAAGATAATTCTTTTGTGTATGACCTGTTTTGGAGTTTTGTCTGCATCAACGGCAAACAAAGATCATATAGAAATACAAAAGAAGATATTAAAAGAGTTTGATATAGATGCTAAATTTATGAAAAATCCACACTATAGCTCTATAAAAAATAGCATAAAAGAGAGCAAGAAGAAGGAATTCGTAAAAACTTTAAAAAACGGACATAGGCACATACCTACTCTTCAAAAAATCATCAAAGACTCAGGTATTCCTGAGTCTTTTTTGTATCTTGCAATGATAGAATCAGGATTTTCCAATAATGTCGTATCAAGCAAGAGTGCAATCGGAATTTGGCAGTTTATGGCGCCTACTGCAAGGCTTTACGGTCTTAGAGTGGATAACTATACGGACGAGAGAAAAGATCCTATCGCGGCAACTATTGCTGCCACCAAGTACCTTCAGAGCTTAAAAGACGAATTTGGGAAATGGTATCTTGCTATGATGGCGTATAACTGCGGCAATACTAAGTTAAGATCGGCTATTAAAAAGGCAGGGACGGATGATTTAGCTACCTTGCTTGATGCAAATAAAGGCTATATCCCAAAGGAAACTAGAAATTTTGTTAAGAAAATTTTAACCGTTGCGCATATCGCAAACGATAAGAACTTCCTTAGTTCAAAAGATGCCGAGCTTATAACAAATGCAAAGGGCATGGAGATTGAGAAGATAAAAGTGCCCGGAGGAACTACTTTGATGGAGGTAGGCGACAGTATCGGACTTAGTCTAAAAAGAATGAAAGAGTACAACTCTCATCTTAAATTTGTCTATACTCCGCCTGTTGATAAGCCGTATTATATGTATATACCAAAAAATAAAAAAGAGATGTTTGATAATAATTTCGAGGTTGCTAAAAATCGTAAATTTGAAATTTACACCGTGGGCAAAAACGAAACGCTCCTTGCAATCGCTGAAAAAACAGGCGTAAGTCATAAGATTATCAAGGAGTATAACGCTCTTGCTTCAAACGAGATAAAGCCAAATCAAAAATTAGTCATTCCTAGCGATCAAGATGTTAATTACCTAGCCGAATATATAGTAAAAAGTGGAGACACTTTAAGTGAAGTTGCAAAGAAATTTGATGTAGCTTTTGAGGATTTAAAGGATGCAAATAGCTTGATGAGCTCAAATTCTTCTATCGGAGCAAAGCTTGCAACCTCAGAATAGTATAAAATTTACGCTTCTTAGTGTTTTTATAGTTATATTTTTTACAGGCTGTTCGGTCGTAAGCGGGATATTGGGACCAAGCGGACCAAAGGGGCCTACACAAGAAAAGATAAATAACTCTAAAAAGGTGCATGAAGCCACTATGCGCCCTTATAAGATAAACGGCAAGACTTATTATCCTACCGTTGTTAGCGTAGGAGATACGGCCAGCGGTATTGCAAGTTGGTATGGCCCTGATTTTCACGGCAAAAAAACTTCAAACGGTGAAATTTATAATATGTACAATATGACTGCCGCACATAAGACTTTGCCGATGAATACAATGGTTAGAGTCGTAAATTTAAAAAATAAAAAAAGCATTGTGGTGCGTATAAACGACCGCGGACCCTTTGTGGCAGGCAGGGTTATAGACCTCTCAAAAACCGCTGCTTCAAAGATAGATATGATCTCAGCTGGAACCGCACCTGTCTTTTTGGAAGTTATCGGATTTAACGGTAAGATAAGCGATAGCTCCACAGTTGCTTCTGGTACAACAAAAGAGCAAAAGACAACCGGAGGCGTAGTTGTAGCGCAAAAACCGCAAGATGTGTTTGTGGGCGGAGAATTTATGGTTCAAATCGGAGCGTTTAGAAATTTAAATGGTGCTACAACTTACAAAAATAAGCACTCAACTAAAAACTATACCGCCGAAATTAGAAAATATACGTTTGATAATAAGCCGATTTATAGAGTTTTCTTAACAGGATTTAGAAGCGAAAACGAGGCCAGAGACTTCATTGAGGCAGGACATATAGAAGGCGCATTTATCGCAAGGGAGTAAGCGTGCAAAAGATAAGAAAGACTAAAGAGACCGATATAAGCTTAGATTTAGAAATTTATGGAAGCGGAAAGTGCGAGATAAACACAGGTATAGGATTTTTTGATCATATGCTTGAAGCTTTTGGTAAGCATGCTTTGTTTGATATGAGGCTTATTGCAAAAGGTGATTTGCATATAGATTTTCATCATACGGTTGAAGATACGGGCATAGTTATAGGCTCGCTTTTAAAAGAGATCATTTATCCGGTAAATGGGATAGAAAGATTTGGAGAGGCTACTGTCGTAATGGATGAAGCGGCGGTTGATTGCGCCCTTGATCTGTCTAACCGACCTTTTTTGGTTTATGAAAGTATTAGCGATGGCAAAGTAGGTGATTTTGATATCGAGCTTGTTAATGAATTTTTCCAAGCTCTTGCATTTAATGCAAATATCACGCTTCATATAACTAAAATTCGCGGTAAAAACTCTCACCATATCATAGAAGCAAGCTTTAAAGCTCTAGCCGTAGCTCTTAGAAGAGCGCTTGCTAAAAACGAAAGAATCGGAGTTCCAAGCACAAAGGGAGTGCTGTGATAGAGATAATATTTTTAGACGTTGATGGATGTATGACTGACGGTAAGATAGTTTATAGTGCAAACGGCGAGGAGATTAAGTTCTTTGATGTTAAAGACGGATACGCTATAGAAAGTTGGCTTAAGCTCGGTAAAAAAGTAGCCATCATAACAGGAAGAAAATCCGCAATCGTAGAAAGAAGAGCTGAAAATTTAAAGATAGATCACGTATATCAAGGCGTAAGCGATAAATTTGCCGTAGCTGAAGAAATTTTAAAATTCGAAGGACTAGGCTTTGAAAATGCAGCCGCTATAGGCGATGATTATAACGATTATAAGCTTTTAAAGGCTGTAAAGTGGAGCTTCAAGCCAAAAAATGCCATAAAAGAACTTGATGTAAAAACCAAGCTTGATTTTAAGGGTGGCAATGGCGCGATTAGGCAGATGATTGAAATTTTGATAAAGCATGAAAATCTTTATGAAGAGTGGTCTAAGCGTTGGTTATAAAGATTTTTTACTTCGTTATATCTATTTTTAGCGTAGCGATGGTTTATCTGACTATCCAAGATCCGTATCATGCTCAGAGTATAAAGCCTGATAATTCTATCGCGAGCATGAAGATAAACGATGTAATTGATTATGAGCTAAATTCCACTATCATAAACGCAAGATACGAGGCTGAC
The DNA here is from genome assembly GCF_012978795.1 of Campylobacter sp. RM16188. Taxonomy (NCBI): domain Bacteria; kingdom Pseudomonadati; phylum Campylobacterota; class Epsilonproteobacteria; order Campylobacterales; family Campylobacteraceae; genus Campylobacter; species Campylobacter sp. RM16188. The sequence continues at coordinate 15,442 of NZ_LIWQ01000018.1, read as the reverse complement.
GAGTGGAACAGGTATAGCGATAAGGATGAATTTCTTAGCTTTAAAGCCGAGATTATAAAAGATAATAAAGAGCATAATTTAACATCCGATAAGGCGTTTTATCAAAACGATACGATTAAATTTAAAGGCAACGTTGATTATATAAGTAGCGATGGGCTTAAATTTGTCTCGGATGAAGTGGTGTATGATATCAAATCAAAGCTCGCGGTATCCGATACTTCGTTTGTGATGACTCAAAATGGCGACAAAGTCGTAGGTGATGCTTTGGTATATGATACAAATTTAAAAAGAACATATGTAAAAGGAATCCGCGCATGGATAGAGGAAAAAAGATAATTTGGGCTTTTGTTTTATTTGGTTTGTCGGCTCTTTTTGCGGAGCAGGTAGAGGTAACTGCCGATGATTTTTACGCCGATGAAAAAAAGCTTATAAGCGAATTTAGCGGAAATGTAAATATAAAAAAGGGCAAGGATATTTTAACGGCAAATAAGGTTTTGATATACTTTGACGCTAAAAGAAACCCTCTTAAATATGTAGCCAGCGGAGATGCCAAATTTAAAGTCATCATACAAAATAAAAATTACAACGGAAGCGGAAACGAGCTTATTTACGAGCCTGCGCCGAATTTATACACTATAAACGGAAACGGCTTTTTGCACGAAGAAGAAACCGATAAAAAAGTCTACGGCGAAAAGATAACCGTAAATCAAAACAGCGGAACGTATAATGTAAATAGCGGCAACAAAAAGCCGGTTAAATTTATCTTTCAGGTTGAAGAAAAGAGTAAGAACAAGTGATTAGAGCGCTTAATGCTAAATTTTTAATCTCGGCGCCAAACATTTCCCTAGCTCCGCCTGTTAGCGGTAGCGAGGTTGCTTTTTTGGGACGATCGAATGTGGGCAAAAGTAGCCTTATAAACGCTCTTGTAAATCATAAAAATTTAGCCAAAAGCTCTTCTACTCCAGGTAAAACTCAGCTTATAAATTTTTTTGAAGTAGGCTACGAATACGATGAGCAAAGAATCAATCTTGTATTTGTCGATCTGCCCGGTTTTGGTTATGCAAAAGTGGCAAAAAGTATGCATAACGAATGGAAGAAGAATTTAGACGAATATTTAAAACAAAGATCTAATATCAAGTTGTTCGTTCATCTTATAGATAGTAGGCATTTTGATCTTGAGATAGATAAAAATGTAAATGACTACCTGCAAAGCTTTTTAAGAGCCGATCAGAGAATTTTAAACATCCTAACAAAGGCGGATAAACTAAATCAAAGCGAAAAAAGCGCAGCTTTAAAGGCCTATCCAAACGCTCACTTTGTATCCGTTCTTAAAAAGATAGGCATTGATAAGGCTAATGAGCTGATAGTAAAAAACGCATTGGGTGTATAGATGAACGGCGCAATAAACTTCAGAAAGCCTAAACTAAAGGATATAAAAGCTATGCAAGAGCTTGTCCGTGAAGAGGTTGCAAGCGGACTTATCCTGCCAAGAAGTGATGATGAAATTTCAACCAATATCAGGTCTTATATGCTTGCTTGTTTGCATGAAGACGGTAAGGAAGAAGAGGTTGTCGGGTTTTGTGCACTTCATATACATACTGTAAATTTAGCCGAGGTTAGAAGCCTTGTAGTGTCTAAAAATTTAAGAGGCGGCGGAGTTGGAAGCAAGCTCGTGCAAAAGATACTTAGGGAGGCTAAAGAGTATGAAATCAAGACCGTTTTTACTCTAACTTACCGAAAAAGCTTCTTTGAAAAGCTTGGTTTTGTTGAAATTCCAAAGTCTGATTTGCCTGCGCAAAAAATTTGGGCCGATTGTATTAAATGCAAGCATTTTCCGGTATGCGACGAAATAGCTCTGATTTACAAATTCTAAAATTCGCTCTTTGGACGGCGTTTTTGCTTGTATATCAAGCCGCCACAAGCGTAGCTACCTACTTGCCGCCGCTTATAGGCATATTTTTTACCTATATGATTATCTTAAATATCGAAAAGAATAAAAAAGTCAAAAAGTACGACAAAAGATGGTATTTTGCTATCTTTTATCTGATTTTTGCCGAGCAGGTGCATGGATATGCGCTTTTTTCTACGATGATAGGGTTTTTGCTGTTTTATTATCTGGTTTCTGATTGGCTGCTTGTAACATTTAAATCGCGTGAAATTTTGCTTGTAGTTTTTGTCGCAAGCGGATACTTTATGACTTGTTTGATCACTTTACTATTGCGCTACGTAGCAAATTTACCTATGCTAAATTTTGACCACAGGTATTTTATTTACATAGCCTTTGAAGCTCTTTTGGCGACTATCTTATTTCGCGAGCGATTTGCATGAGAATGCGCATAGTTTTTGCCGTCATATTTAGCGTTTGGATCTTGCTGCTTGTTAGAATTTATCACATTAGTATCAAGTCAAACGAAATTTACGAAGAGATTGCCGAGCAAAACGTAGTAAAATCTCAATTCATCCCGCCTGTAAGAGGTCAAATTTTAGACGTTAAAGGAAATCCAGTGGCGGTAAATCGTCTTGGATTTTCGGTATCTGTCAAGCCGCATTTAAGCAAGAGTAAAATTTTAGACGAAGAGCTTTTAAATTTGGCTCAAATTTTTGAAGATATAAACGTTACCAAGCTAAAACGCGATTACATTAAAGCCGATTCGCCTTATAATCAAGACTTCATCGAGATCATAAATTTTATCGATTATGACACGATGATACCTCACATCTCTTCGCTTTCGCTTCGTGAGGTTTTAAGCGTCAAGCCCGCTTCCAAAAGGCATTATCCGTATTCGCACCTTGCTTCTCATATCATCGGTTACGTAGGAAGAGCAAACAAAGATGACGTTTTAAACGACCCTATCGCCAAGCTTACTAATCACACGGGCAAAAGCGGTATAGAGAGGTTTTACAACTCTATCTTGCAAGGCGAGGAGGGTGTGAGGAAGATAAAGGTAAATGCCCTAAACGAGCAGGTAGAAGAGATATCTATGACCTATCCAAAGAGCAGAGATATCACTCTAAGCATCGATCTTGAGATGCAAAGATATGTGGAAGAAATTTTTGACAAAGACGCAGGTGCTGTTATCGTGATGGATGTGCGAGACGGCTCGATTTTAGCGGCGGGAAGCTTTCCTGAGTATGACTTAAACCCTTTTGTGACGGGAATTTCAAAAGCCAAATGGGACGAGCTGATAAACGGCATAGATCATCCCTTTTTAAATAAGCTGGTAAACGGGCATTATCCGCCAGGATCGGTTATCAAAATGGGCGTTGCGCTTGCTTTTTTAAATTCAGGCAAGATGGATAGAAGCTCGGGGTATTATTGTAGCGGCACTCTTGAGGTCGGCGGGCGAAATTTTAGGTGCTGGAACCAGTACGGACACGGTTTTGTAGATATGAACTCGGCGATTAGAGAAAGTTGTGATGATTATTTTTACAAAGGTAGTCTTAAAATCGGTATAGACGCTATCGCACCGGTGCTGGAGCGCCTTGGCTTTGGTCAAAAAACCGGAGTTGATCTACCTAATGAATTTATAGGAATCGTGCCGAGTCGTGAATGGAAGATGCAAAAGTACGGTCAGCCTTGGTATCACGGCGAGACTTTAAATAGCTCCATCGGGCAGGGAAATTTCTTAGTAACTCCTATGCAGATAGCAAGACATACCGCCATGCTTGCAACCGGCAAAAATATCACACCGCATTTTTTGCATAGCGTGGGTGAAGAGGTGGCTAAATTTGAGCAAAGTGATGATGTATTCACGGCTTTTGAGAAAAAACAGCTTCCTTATATAAGAAAAGCGATGTATGAGGTCGCAAATCACCAAAAAGGCACGGCGTTTAAGCACTTTAAGGAGGCAAAGCTAAAGCTTGCTGCAAAAACCGGAACCGCACAGGTCGTAGCGATTTCGCAAACCGAGAAAAAACGTATGAAAGAAGAAGATATGAAGTATCTTCAGCGCTCTCATGCGTGGATGACTACTTACGGTCCTTATGAAAATCCAAGATATGTCGTAACCGTCATCATAGAACATGGCGGACATGGCGGACTTGCCGCAGGACCGCTTACGGCTAAAATTTTTAACAAGCTTATAGAGCTTGGCTACATAGATCAAAAATACGTTATCGAAAGCACTCTTGAAAAAGAAGAGAAAAAGAAACTCGAAGAGGAGAAGAAAAAAGAGAAAAAGAAAGCCTCTTAATCTTCATCCATAGTGCGCACTATCAGGCTTTTTGGAAGGCTAAATTTCTCTATCACTTCGCACTCCTTAGCTCTCATTTCTCCGCTATCTATCTCATGATCAAAGCCAAGCAGGTGAAGTAAGCCGTGCGTAAAGAGCAGGGCTATTTCGGAATCTCTTTCATGCTCCAGTTCGACAGCTTTTTGCTCTGCCAAGTTTGTGTTTATCACAACGCATCCAAGAGGCAAATGAAGTTGATAAACAAGCGGAAAGCTAAGCACATCGGTTGTCTTATCGATACCCCTTTGGCTTAGATTTATCTCTCTCATCTGCTCATTATCAACGAAACTTAATTCCACGTCGCCGCTTGTTAAAAATTCGCAAATTTCATCTAAAATTTCAGGATAATCATCTTCGCAAAGTATCATTTATAAGGCTTCCTTTGATAAATTTGAGTATAATTTTAGCTAAATTTTGCATGTATAAACTCAAATTTAAAGCAAAACATCAAATTTAGACCAAAGGCAGCAGATGAAAAAGGCGGTTTGTATCATAAGCGGAGGTATGGATAGCACTCTTTGCGCCTATATGGCAAAACGTGCCGGATATGAGATAATAGCGCTTCATTTTGATTACAATCAGCGCACCATGAAAAAAGAGCGCGAGGCTTTTTATCAAATTTGCGCCGATCTTGGCGTAAGCAAATCCTTGGTGCTTGATGTTGGCTTCATCGCTCATATCGGAGGTAGCGCACTAACCGATACATCTATAGACGTTCCTAAAAATAGCCTTGGAGAAGATATCCCCATAACTTACGTGCCGTATCGCAATGGAATATTTTTATCAATCGCCGCCTCACTTGCCGAAAAAGAAGGTGCCGAAGCGATATATATCGGAGTGATAGAGGCTGACGGAAGCGGCTATCCTGACTGCACGAGCGAGTTTATAGATAAGATGACGGCGGTTATAAACGAAGGCACGGCTATAAAAACAAAGATAGAGATAAAAACCCCGCTTGTAAATCTTACAAAGGCTGATATCGTGCAAAAGGCTTTGGAATTTAAAGTGCCTTTAGAGCTTACTTGGAGCTGTTATGAGAGCGAAGAGGAGGCGTGCGGGCAGTGTGATAGCTGCTTGCTTAGGCTTAGAGGATTTAAGCAAGCGGGCGTAAGAGATGAGATAAGGTATAAGAAAACAACAAGCTAAACAAATTTGCTTTTAACTCAGGAGTTTGCAAAGAATCTATCGGTAAGTAAATTTATCAATAGTGTCGATAAGAGAATTTATAATACACAAGTAAAATTAATTAGACTAAGTCATCAAAAGCAGTTTTTTGTATTTAATTTTGGCAGGATTGCCGCTTAAAATCCGAATAAATTCGCCTCTTTGTCTTGCTTGTTTAGCATCGCTTCCAGTTCTGATTTTTGGCATTTAACAAGCGAGTAGCGGAAATTTGTAAGCTTTTTAAGTTCACTTAAATCGTTAAAAACAAAGGTTGGTTCTAAATTTGATCTGAAATTAGCAGGAACGCAAATTTCTATCATTTCACTAAAATTTCGCCTTAAAAAATTTGCTTCCATCTCAAAAAGAGATTCGTCGTTTTCTACTATAAAAGCCCTAAAGCTTGCTCCAAATGGAGTGATTTTAAAATTTCTATCTATAAATATAGGCTCAAAGTGCTCGATCCCTCGCAGATCACCGAGTCTAAATTCAATCTCGTTTTTGCTTAGATATCCTATGAGCCCTGCTAAAAATCCTTTAAAGACTTTGGATATAGCCAAATTTTGATAATAGATGCCGCTACAAATAAGAGTCGTAAAGAAAATCGAGCCTTCATTTATGGCTTCAGCACTCATATCTGTCCATGCGGTATCGTAAAAAGGCGCAACCTTAGAGAGAATTTTAAGATCATCGCAAAAGAACGTATCGCCCTCTTTGGCGTGAAAAATTTTGATAAAGAGCTCTTTGATGTCAGTTGGAAGGATAGATGCGTTTTTTGCTAGACTCATGCGCTTTAAGATAGCCTTTTGAACGGCATTTATAGAGCAGAATTTAAGTCTTTTTGAGCTACTCTCAAAGCGAACCAAGCGCATGATGGCCGTATTTAGATTATCAACTCTGATAAATGCGACTTCCTTGTCGGTAATCTCGCACTCTTTATCGACCAAGACCGCGTATGCCCCGTTTGCCGTAGCTTCATTGATGTCTTCTTGCGTAGCGTCTATGCCTATATATGCGTACCCTTGGCGAATACTCTTAGCCTCAAACGAAAAATCAACAACGCTTGTCACACTTGGCGTGTTCATGCTGCCGCCGTTGATTAGACGTTTTAAGTTTTCTATATTCATCATTTAGCCGACGATCGCTCCGTTTTTAACGCTTGAGATAGGACTTAACAGCGCTAGCGAGCCGTCTTCTGCCGTAAGTATCATGCCTTGAGAGATATTGCCAAATATCTTAGCCTCTTTTAAATTTGCCAGCACGCAAACCTGCTTGCCTACAAGCTCTTTTGGATCATAAAATTTAGCAATTCCCGATACGATCTGTCTTGGCTCGCTTTCGCCAAGATCTATTTTGAATTTAAGCAGTTTGTCGCTGCCTTCGATATTTGCAGCTTCTAGGATAGTTCCAACTTTGATAACACACCTTTTAAACTCATCTATCTTTATCTTTGGCGTTTCGTCTTTGCTAAGTTCGGCTATGCTTGGCACAGGAGTGCTCATAAGCTCTTTTTCTATCTTTGGAAAGAGCGGCGCCGTAGGCTCGCAAACAAAGTCTAAAACTTCGTTTTCAAGTATTATCTTTTGATAATTTTGTGTTGAAATTTCAAATTTCATCGCTCTAGCTATCTTTTCGCAAGTCTTTGGCATCGCAGGACTTAGCAAGATCGCTACACGTGCAAGCAAATTTGCACAAAGGCTTACAAGAGCGTTTGCTTCATCGTTTTTGCCCTCTTTTATCAAATTCCAAGGCTCAAATTTTGCAATACTTGCGTTTGCGATATTTAGTACTCGCCAAAGCTCCTCTAGGTAGCGATTTGTGGCAAAAATTTCTAAATTCTCACAAGCTGCTTTTAGATGAGCTGTTGATTCGTCCAAGATTTCTTTATGGTATTTTTTTACATCTTTGCTTGAAACCTCGTAGTTTGAGTATTTACCACTCATTCCGATTATGCGGTTTAGTAAGTTTCCAAGATCGTTGCTGAGCTCTGAGTTTATGCGCTCGATAAGTGCTTTTTGCGAGAAATCCCCGTCTTGACCAAACGGAACTTCACGCAGCATAAAGTATCTGAAATTTTCAAGCCCATAAGCGTCTGCAACCTCTTTTGGCACGACTACGTTGCCCTTGCTCTTGCTCATCTTTTCGCCGTTTCTGGTCCACCAGCCGTGTGCCGCGATATGCTTAGGAAGCGGCAAATCAAGACTCATCAAAAACGCTGGCCAGTAAATCGCATGAAAGCGCAAGATATCCTTGCCGACTAAGTGCACCGCATTTTCCCAAAAGCCCATTTTCTCGCCGTCTCTAGTGTAGCCAAGTGCTGAAAGATAGTTCATCAGAGCATCAAGCCAGACATACATCACGTGCTTTGGCTCGTTTAAATTTGCAGGTAGTTTTACGCCCCAGTCAAAGCTGGTGCGAGTTATAGATAGGTCTTTAAGCCCGCCTTTTACGAAGCTTACGACTTCGTTTTTTTTACCTTTTGGAAGTATGCACTGCTCATTTTGCTCGTACCATTTAAGAAGGGCGTCTTCGTATTTTGATAGTTTAAAAAAGTAGCTTTCCTCTTTGACTAAGTTTGTCGGTCGCCCACAGTCAGGACAGCACTCGTTATCTAAAAGTTGAGTTTGGGTAAAAAACGTCTCGCAGCTAACGCAGTAAAAACCCTCGTATTCGCCTTTGTAGATGTCGCCTTTTTCAAGCATTTTGTTAAAAGCGTTTTGAACGGTTAGTTTGTGGCTCTCATCGGTTGTGCGGATAAAGTGATCGTAACTTATCTCAAATTCATCCCAAAGCTCTTTAAATTTTGCGCTTATCTCGTCTGCGTATGCTTTTGGGCTTTTGCCTTTTTTTTGCGCAGCTTGTTCTATCTTTTGTCCGTGTTCATCGGTTCCTGTTAAAAAAAACGTCTCTTCGCCTTTAAGCCTTGCAAATCTAGCCATCGTATCGGCGATGATCGTAGTGTAGGCGTGTCCGATATGAGGAACGTCATTTACATAATAAATAGGTGTTGTTATATAAGCTTTCATAATCTTCCTTAATTAAAAATCAAATCCGCCGGTGCTGCCCTTGGACATTGAATTATAGACGGCATCAACATAATTTTTACGAATTTCGCATTCAAATAAATTTTCGCAGGCAAAACAGCTTGTTAGGTTTTTTTGAGATTGGCATGACTTTAGTATGTCTATTTGGTTATCAAGCTCAAGCTCGAATTTGTCTTTTTGCTTAAGCTCTTCAGCCATTTTTGCTTCCGTAAAATTCATGCAGAGTCTTTATCTCCTCTTTGGAGCCAAAGAAGCATGGTGTGGTTTGGTGGATTTTTTCTATCTTTATATCAAAAAGACTTGCAGAGTAGCCGTCACTCGTAACTCCGCCTGCGCGCTCATAGATAAAGGCAAAAGGCAGCACTTCAAAAAGCACTCTAAGCTTGCCGTTTGGCGCATCGGTGGTAGCCGGGTAGCTAAAAAGCCCGCCGCCTTTTAGCAAAATTTGATGCAAGTCGCTTACCATTGCGCCTGAATATCTTAAGCGATACCCTCGCTCAAAAAGCTCTCTTATAAATTTAGCGTGCGTATCGCTCCAGCCTTTTTGCGTGGCACCTGTGGCGTTTAGCTTGCCTTTTTCTTTTAGCTGCAAATCTTTTATAAACTGAAATTTGCCCTCTTTGTTGAGCCTATAAAGCTTTGGCTTATCCGTGCAGATAACGAGTTCAAGTCTAGGACCGTAAACGCTATACGCTGAAGCTACTAAATTTTCAGGTTTTAGTTCGTTTTCATATATGCCAAATATCGAGCCGATAGCAAAATTTACATCAACCAAGCTTGAGCCGTCAAGCGGATCGTAGGCTACGATAAATTTTGCATTTTCGTTTAGTGAGAGCATCTCATCTTTTTCTTCGCTAACTAGAGCTTTTACACAATCTAAATTTGCAAATTCGCGCGTGATGATCTCATCGCTTAGCACATCAAGCTTAAGCTGGGTGTCTCCAGTGGCGTTTGCGTGATCGGTGTAGCCAAGATCTGCAAATTTTATCTCGTTGCTGATTTTAACGGCGATTTGTTTAATTGTTTCAAAAATTCTTTCCATCATAAAGCCTTTGCGTTTTGTAAAATCCACTCACAAATAGTATCTATATCGTCTAAATTCATATTTAAAATATCAAATTCACACTCTTTTTTATAACTTGCGATCGCGTTTGAAAATCCGATATATTCAGTGTTTATCTCGTCTTTAAACACGCTTAGCCTAGGAAGCGGCAGGGTTTTAAGCCCTTCTACTAACAGTAGGTCAAATTCGCCCACCATAGACACTACTTCATCAAGACTCTTTTGCTCTTTTGAAAAGTATGTCGTGCGCGTGGGGCTTAGTACAACCACGTCAGCACCTATCTCGCTAAATCTATAGCTATCCTTTCCCTCTACGTCAAAGCGAGCCTTGTCACCCGGATCGTGCTTAATGATAACTACCTTTAGTCCGTCTTTTATAAATTTTTGCCCCACCTTTAATATAAGCGTAGTTTTGCCGCTATTTGAGGGTCCTGAAAACGCCATTGCCAATCTTTTCATCTAGTTCCAACTTCTAAATTTTCGTAAGATTATAACAAATTTAGGCTTTCTTAAAGCAAAAATTACCCAAATTAAAGATAAAATAAGAAAAAATTTCAAGGTATTATTATGAAAAATCTACTGATATGCTTAGCTCTTATGACGGCTTTTTTAGGGTGTTCTAATAAAATTGTCATTCACGAACCTCTTAAAAACGAGCTTTTGGCTTATACGAGCAAGAGTGAAATAATCAAACAAGATTTTAAAATTTTGATTTTAGGAACTTATCTAAACCCCGTTCATAGCGAGCTTATAAAAGAAAACAAAGATGAGAAATTTATAATCGCCATCCACCCAAAAGATGCTGACGTAAATTTAAAAAGTTTTAGTCTAAATAACGACATAAGCGGCATTAAAACCAGAATTTTAGACGAAAATGACGAGCTTTTAAAGCTCATCACATTTCAAATGCCGTGGGGGAAATATATCGAAGTAAGCGCACCTGAAAAGAGTTCGGATAAACTTAATCTCTCTTTCGAAATTTATCCGTCAAATCAGGTGAGCTTAGAGTTTCAAAAAGTTTCAAAATCGATGTACTGGAATTAAGCAAGTGCGAGTATATAACGTAGTTTGCAAGCACTTTTTTGCCATAGTGCCTGCTTTCGGCATATGGCACAAGCTCAAGCGATAAAAACGGCTCAAATTTTCCTTCGTTAAATAGATCTCCGCGCTGAAGCATGCGCTTGGTAAAGCCGATGCCGCCGTTATATGCATAAGCTATAAAGAGCGGATGGTGCAAGAATTTTTCAAGATAGTTTAAGTGGTGATCTGCAAATTTTAAAGCAACCCTCGGATCAAACATATCGTCTTGATCAAAGCCCTCTATCATAAGCTCTTTTTTGCCGATGTGATTTGCAAGAAAGGGCATAAACTGCATCATCCCAAGTGCGTAAGATGTCGATATTACAGATGGGATAAACCTGCTTTCTTGCCTGCCGATAGCATAAATCGTAGCCTTTCTGGTTGCGTTTATATCCTCAAGTTCTTCTAAAAACGGCATGACAAAGTAGTGATCTTTATATCCGCTTGCTTTTTCCATGAAGTAAGCGTGCTGCCCAAGTGTTTCTTTGGTGTTGAAAAGCTCTGCGAATTCAAGAGCTTTAGTAGCATTTACTTCTTTTACGATAGCAAAGGTTTTTTGCCATAAAAACGGATCTTTGATGTCGTAGTCTTCAAGCTTTTGCTTGGTAGGTGTCGGCGAAAAAACTTTTGGAATTTCTTTGCCCGTTAGTTCGTTTGCGTATAAAGTGTAGATGTTTATGTCGCTACTTTTGTTTAGCTTTTCAAGTAAAATTTGATTTTTAGTTATGAGGTATTGCCAAAAAATTGCGGCGTCCTTTGCGCCTTGGTTTTGAAAGCTCTCTTCGGCTTGTTTAAAAAATTTAAGCGCGATGTGCGGCGAATCAAGTAAAATAGCATTAAGCCCTAGCATGTAAGAGTGCTGCTGGGTTGAAGCGTTAGCGTCAATGTTTAAGAAATTTTCTCTAAATTTAACCATTTTTTTATCTATCACAAGACTGCTTGCGATCTTTTGAAACGATTTTTGGTTTGAAAGTAAATTCATAAAATGAGGCTCAAATTTGACGTTAAATTTCTCTTTGTCTTTTTGACTGCTTGAGTTAAATAGTGCTATAAACGCGTCCGTGTCGTTTTGATCGGCAAATTTTAAAGCGGCATTTTTAGCGTTAAGCGCCCTTAGTCTTCTTGCGACGTTTTTATCTATATCGTCAAATTTATCGGCTAAAAGCGCCCTCTGGGCCTGTTTTATCTTCATCATGAAAGGCACTCTAAGCAGAGTTCTTTGGCAGGTTAAATTTGCGTCCATTATATTTGTAGCATTTACGGGATCGCAGTTTGAAGCGACTTTTTTAGGCTTTATGATAGTATCAAGAACCTTTAGCATCGTAGGAGAGCGCCTAAAAATATCTTCGTTTAAAATTTCAACTTGCTTTTTAGTGTAATTGCCTTCGCTGATTAATCTATATATATAGTAATCTTTTGCCAAACCCTTTGGCTTATCCTTTATCTCTTCAAAATCTTTTACTCCGCCAAAAGCAAATGCGCTCAATACGGACAAGATAAGGCTAAAGCGAAGCAGCAAATTCAAAGAGTAGCCTTATGAAAAATAGTTCTATAAATTTAAGAGCCAAAAGCACGATGATGGGCGCTAGATCTATGCCACCAAATACGGTCGGCACAAAGCGCCTTATAAGCGCATATACGGGCTCGGTTAAGCGATAAAGAAGCTGGACTATAGGATTGTAAGGATCGGGTCTTACCCAGCTAACGATAGCTGAGATGATGATGACCCAAACGTAAATTTGCACAACCATCTGTAAAATACTTGCTATGGCCGAGATGAGAGTTGATAAAATCATTTTAAAATTTCCTTTAAATTTCCTTTGATGAGCGGAAATAACTCACTTAGTTCAGGTCCGTGCTGTTCGTTTGTAAGCAAAATTCTAAGCGGCATGAAAAAGCTTTTGCCTTTTAAATTTGTAGCGCTCATTAAAGCCTTTTTAAACTCGTCAAAGCTTTGAAATTCATCTAAATTCAATGAATTTGCAGCGCCTTTTATGATCTCGCACTCGTTTTTAAACTCATCAGGAATGTTTTTTGGCGCAAATATCGCCTCTATCTTTTGCTTGATCTCGTTTAGCAAGCTTGCCTCTTGGGTATAAAATTTGATTAGACCCGCTAAATTTTCATCCAATCCACTAAGTGCGGCAAGTCGCTCACTGCTAGCAAGCTTAATGTGCTCTCTATTTATGTGCTCTAGCTGCTTGATGTCAAATTTCGCAGGACTTGGCGAGACTTTAGAGATGTCAAACCACTGTGCAGCGTCCTTTATAGTAAAAATTTCCACAGGAGCTTTATAGCCAAGCGATATGATATAGTTTGCTATGGCTTCCGGCATAAATCCTTTAGAAAGCAGCCACTTTACGCTACTTTCGTTCTCACGCTTGCTCATCTTTTTGCCCTCTATATTTAAGATGATAGGCAGATGTGCATAGCGAATTTTACTCGTGTAATCAAGCCCTTCTCTGATAAGCTCTTGCTTAGGCGTGTTGCTTACGTGATCCTCTCCGCGTATGACGAAAGTAACGCCCTCGAGCATATCGTCAGTCGCACAGGCGAAGTTGTAAGTAGGGGTTTTATCGGCACGCATGATGACAAAGCTATCGACATTTTCAGGCTCAAAGCTTACTTCGCCTTTGATAGCGTCTGTAAATTTCATCGTTTCTTTTGGCTTTTTCATGCGGATTACAAAAGGCTTTTCGCAGGCTAAAACCTCTTCATTGCTCATCCTTTCGCAAGTGCCGTCATAGCGATATGCTATGCCTTTGGCTTTAGCGTTTTCTTTTTTTGCTTCCAGTTCGCTTTCAGTGCAAAAGCAGGCAAACGCTCGCTTATCTATCATTAGTTTTGAAGCAAGCTGGCGGTGGAATTTTAAATTCTCACTTTGATAGTAGAGTTGGTCCCATTTGATGCCGAATTTAGTTAAAATTTCTAAAATTTCTTGGTCTTTTCCTTCTATATTTCTTTCTTTATCGGTATCTTCTATGCGCACTATAAAGCCACTTTTATCTTGTAAAGAGCAAAGATAATTTAATATAGCTACGCGCAAATTTCCAAGATGCATATCTCCCGTAGGAGAGGGTGCAAAACGATACATTGAGCATTTCCTTAAGTTGATTTGGGCTTGATTATAGCATTTTGTATGTAAATAATGTGTTAAACAAAATTGTTTATAATAACGCAATATTTAGTTTGATTTTCATTTAGCGTCTTAAAACTAAATCGAATTTTATATCTAATAAAATTTAATCACAAGGAGTACTAAATGAGTTTCGTTAAGGAATTCAAAGAATTTGCGATGCGCGGTAACGTGCTTGATATGGCTGTGGGTGTCGTTATCGGCGGGGCTTTCGGTAAGATTGTTTCATCATTGGTTGGCGACGTTATCATGCCTATCGTTGGAGTTTTAACCGGAGGAGTAAATTTTACCGATCTTAAATTTGTGCTTAAAGAAGCTGCCGGCGAAGCGCCTGCCGTAACGGTTAATTACGGTTCGTTTATTCAAACTACGGTTGATTTTTTAATAATCGCATTTTGTATTTTTTGTGTTATCAAGGCTATAAATTCACTTAAAAAACCAAAAGAAGAGCCTGCTCCTGCAGCACCTGCCGCTCCAAGCGAAGATATAGTATTGCTAACTGAGATTAGAGATCTTCTTAGAAAATAAAATTAATTTCATGAAGGAGCTCTCCTTCATGAAAATTTAATATAATCAAAACAGCAGTGGACAGAGGAATGCTTAGGCAAATAGGATTTTTTAACGAGCTAAATGAAAGCGAACTTAAAAGACTTGAAGATATAAGCATAGTTAAGAAATATAAAAAAGGCGAGTTTTTATTTATGGAAGGAGAGGAGTCAAAGTGGCTTCATCTCATGATAAAAGGTTCGCTGAAACTTTATAAAATCGGGCCTAAGGGCAAGGAAATTTTCCTTCATCAGCTAAATGGCATGACCTTTGTCGCTGAGCTTGCGAATTTTGAAAATATCAAATTTCCCGCTACGGCGATATTTGTATCTTCCGGCGAAGTGCTAAAGATAGATTACGATAAATTTTACAAAGAATTTTTATCCAATCCTAAAATTTCAGTCAGCATCATAAAATCTCTATCTCAGAAACTAAAAATCGCAAGCGAACTTATCCATCAAGAGCTTGTTTTAAGCTCGGAGGCAAAAGTGGCTAAATTTTTAGTAAATCACTCTGATCTTTTTAATGCCTTAAAACACATCAAAATAGCTTCTATTTTAAACATAACTCCTGAAACTTTCTCAAGAATACTTGCTAAATTTAAAGCCCAAGAGCTTGTAAATTTGGACTCAAATAATAAAATCATCAGTATTTCCGAAGATAAACTTAAAGATTTTTTTGATAACTAATATTTAATATCAAATTAAGATTAATTGATTTTCGTCAATAATTTTTAATTCCGGCTTAGGTATAATAATTTAAATATTTTATTATAATATTTAAAGAAAATAAAATGTTACAAGAAGGATCCGTATGAAAAAGAAGTTTTTTGTTTGGTCGGTTGTACTTGGCATATTTATAGGTTTAATATCATCAATCGGTATCGCCGATATGCTTCATTATACCGGAAGCGATAAATTCTGCACTATGTGTCATACTATGAATCCTATGGTAACGGCATATAAAAACGACGTTCACGGAGGCAACAACAAACTTGGCGTCAAAGCCGAGTGCTCGGCTTGTCATCTTTCGCATGATAATACCTTAATGTATCTATGGACGAAGGCAAAAGTTTCTATAAATGACGGGTATAAAACCGTATTTACCGATGTAGGTAAGATTGATTGGCATAAAAAGCGAGATCACGCTTATAAATTTACTTACGACAGCGGGTGCATGAT
>NZ_LIWQ01000017.1:0-55388 GCF_012978795.1 Campylobacter sp. RM16188 | reverse complement strand
AGTTTTAAACGGCAACTTATGCATAGCAAGCGTAAGTGCCTCACGTGCTAACTCTTCATTAACTCCGGCCATCTCATAAATAATTCTGCCAGGTTTAATGTTCATAACCCACTCTTCAACACCTGCTTTACCTTTACCCATACGAGTTTGTAGAGGCTTTTTGGTTAGTGGCTTATCAGGGAAAACCCTAATCCAAGTTTTCGCTTGTCTTTTAACATGACGAGTCAAAGCAACACGAGCCGCTTCGATTTGGCGAGAATTTATTCTTCCGGCCTCAATAGCCTTTATACCAAATTCTCCCATCGCAAGATCTGTTCCGCGAGTAGCTTTACCGCGGTTACGACCTTTCATCTGTTTACGAAATTTCGTTCTTTTTGGCATCAACATGATTATTTACCTCTTCTTGCTCTGCGTGGTTTTTTTGGAGCTTCGTTCTCTTCGGTTTTTTCAGCTTGAACACCTTTTTGAAGAACTTCGCCTTTAAATATCCACACTTTTATACCTATGTTTCCATAAGTTGTATGCGCCTCTGCAAAACCGTAATCAATCTTTGCTCTTAGCGTATGAAGCGGCACGCGACCCTCTAGATACCATTCGGTTCTTGCCATCTCGGCACCACCCAAACGACCTGCAACTGAAATTTTAATACCCTTAGCGCCTGATTTTTGAGCGCCTTGGATTACCTTTTTCATAGCGCGTCTAAACGCAACACGTTTTTCAAGCTGCATTGCAACGTTTTCGGCGGCAAGTTGAGCAGAAGCTTGGGCTTTTCTCTCTTCTTTAATATTTACGTTAACCTCTTTGTTGATCAGCTTTTGGATATCTTCTTTAAGCTTTTCTACATCAGAGCCTTTCTTGCCTATTATTATGCCCGGGCGAGCAGCTACAACGGTTACTCTGATCTTCTTAGCCGTTCTTTCGATAAGAATTTGAGAAACCCCAGCATAATATAGTTTTTTCTTTAAAAATGCACGAATTTTATAGTCTTCGCCGATATTTTCTACCAAATTTCCTTTAGCAGGAAACCATCTTGACTCCCAGTTACGGTTAATTCCTAGTCTTAAACCGATCGGATTTACTTTTTGTCCCATATTACGCTTCCTTCTTTTCAGGTTTAGATACTTCTACCAAAATGTGGGCAGTTGGCTTGCGAATTCTGCTTGCGCTTCCTCTTGCTCTTGGTCTAAATCTCTTAAGTACGGGACCTGCGTCAACTCTACAAGAGCTAACGATAACTTCCTCAGGTTCAAAACCACCGTTTGCAACGGCAGAACTGATCGCGTTTGCTATAAATTTAGCTCCCTTGTTTGGCATAAAACTTAGGCTTGCAAGCGCTAGTTCGGCATTCATACCCTGAACCTCTCTTGCTATAAGTCTTGCTTTAGTAGGAGATAGTCTAATAAATTTAATAATAGCTTTACTCATTTATCTCCCCTTATTTGCCGATTTTTTTCTGAACAGAGCCTTTATGACCCTTGAACGTTCTAGTTGGAGCAAATTCGCCAAGTTTATATCCGATGTGGTTTTCAGTTACATACACAGGGATAAAGCTTTTACCGTTATGGACATTAAATGTAAGTCCAATCATTTCAGGTACAATCGTACTGCGTCTTGACCATGTTTTGATCGGCTTGTTGTCGTTTGCTTTCTTAGCAGCAACAACTTTTTTCATTACATGTCCGTCTACGAAAGGACCTTTTTTGAGTGATCTAGCCATCTCTATTTTCCTTTCCTTCTTGAGATAATTAGCTTGTCGCTAGCTTTTTTGCGGCGAGTCTTAGCACCTTTTGTCGGTTTACCCCATGGAGTTACCGGATGACGGCCTGAATTTTTCTTGCCTTCACCACCACCGTGCGGGTGATCAACAGGGTTCATAGCAGAACCACGAGTTTGAGGTCTTATACCTCTATGGCGATTTCTACCTGCTTTACCGATAGTTACGTTAGCCCAGTCTTCATTACCGATAACGCCAACGCTTGCCATACACTCTGCTAAAATTTGTCTCATCTCACCGCTTGGAAGTCTTAAGATGACATATTTTTCCTCTTTACCCATTAGCTGAGCATATCCGCCGGCAGATCTTGCTATCTGTCCGCCTTTACCAGGCTTAAGCTCGATATTATGAACGATCGTTCCCACAGGGATATTTCTTAGTTTCATAGCGTTGCCAGGTTTTATATCAAGACCACTCTCGGCAGCTGCAACTACATCACCTACATTTAGACCGTTTGGTCTGATGATATAGCGTTTCTCACCGTCTTTATAAGCAATAAGCGCTATACGGCAGTTTCTGTTTGGATCGTATTCGATCGCTTCAACTTTGCCTTCGATGCCAAATTTGCGTCTTTTAAAGTCTATGATTCTATATAGTTTTTTAGCGCCGGCTTGTTTATGTCTTGATGTGATACGACCATTATTGTTTCTACCGCCTGTTGCAGGTAGTTTTACAAGTAGGCTTCTAACGCTTGGTTTAGCCGTGATATCTTCACTGCTAAGACCTGTCATAAATCTACGGCTCGGTGTATATGGTTTATATGTTTTAATCGCCATCTTACGCCTCCATGCTTTCTAGAGTTGAACCTTCAGGCAGCTTAACGTAGAATTTTTTAACTTCACTGCGTTGTCCTGTTTGTCCTTTAAAACGCTTAACTTTGCCTTCCATTCTAAGTGAATTTACGCGAAGCGGCATCACTCCGAAATACTCTTTTAAAATTTCTTTTAGCCTATTTTTAGTCATTTTTGGTGAAGTTTGGATAACTACTACACCAGCTTCTTGAAGGCCAAGAGTTTTTTCTGTATATAAAATTGTTTTGATATCAGTTATATCTGCCATTTTAGCCCTCTTTTGTTATAGATTCAAGTGCCGCTTTTTCAATGATAACCGCACTAAATACCGATACTAGATACGCATTTATCTCGCTTGCATCTACCAGATAGCAGTTTGATAAATTTCTAAATGCCAAAAGCGTATTATCATCAAGTAAATCTTTAACTATCAACGCATCTCTTAAATTTAGGCTATTGATAATTTTTGCCGCATCTTTTGTCTTTCCGCTGTCAATGCTGATGCTATCAACTGCGAAAATTTTGCCCTCGTTAGCCTTTTGTGCCAATGCGCACTCAAGAGCTAATCTCTTTTGTTTTTTATTAACTTTTTGGAAATAATTTCTATTGTTTAATGGACCAAAAGAAACTGCACCGCCAACCCATACGTTAGTTCTAGTTGAACCTGCACGAGCGCCGCCGCGACCTTTTTGTCTCCAAGGCTTCTTACCTCCACCGCTTACAAAAGCACGAGTCTTAGTGTGAGCCGTATTTGCGCGGATACCTGCAAGGTAAGATTTAACATATAGATAAAGGTTGTGTGGATTTACTTCTGCATAGTTTGCAGGAAGGTCTAAATCTCCAGCCTTTTCAAATTTCTCGTTTAATACGCAAACTTTACTCATTTTACTATCCTTACTCTACCCATTGCACCGTTGTGTCCAGGAACTGAGCCTTTTAAAACTAAAATTCCGTTTTCGCTGTCAAAACTTACAACTTCGTTTTTAACAGTTACTTTCACATCGCCCATATGTCCTGCCATTTTCATACCAGGTTGAACACGTCCCGGCCATTCACAGTTACCGATTGATCCGTGGCGTCTGTGGAAACGTGAACCGTGACTTTTAGGTCCGCCACCAAATCCGTGTCTTTTAACAACGCCTTGATAACCTCTACCCTTTGAATCAAAGCTAACTTTTATGATTGCCGCTGAACTTAACGGACTTACGTCAAGATCGCCTGCTTCGCTATTTGCAACTGTTAAAGTAGCAAATTTATTATATTCAGCCGAAAGATTATATTTCTTTTGTTGGCCTGCTATAGCTTTATTCTTCGCTTTGCCTTTTGCATAAGCAACGATTGCGCGGTTATTTTCACCCACTTCGCAAACTTTAGTTTCTACAAGTTTTAGAAGCGTAACCGGCGTACTAGGAACCGAAATCGTCCTACTCATGCCTATTTTTTCTACGATATATTCCATTATCTAACCTTTCGCCTGATTACTTGCCCATCGCACGAACTTCGACGTTAACTTCAGGAGCCAAGTCAAGTTTTGTAAGCGAATCGACTGTGTCAGGTGTAGCTGCTACGATGTCAAGCATACGTGCATGAATTCTCATCTCAAACTGCTCGCGTGAGTCTTTGTTGACGTGTGGTGATTTTAAGACTGTGTAGCGTTTGATTTTAGTAGGCATTGGCACTGGACCTCTTACGTCAGCACCAGTTCTTTTGACAGCTTCTACGATTGCTGCAACTGTGCGGTCTAGAACTCTATGGTCATAAGCTTTGAGCTTAAGCCTGATTCTTTCCATTTGATTTCCTTTAAAATAGAACTTGTCGCAAACATACGACCTTTTATGACTTACATAAAAGATTGAGATTTTACTAAAATGAGCTTTTAAAGTCAATGTTTCAAGCTGTTTTAGTAAGAATTTGTAAAATTTATTTCCTTTTCACAAGGAAAGATTTTAATACAACATCGCTATTTTTATTCAAAATTTTTAAAATTTGATATTTGATTTTAAATTTTTCCTTATTAAAAGGAAAAATGTTATAATTCTTTCAAATTTTAAAAGGCTAAATTTGAAAGAACTGCTATCGCTTTACAACACCCCTTTAAAATCTATCAAATTTATAGATAGAAAATTTAGCATCTCATCTAGCAAAACTCTCATCACAGGAGGAGATGGAAGCGGCAAAACTTCACTTGTAATCGATCATCTAAAACAGTTTAAAAACGAAGAAATTTTATATATAAACTTGCAGGATATAAGGATAAGCAAGGCTAAAATTTTAGATGATTTAGAGACATTCTTAAAAGATAATAAGACGATAAAAGTCCTTGTAATAGAAGGTATAACCTTGCCGGAGCATATCGTGGCGATGGATAAAATTTCAAATTTGAACTTACAAAACATAATCATAACAACTGAACTAAAAAACATAAATTTAAGCGGATTTAAAAAGCTAAATTTAAGCGGCTTGGATTATGAAGAATTTATCGCATTTTTTCCTAAAAATTTAGATCAAGATCAGCTGTTTAGCCATTTCGTAACCCACGGCAATAACCTAAATTCAGTCTTTCTTGATCAAAGTGAAGTCGTAGAAAATCTCCAAAGCAGGCTTAAAAGCAAGCTTGGTGAAGTAGAGATAAATTTGCTAAAAGAGTGTGCTGCTTTTCAAGGAGCGAATTTAAGCGCTTATGAGCTATATAAAAATCTAAAAACACGCTCTAAAATATCAAAAGATCGCGTTTATGCAGGACTTGTGGATCTGGAAAACAGGGGTTTTATAAACCTCATAGCCAAATTTGACCAACCGACTGTGGCAAAAAAACTTTACTTTAATGATTTTGCCATGCGAAATGCGCTAAGCCTGAAAAAAGATTTTGCAAAGCTTTTTTCAAATATGGTCTTTTGCGAACTTTTTAAATTTAAAGAGGAAATTTTTTATACTAAAGATTTTGATTTTTTCCTTTCTAAAAGGAAACTTGCCATACTTTGCATACCGTTTAGCGATAGTGATCTGATATTTCTGAAATTCAAAAAACTGCATGCAAGCTTGAAAGCTCTTGGAGTAAATAAACTTCAAGTTATCAGCGTGGCAAATCAAGCAGATCTTAGCATAGAAGGCATCAAGTGTGAAATTTTGCCTTTTTCGCGTTGGGCGCTTAGTTTTTAACTAAAATTAAGGAGAGTATATGAGAGTAATTTTGACGTTTTTTGTTGCTGTTTTGCTTATCTTTGGATACGAGATTAATCATGAAAATTGGGGTAAATTTTATAAATTTACAGGGGTGGCGGATGAGGAAAAATTTGAGCTTTATCTAAACTCGTTTGATAGCGAATTTGAAAATTTTAAAGGCGAAAAAGGCTTTGAACTCCCTACTAAAATTTACGGACATCTCTTTTTTAAAGGAGAAAAATTTGAGTTTTCAAAGGGCAAGATAGAAAAAACGGATGATAATATAACCGCTTTAAACGCACTCTCCGACTGGCTAAATTTAGATGTAAAACTTGATGAAGATGGCAAATTAAGCGGCAAGTTAGCCATAAAAGGCAAAGCTCACAAAGCCACTATAACTAAGGAGTTAAGCTATGAAATTTTAACTCTCGGCTTGCAGATAACAAATAACCAAAACACAAGGCTTGAAGGGATAGTTAGTGATTTTTTCTCAGCCGATTTTGTTACAAAAAACAAAAACAATCTAAAAGAAAAACTGGAAAATTTTAAACAGGAATTTAAAGACAGCGAGCAAAATTTATTTAAAAACGACATTTTAACGCTTGAGTTTATCAACGAAATTTTTAAAACCACTTGCAGAAATCTCGGTAAAGAAGGCAAAATTTGCAACTCAAAATTTTTAAAAACAGGCAAAAATATCTCGGCTCAAGATGTTTTTATAAACTTAGATGATGAAAATTTAAAAGCTATTTTTGAAAGTAAAGAGATAAAAATGGATGAAAATTTTATGCTTTCTCCTGTCGGAATTACTTTTGAAAGCTCAAATAAAATCATCTCAATTGAGGAGATAAAGCCTTTTATGAAGGATAGTTTCGGGCTTTTTAATGAGTAAGATGAATAAAATTTGCGGTATTGATGAGGCCGGCAGAGGAGCGCTTGCGGGTCCTTTAGTCGTAGCTGCTTGCGTCCTACATAGCGAAATTTCAGGGCTTAACGACTCTAAAAAACTAAGCGCAAAAAGACGCAAAGAGCTTTTTCATGAGATAGCCTTAAATTCGCAATTTTTAATCGCATATTTTTCAAATCGCCAAATAGATGAATTTGGGCTAAGCGAGTGCTTAAGGCGGGCTTTAAATCTTTTTAAAAGTCATTTTGTAAACTACGAGCTGCTTTACGACGGCAACGTAAACTACGGCACCGGCATTAAAACGATGATAAAGGCTGATGGCAAAGTCGCCGAAGTAAGCGCGGCAAGTATCTTAGCCAAAGTAAGCAGAGATGAGCTAATGAGCGCATGGAGCAAAATTTATCCTGATTATGGGTACGCTTCTCATAAGGGTTACGGCACAAAGGCGCACCTTGAGGCGATTAGAAATTTGGGAGAATGTGAGCTAACTCGAAAAAGCTTTATAGTTAAGGCGTTTCAGCCCACACTTTTTTAAGTCTAAAATTTAGTAAAAATAATATAAAAATTTCAGTATTTTAGTAACAACCTTGTAGAAATTTAACAGTTTTCATAAATTTTCGTTCAAAAATACTTGATTTTGATAAAAAACCATAATTTTTAGATACAATCAACTCATGAAAGCACTACTTTTTCCTATAGCAGCGATAGTTTTATCATTTATCGCTTATACTTTTCCGACCGGTTTTGTAGCTATCAAAGGCTACATCGTTCCGCTTCTTGTTGTTATCATGCTTGGCATGGGTATCACGCTTAGTATTGATGATTTTAAACAAATTTTGCACAAGAAAAAAGCTCTGGGACTTGGAATTTTTATCCAATTTCTCATCATGCCGCTTGCTGCTTTTTTGATCTCAAAAGCGTTTGGATTTAGCAACGAAATCATGGCGGGTATGATGCTAGTAGGCACTAGTGCGGGAGGAACGGCCTCAAACGTGATGACCTACTTAGCCAAGGGCGATGTGGCACTAAGTGTGAGTATGACGCTATTTTCCACTCTACTTTCAATAGTATTAATGCCGTTTCTAACATGGCTTTACATCGGACAAGAAGTTCCGGTACCTGCTATGAGCATGCTTTTAAATTTGGTTAAAATTATGCTTGTGCCGATAGTTGTGGGCGTGCTTTTAAATACTTTTTTTCATAAATTCGTTAAAAAGATCCTTCCTGCGCTTCCTATCATATCCATGGCGGCCATCATCACAATCATAGCAATCGTAGTGGCGCTAAACGTGAAAAATATCCAAACCGTAGGCGCACTAGTAGCGCTTGGCGTAGTCCTTCATAACGGCTCGGGGCTATTTTGCGGATACTTTTTATCTAAGATGTTTGGTTTTGATGAAAAGACGGCAAGAACCGTAGCTATCGAAGTGGGTATGCAAAATTCAGGCTTAAGCGTCGCGCTTGCGGTTAAGTATTTTGGCTCGCTTGCCGCACTTCCCGGCGCATTATTTAGCGTATGGCATAACTTATCTGGATCTATTTTGGCAGGAATTTGGAGCTCAAAGAGTAAAAACGAAGCTTAAATTTACTACTTGACTATTGTCATTTTAGCTTAGCTTGCAAAACTCTAAATTTAGCCTTTCCGTAAGAGTATGATAGCTGAAATTATCAACGCAAATCCGACTATATCAATAAATACAAACTCGCTTCCAAGCCAAAAAGTCGCAAACAAAGCCGCCGAAACCGGCTCGATAGCAGATATCACGCTAGCCTTGCCGCCGCCTAGAATTTTAACCCCTTGCATATAAAGACTAAAGGCAAAGATAGTGCCAAAAACCACAACACCGCAAAGAGCCAAAAATCCGCTAAAGTCGCTTATGCCTTTAAGCTGCCAAGGCTTAGCGTATAAGCTTAAAACAATGCCGCCTATAACCATCGCCCACGCGAGTATAAGCGTAACAGGATAGCTTCTCATCAGTCGCCGAGGTGAGAGAGTGTAGATGACGATAGTGCAAGCTGATATTATCCCTATGATAAGCGTCTTTACCGGGATAACAAGGCTTGCAAAATTTCCATGAGTAGCAAGCAAAAACACTCCGAAAATTGCACAAAATACGCTTATACTTTCCTTTTTGTAAGGAAATCTTTTTTCTTCAATACAAAGTACAAATAGCACCAAAACAGGCGCAAGATACTGCAAAATAGTAGCAATTGCGGCATTTGAAAGTTCGATAGTAACAAAATATGTATATTGGCACGCCATAATGCCAAATAGAGCGTAAAAGAGCAGATCGTAGATATTTTTCTTTGAGCTAAAGATACTAAAGATAAATTTACCGCTTTTTACATATAAAATCACGAGCATTATCACGCCTGAAAGCAGCAAACGAAGTGACGTAAGATACTCCGCGCTTATACCTTTTCGCTCGAAAAGATACTGCCCACAAGCTCCTGAAAATCCCCAGAAAATCCCGCCAAGAAGAGTTAAAGCTATGCCGAAATTTTGACTATTTTTATCCATGGCGAGATTATAACCAAAAAGCCGATTTTAATGAATGATTATAAAACGGCTAAAGAGAATTTACCTGTGGCTTTTAAAATTTAATCAATGAAATTTTATTAAAAAGCCGAATTTATCTTTTTAAAATCGCGTAGGCTCTAAGAGGAGCCGCATCGGCATTTGCTATCTTTAAAGGAGCGGCAGAGAAGAAGAAACTCTTGTTTTCTAAAATTTGTAAATTTATTAGGCATTCGATGATCTGAATTCCTCTTTTAAAAGCCTCTTTATGCCTTAAATTTGCTCCATGAGCATCGATTGTGGATAAATTTGTAGCAACGGTTTTAAAGCCGTTTTGCTGAGCTAAATTTAAAAAATCATCGTCCAAAAACGGCGAATTTATGAAAAAATCTTGCTCATTTTTAAACTCACAATGCACGTTTAAAAGTAAAATTTTAGCATTTTGCGGATTTGGCGGTATTTTAAATTTGATAGCTTCGTTTAAATTTGCTTTTACTCCAACACAAACGCCTTCGCCGACAAAACACTCAAGAGAGGCTTGCTCGCTCTTTACTCCTTTGATACCGCAATGCATGGCAAAATCGGTATGCGAGCCTGTATGAAGAGACATAGACAAATTTCCCGTGCAAAATCCGCCGTCTGAAATTTGCTCTATCAAAAACGCAGCGTCGCCCGGATAAATTTGAGTTTTGGAGCTTAAAATAGGACTTAAATCGATAATTTGCAAATTTTGCCTTTTGAAATTTTAAGAAGTGTAGCTAAAATTTCTTAAAATTTAAAAGAGGGGAATTTTGGCTTTGAAATTTTATCCCAAAGCCAAAATTTGTTTAGCCTAAGCGGGATTAATGTCCACAACCGCAGCCACAACCTCCGCTTGATTTGATAGCTTCAAAAACAGCGTCATAGTTTGGTTCATCTGCTATTTCAGGTACGATTTGCTTGTGAATGATAACTCCGTCTTTCACGACAAAAACCGCGCGAGCAAGCAAGCCTTTAAGCGCTCCTTCATCTATCAAAACACCGTATTTTTCGCCAAATTCCTTAGCTCTAAAGTCGCTTCCCACGCGTAAATTCTCTATGCCTTCAGTAGAGCAAAATCTACCCATAGCAAACGGAAGATCAAGTGAGATAACGCTTAGTTTTATAGCGTTTTTGCCTGCCATTTTTTCGTTAAATTTGCGAGTTTCTGTTGCGCAAACTCCCGTATCAAGCGAAGGAACGGTAACTAAAATTTCGATTTTACCGCTATTGCCTCCTACTTTAAACTCGCTTAAATCATTTCCCGTAAGCGTAACTTCAGGAGCGCTTTGCCCTACAAATACCTCATCACCTCTTAAATTTACAGGCGAACCTTTGAAATTTACTTTTGCCATTTTTATCCTTTTGAACTGAAATATAACGCAAATATTACTATATTTTTACAAACAATTAACCCCAAACGGCTACAATTATAAATAAACAAGGAGTAAATATGAGCGAAAAAGAGATCTTAGAAAAACTGCAAGAAAAGCGCACTAAATGCGTGGTTTATACTCGTGTTATGGGATATCACAGACCGGTTGAGAGCTTTAATCTTGGCAAAAAAGGCGAACACAAAGAGCGAGTAAAATTTTGTGAGCGTGCAGAGTAAGCCGCTTCACTCCATTACCCCCTTTACTACTCTTGACTTTCCCGACAAAACCGCTTGCATAGCGTGGTTTACAGGATGTAATATGCGCTGTGCTTACTGCTACAATACAGCCGTAGTGCTTGGCGAAGGGTTTGTCGGAGAAGATGAATTTTTGCATTTCTTAGATAAACGCATCGGCAAACTAAGCGGAGTTGTGTTTAGCGGCGGAGAATGCACTATAAACGGTAGCTTTTTGCCTCTTGCAAGAGAAGTTAAAAAGCGCGGGTTTTTACTTAAAGTTGATACTAACGGCTCGAATTTAAAAGCTTTAAAAGCGGCTTTAAGCGAAAATTTGATCGATTATATCGCACTTGATTTTAAAGCTCCTAGAGATAAATTTCAAGAGGTTACAAAGTCAAATTTATATGAGAATTTCATCCAAACGCTTGATTTTTTAATTCTGATAAATTTTAAATTCGAAGTTCGCACGACCGTGCATGCGGATTTGCTTTGTGAAGATGATATTACAAATATGAGCAAAACACTGCATAATCACGGATACAATGGAGTTTATTATCTACAAAAATTTCTAAATACAGGTGAAAATTTCGGAAATTTAACCGCTTCAAAAAATGATTTTGATATCAAAAAAATAGATTCAGCCATAAAGATAGAGCTTAGAAATTTCGCTTGATGAAATAAACTCTATGGCTAAATATGCAAATTTCCGCCAAAAGATTTATTTGCCGCCGATATGCTCTCTTATCTCAAGATAAGTTATGATATCCTTAAGCTCGGGCGTGTCGTTTAAAGCTTCTATTTTGACGTTGTATTCGCCTTTTGTAAGCTTTATCGTTATAAGTCTTTTGCTTCTTGCCATACTTCCGTTTGGAGCCTGAAAAGTCGAGTCGTTACCATAAGTAGAAAGATCAAAATCCTCATTGATATCGCTTGCTTTTTGGATGATATAATTTGCAAAATTCACATCATCTCCTCTTGCATACTCCCACTCTGTGTCGATATTTTTAGCAGGCTTTTTAATAGGCGTTATAACTAGCTTTAGCATTATTTTAGCGCCCGTGCAAACTTTTTTGTCTTCATCTGTTTTACCGGTTGGCACATAAGAATTATCATCAATATTTCTTGCATACATACCTGCAAGCTTGTCTATAGAGTATTTCGTGCAAAGCCACTGATCAAATTTATCGCTTGTATATCCCGGGAAATTGGCTTCGCCGTCTTTATGCTCTTTTGCCTGTATATCGCGGTCTTGGGCATACACAAAGCCAAATCTATAAAATTTCTCCTCGCTTACGGTTAATTTAGTTTCAAAAAAATTTCCTATCATTGACATATCAACCACTTCATAAATGCCGTCTTTTGGGTCTTTAACATCAACTTCATTTGCTAAAACAGATACCGCGATCATAAAAGATAAAATTAAATTTTTCATATTTCCTCTTTATTATTTACTCACCGAGTAGTTTTTAACCTCGTAAAGCAAGAAATCATAAACTCTTTGCTGTATCAAGGTCTCTTCTTCATTTCCCGTCATAAGCCGTCTTAAGTGCTCAAAATCTATCTTTGAAGCATACCTTTTATGCGTTTTAATGGCTTGATCTATGCTTAAAAGAAGTGCATCAAGCGTCATATGATCTTTGCGTTTGACCTTGGCTACGTACTCTTTGGTAGTTTGGATTAAAACTGCTCGGCGATTTTCGTCATCGCAGTAAATTTCACCTGAAATTTCATATAAAATCGCAAAATCGTCTTCATCAGGATCAAGTCTAGCACCTATAATAGCGGCAAAAATTTTCGCACGAAATTCTAAAGATCTATGATGATATACAAAAAATTCTCTAAAAAACGACAAAAATTTAGATTTTATCCCGACTGCCATAAAATGCCTCAATTAGTTTTAAGTTATACTTTAGTAAAATTGCACTCGCCTCTTCTTAGACCTGTGCAATGCCTCTTTTGAGCACCGCTTCAGGGTGGGAACACAGCAGAGCACTTGAATTTGGTGTGTGCCGCAGTCATCTGAGAAGGGGTTTTAAAATTCCATTCTTCAGATTATTGCACAAATTTTTAAATTTTTACTTGCAAAAGAGAAAAATGCTCTTTAAATTCCTCGCAAATTTTAGCGAAATTCACACCATCTACGCTTGGCTTATTCTTAAAAAAACTATCCATATTGTTAAAGCCGTCAATCAGCTCTTTTGACTTCACGCCGTAACTTATAGAAATCCCCGCCTCGATAAATGCCGCAAGCTTATCGCAGTGCTTAAGCGCCTTACCGTCAATTGCGTTAAATTTATCCTCATTTACATTTTCCATAGTACCTTCGTGATAGGCAGGCTTTTTCTCGCAAATTCTATTTTCAAACTCGTTTTTTACGAATTTTCCGTTTTGCTCTCTAATACCTAAAATGTAGCTGAACTCATCTCTAAAGCTATCAGGCACGAAAGGTAAAATTCGCTCGTCAATGAGTCTCATTTCGTATTCCGTTATGATCTCGTTTAGTCCTTCAACTCCGTATTTCACGGGGCTTATGATGTCCCTTGTAAGGCTTTCGGGAAGGTCGTGAAAGAGTGCGCAAAAGAAGTTATTTTCAAGCCTTTTTGCGCAAGCTTTAACTTCAAGAGAATAAAAATAACTCAAAATCGCAACCACAAGCATATGCCCAAGCACGGCAGTTTCTGGAATTCGCGGAGTTTGAGCCCAGCGCTTTTGAAAGCGAAGCCTTCCGCTTAGATCCACAAGCTTGGCCAGCTTTTGATTCATCACGATTTTTCGCACTCCGATTAGCTCATAATAGTCCTCAAGCTCCTCTTCAACCTTGCTTTTTAGCTCTTCTATATCGCTTAAAAACTGACTTGTTTGATATACGATAGAAAATTCCCAACGAGTTGCAAGATAGCTTGCCGCTTTTAAGATAAGTCGCTCTTTGGCATGCTTTTTATCTTTTTTCAGCAGATAATTTCTAAGGCGTTCTAAAAATTTGCCTCCGTCGATGTCGCGAACCAAATTTTCAAGTATATTTAGCACCCAGCCATTTATTTGCTCACTCTTTTGCTTTTGTATCTGATGAAATACGTCAGGGCGGATATCGGTAACTACTACTCGCGCAAAAAACTCAAAAATTCCCGCTTCAATGATATAGTTCATATCAACATCACGTTCTAGTTTTGCTATGAAATAAGCGATTATAAATTTATGAGCCTGCTTATCAAGCTCGACTAAATTCGTCATCTTCGGATAGTCGTTCCAGCGCGATATGGAGGCGGCTTTAAAGATATGTTCGATCAAATTTGCATTTATCATCATTTATCTTTTTTAACCACTCTTGCACGTTTTTCGCCTAGAAATTCAGGCTTTTTAAAACCTTCTTTTTTCGTTCCTCTCTTATCGCTGCTTCTTGAAGCGCTTTTAGCTCTTGAGTTTTTATCATCTTTGCTTCTATCGCGACTACCGTCTCTTTTGCTATCTCGTTTAGAAAAATCCTTAAAATCAGATCTTTTTTCTCTTTCAAAAGCAACTTCGGCAGTCTTTACAGGCTCAGGTAAAGCTTTTTTTAAAACACTTTCAGAACAAATCTCAATAACGGTATGAACGTTGCCGCGTGGGTTAAAGTCGCCTATAATCTTCATCCATTTTGGCTCAAGCTTTCTTTCAAGAACGGAATAAATTTCATTTATGCTGTCTTCGTGGCTTATATTTCTGTTCATAAAGCTATTTATATAAAGCTTGATTGCCTTTAATTCGACAACAAATTTCCCCGGAATATACTCAAGATAAATCGTCGCAAAATCAGGATAACCGCTCCTTGGGCAAAGACAACAAAACTCAGGCAAAGTAATTTTAATCTTATAATCTCTGTTTTGTTTATTTTCCCAAATTTCAAGATCACGCTCAACGTCAAATTCCTTTAAAATTTTCTCACCGTATTTCATCTGCTCTTGCAAATTAACTTCATTAACTTCTTGCATACTTTTCCTTTAAATTTCTTTCGGTTTTTCTATATAAAAACCTTGCGCATAATCTGTATCATAAAGCTTAACAATGTCTAAAAATTCAGCCTTATCCACAAATCTAATAATTGATTTGATACCTAAATCCTCCGCCGTAGAGTTTAAATTTCTAAAGATATTTTTAAATTTCTCATCATCTAAATTTTTATTAAATTCGATGTCATAAATTATAAAATCAATCGGAAGATATTTTAGGTATTCAAAACCTGCGTTGTTACCGCCAAATTTATTTAAAGCAAATCTAAAGCCGAGGTTTTTATACTCGTTTATGATCTCTTTAAATCTGTTTATCTCATCATAAACAAGCTTTTCGCTAAATTCAAATATGATATTTTTAGGATCCATCTTGCCTTGATCTATAAAATCTTTTATAAATTTATTAAATTGTAAATTTCTAAGCGAAACTGCCGAAACTTCGATGATACAGGTATCTTCATCCGGTACTTTTATCTCGCTAAATTTCTTAATAGAATTTATATCAAATAAAACTTCATAACCGTTTTTATTTGCGATATTTTGAGCTTTTTGCTTTGATATAAGGGCAAATTCCTCGGTATAAATTTTAACCAAAAGACTCTTTAAATTTTTACTATCTTTTAAATCTTTTACAAGCTGAGTTTGAAAGGTAAAATTCCTATCTAATATAGATTTACAAACCGAGCTTTCAAATTCATCTGTTATAGCAAATTTAGCATTTTCTTCGGAGCTTAATTTTTCGGTTAAAACCGAAATTGACTTATCTAAACTTTTAGAATAATTTATATTAACAAGCTCAAATTTGATCTTTAACTCTATATCATCGATTCCGTCAGCTAAGATGCTCTTTTCAAAGACGTTTAGAAAATGAATCACTTGAGAGCTTTTAGCTACGCAAAAAATCAAAAAGCTATCATTTGAGTATCTGCCTATAAAAGTTTCTTTTGATATGTTTTTTTCTAAAAAAATTTCAAGCTTTTCAACCAGTTTTTTAAGTAACAAATCACTACTTTCAAAGCTATATCTTTCATTTAAATCGTCTAAATTTCTGATTTTAAGCATTACTATGTTGCCGTCTTGTCTATGTTTAAATTTACTCATTTTTTTTGAAAGCAAATTTAAAATTTCAGCCCTATTAAAAGATCCAGTAACGCTATCAAGCACGCTTACTTTAAAGCTTTTATATATCATATAAACCGTATAATAAACCAAACACAAGCTTAAAATTGCAAGCAGAACTATCTCGTCATTGCCTAATTTTATATTGTCATTTCTTATAAAAATAAATAAAAAAACACCGGCAGTAACAATAAAAGGAAATGAGATCTCAAGAGCGAGTAAAAACCGCCTTGATCTCTCACGAAGTTCAGATCTTAACATCACACATCCAGATGTTTAACGTCTTTTGCGTGCTCTTGTATATAATTTCTTCTCGGCTCTACCTCATCGCCCATAAAGAGATTAAACGTATCACTCGCACTCATTGCATCATTTATATTTATCTGTAACAAGCGGCGATTTTCAGGATTCATCGTAGTCTCCCAAAGCTGATCGGGATTCATCTCACCAAGACCTTTATAACGCTGTATATAAGCACCTTTTTTAGCGTTTTTCTCAACTTCATCAAGAATTTCAATCACATCTTTAGTAAAGCTAAATTCGCGATCTTTTATCTTTTGATTTATATAAAGCGCCTCTTCGTAAAGCGGATTTGTAAATAAATTTTCATTTACGATAAGCTCTTCAAGACCGCTTTCAGTCTGGACATAGATGCGAATTTCATCTTCATTTATGTATGAATTTAGGATATTATATCCTTCATTTTCAAGATATATTTTTAAAATTTCAAAAATTTCATTGTAATTTTTAGAAACTATATCAGGATTTTCTATCATATATCTAATTGCACTTAACACGTTAAATCGCTTCTCAAGCTCTTTTAACACGCTTCTATAAGCGGCTACTATTTTAAGAAAATCAATTAAATCCTTATTTCCGATTCCTTCAAATTCCACCCCTTCAATTCCTGTCTCGATCAAAAATTCATTCAAAGCCTTTTCATCTTTAAGATAAATTTCCTTTTTACCCTTTTTGTATCGGTAAAGTGGCGGTTGAGCTAGATAGATGTAGCCGTTTTCAACTACAGGATTTAAAAATCTAAAGAAAAATGTTAAAAGTAGAGTTTGGATATGACTTCCGTCAACATCGGCATCAGTCATTATGATGATCTTATGATAGCGAAGTTTTTCTGCATCAAATTCATCTCCGATACCGCATCCCAAAGCCGTTATCATATTTTTAATCTCATCTGATTTTAAAATTTTATCAAGTCTTGATTTTTCAACGTTTAAAATTTTACCTTTCAAAGGCAAAATAGCTTGAAAAACTCTATCACGACCCTGTTTTGCAGAGCCTCCCGCAGAGTCGCCCTCCACTAAATAAAGCTCACTTATACTTGCGTCCTTGCTTTGACAGTCAGCCAATTTTCCCGGCAAAGTTCCTACGCTAAGTCCCTCTTTTTTACGGGTTAGATCTCTTGCTTTTTTTGCCGCCTCTCTTCCTCGAGCCGCCATTAAAGCCTTATTCATTATGGCTTTTGCTTCGATAGGATTTTCTTCAAAATACTTAACCAAAACCTCAAAAGTCATCTTTTGAACGATAGGTTTGACATAGCTTGAACCAAGTTTTCCCTTAGTTTGACCCTCAAATTGCGGCTCAGGAACTTTAACGCTTACAACAGCAATAAGTCCTTCTCTGATGTCATCGCCTGTTATTTTTGTATCTTTTTCACGCACGGAAGCGTTTGCCGCGATGTAGTTTGTTATCGCTCTTGTTAAACCTGCACGAAAACCGGCTTCGTGAGTTCCGCCGTCAGGAGTTTTGATATTATTTACGAAACTTAGTAAATTTTCGCTATATGTTTCGTTATACATCAAAGCAAAATCAACTATCACATCCTCTTCACCACCGCTAAATGATACGGCTTTACTAACCGGATTTGACCTGTTCATATCAGTTACAAAACTCTCAAGTCCACCTTCAAAGTGATAACTCTCGCTTCTACCTGTGCGTTGATCTTTAAAATTTATAGTTATTTTTGGATTTAAGTATGCAAGTTCGCGAAATCTCTTAGTCAAAATTTCATCGTCAAATTCCGTTACTTCAAATATACTGTCATCAGGCCAAAATTCGACCATAGTTCCGGTTCTATTTGTAGTTTTTATGATCTCCATTTCGCTTGTTGGAATTCCTTTTGCAAATTCTTGTCTATGAAGATTTCCGTCACGCTTAATATTTACAACCAATTTTTTTGAAAGCGCATTTACTACAGATACACCGACACCGTGAAGACCGCCTGAAACTTTATAAGTGTCTTTATCAAATTTACCGCCTGCGTGAAGCACGGTCAGTACAACAGTCGCAGCCGAAATTTTCTCGGTAGGGTGCATATCTACAGGAATTCCACGACCGTTATCGCTAATTATCGCTGAGCCTTCGTTTGTAATTTCAATATTTATCGTATCACAATACCCGGCCATCGCCTCATCGATAGAGTTATCAACAACTTCATAAATCATATGATGAAGTCCGTTTATATGAGTATCTCCGATATACATTCCTGGGCGTTTTCTAACGGCTTCTAAACCCTTTAAAACTTTAATATTTTCTGCGCCGTAATTTTTTTCCATAAAATAACCTTAATTATAAATTTATTGGCATTATTATCGTTTTTAGCTCATTTGAACTAACAGTAAATGCCAAATTTGAGTCATTAAAACCAAGCTCAAAGCTATCTTCTTCGATATTTGTTAAAAAGTCTATTAAGTATCTGTTTCTAACGCCTACGAAAAATTCCTCGTCAAGTCCTGTTTGAAAATCAATCACAGTTCTAGCCTCTGAATTATCTTCGATAATACTTTCAAAAGTTATAGTCTGAGGAGCGAAAATTATCTTCATACTATCTGATAAAATTGATATAGTTTTAATTCCCTCTATCATCTTATCTCTGCTTAGTTTTAGTCGTTTTTTAATTTCTTTTGGAATTACCCTATCGTAATCAGGGAATTTACCGTTAATAAGCTTTGTAAAGAACTCAAAATTTGCACTTTGAGCTATCAAAATGTTTTCATCGTAATAAATCTCTATCTTATCGTAAAAAAGTTTTTGAATTTCGCTTATTGCTTTTTTTGGAATTATAAGCGAAAATTCGCTTTGAGTCGGAGTTTCAAATTTAAATACACTTAGTCTTTTAGTATCGGTTCCTACGATATTTATGTAGTTTTGCTTAATGTCTATAAGTGCTCCGTTTAGCTCGAATTTTGGATTATTAGTATCTATGCTAGGGAATATCTTTTTAAGGCTTCTTCCAAGCATTATAGCGTCTATATCAAATCTATTTTTACCATCTATAGTTGGGAATTTTGGAAAATCTTCAAATTTATACATAGGAAGTTTGTATTTTGAGTTTTTTTGTTTTATATAAAGGTAGTTATTTACCGTTTCAAGAGTTACCTCTTCGTCTTTTAGGCTTCTTATTATGTCAAGCAGTTTTTTTCCGTTTGCGGTCGCATTTCCTTCATCTAAAATTTTAACATTTGTAAGTTTGTATGCAAGTCCTATCTCGTGATCTGTAGCTTTGATGTTTAAAATCCCATCTTTAGCGCAGATATATATGTGAGATGTTATAGCACTTAAATCCTTTTTTTCCAAGTAAGGATTTGTGTTTGTAACTATGCTTTCAAGAGCATTTTTGTTAATTACCGCCTTCATAGTTTTCTTCCTTTATTTTTTAAATTTCTTTTAGTATCAGTAGTAGGTATCATGAATATGTGAAAAATGCTTTTAAATCTTGAAATTTCAGCTTTTAGATAGTTAAAAACTAAATTTGATTTTTCACATTTATTCACATAATTCATCTTAAATTTTTATCCCTTTGTCAAAATTTTGTTTTTAATCTCTTCAACTTTTATCTTAAAATACTCATCTTCATTTATCATTTCATTTATCTTTTTGATATTATGGCTAACTGCCGAGTGATCTTTCATGTTAAAATAACTTGCTATCTGAGGCATCGAATTTGGCGTTAAATTTTTAGCTAGATATATTACGATTCGCCTTGCTTCAACGATGTTTTTAACTCGTGATTTGCTCTTTATCTCGCTTGGTTTTATATTTAGCTCTTTACTTACTATTTCGATTATACTTTCTAAATTTATATTTTCACGCTTCTCTTTTATCTGATCTCTTAAGATATTTTTAGCAAATTCAAGGCTTATTTCCTGCCTCATAAGTGTTGCGTAAGCGTTTAAATTTATGATTGCACTTTCGATTTCACGGATATTATCGCCCATATTTGTTGCAATATATTCGATTACGTCTTTAGTCAGATAAATTTTATCAAATTCGCATTTTTTCTTAATTATGGCTATCTTAGTATCAAGTTCAGGCGGAGTGATATCGGCTATTATTCCCCATTCAAAGCGGGTTCTAAGTCTATCTTCAAAGCCTTTTAGGTGTTTTGGCTGGCGGTCTGAAGTCATGACGATCTGACCGTTTTTTGAGTGAAGTTCGTTAAAAGTGTGAAAAAACTCCTCTTGAATTTTATCCGTTTTACCTAAAAACTGTACATCATCGATAAGTAAAACATCGCAGTTTCGGTATTTTTCACGAAATCTTTGCATTGAATGGTTGTTGATATGATATGTAAAATCCGTGATAAACTGCTCACTTGTGATACAAATCACCACTTTTCCGTTATTTAAGCAAAAATTTCCTACAGATTGAAGCAGGTGTGTTTTACCAAGACCTGTCGGACCGTAGATAAATAGCGGATTATAAGCTCTTCCAAGTTGCTCGGCGGCTGTTTTTGACGTGATGTAGGCGTATTGATTTGAGTCGCCCACGACGAAATTTTCAAATGTATAGCTTGGATTTAAGAGGCTGCTTTGAGCTTTTATCTGATTTACATCTACTTTAGCAACTCTGCTTTGGGTTTTACTCTTTTGAGAAGTGATGTTTATATGTGGCTTTGCACCTGTTTTTACTTCAAAAAGATGAGCTATTTTGTCTGAGTATTTTGTCTGGATAAATTTAGCTATTAGTTCATTTGGAGCGTTAAATACAATAACTTCGGAGTTTGAAGCTTTTTCGTTAAATTTAAGCTGCTTTATATAACACTCGTATTCGGATTTTAAAATTTCGTGTCCAAGTAGCTCTAAAACCTCGTTTGCAAGCAAATTTATCCCTTTTCATTATAATGACTTTTCATTTTATCTTAAATTTCATAAAATCTTTGTTAAAATGCTCTTAGAATATGTTTTTCACAGCGTGAAAAAAACGTGAAAAACTTTTTATATGTTTCAGATTAAGGATGTGATGAAAATTTTAGGAATTGATCCCGGAAGCAGAAATTGCGGTTATGCGATTATCGAAAAAACTGCGTTAAAAACAAATTTGATTGAAGCCGGACTTATAAAAATTAAGCCCGATTTGCTTCAGTATCAGATAACGCAGCTTTGCGAGGGGCTTGATCTTATCTTTAAAAATCATAAATTTGATGAAGTTGCGATTGAGGATATATTTTTTGCTTATAATCCAAAAACGGTTTTAAAGCTAGCTCAGTTTCGAGGTGCATTAAGCCTTAAAATTCTCCAAATTCACGGAGAATTCGCAGAATATACGCCGCTTCAGGTGAAAAAGGCCGTAACAGGCAAAGCAAAAGCTGATAAGGAGCAAGTCGCTTTTATGGTAAAGAAAATTTTAGGTATCGCTAAAGATATAAAACCGCTTGATATAACCGACGCTATCGCGGTTGCATTAACTCATGCAAATAATTTGCGGATAAGAAAAAATTAAAGGAGATAAAATGAGGAAAATTTTGGTTGTTTTAGCTGTTTTTACATCGCTAAATTTAT
The DNA here is from genome assembly GCF_012978795.1 of Campylobacter sp. RM16188. Lineage (NCBI taxonomy): Bacteria > Pseudomonadati > Campylobacterota > Epsilonproteobacteria > Campylobacterales > Campylobacteraceae > Campylobacter > Campylobacter sp. RM16188. Next base: position 33,706 of record NZ_LIWQ01000017.1, on the reverse strand, counting down.
TTGCAAACGAGACCGTAAAGGATGATTATATTATCTGCAAACATTCAAATTTAGGCTCTGAAAATAAAAATGTGACAAAAGTAAAGCAGTTTATAAATATAAGCGCTACTGCCTCTGAAAGCGGTTTAAATAAACATAGCTTAAGAAAAACCTGCGCTGCTTTAAACTGCGTTATTGATGATAGCTTGGAGAATAAACAAGCTTTTTTAAAGAGTGCCGCGCTTACGATACTAAACTCAGATGACGAGATATCCGATATGGCGGTTGATTATTTCAGTTCTCGAGAGTTTGAATTTGCTAGAAAGTTAAGACACAAAGAGCTGGTTTTAAAATTTGGATGTGATTATAAACTTGTGCCTTTTGAAACAAGAAACGGCGTAAATAAAGTCTTTGTAAAAGCTTTTGTCGTGGTTGATGGTAAAGAGGCGGCTAAGATCGAAATCAACGGCAGAGTGCTTGCCATAAGAGGAAAATTTGGCATGGTACAAGACATGCAAGTTTATAATCTGAAATTAAAAGAGATAAAAGAATAATTTAATCGCGTGGTTTTATCTGCCACGCGAATTTTACTACTTTATAACTTGTTAAAACTTACAATATATGCAAATTTTATCTTACCATTTTACTCCCATTTCAAGCCAAAAATTTCTTCCTGCGCCAAAGTGTTTTTTAGAAGCTACAATAGGATATTTTTTATTTAAAACGTTGTTTATATCAAGGTTTGTAAAAAATCTAAAATCATCTTTTAAATTCTTTTCATAAGATACTCTCATATCCCAGATGGTGCGGCTTGGCAAATTTATCTTAGCGTATTGGGTTTTTCTATGAGTTCTATTGTATTTGCTTGTCAAAGCAGGCGTTTTGCCGATATGATTTATGAAATTCGTAACATTAAAAGATGAAAAATTTATTCTATGAGTAAATTTTGCAGTAAATGGCACATTGTAATCAATCTGCGGAAGCTCTGAAGCTTTAATAAATTTATTTTCATAGATGACTAAATCCTCGCTGTTTTTGTCCGCATAATCTCTAAAATTGCTCTTTTTGGAAGTTTTGGCAAATGAGAGTTCAAAGTCGTTTTTTGTGCTTAAAATTTCTACAGGCATGATATTTGCAATGCTGAAAGTGTAAATTTGAGTGCTGCTTTTGCCGTTATTTACGAAGTATAATTTATCTTCATCACGGCCTATATGCTTGCCGTTTAGAGTTAAAACTTCGTTTTTGCTATCTCTTTTTACGTATTTTAAATTTAACCTTACATTACCGATATCTCCACGATAAAATATACTTTTTTCATCATCGTGCGGAGTTTTTAGATCATTTTCTCCGTTTGTTTCAGACTCTTTAAAGGGATTTACGAAAGGATCGCTTGCCTTATTTCTAGAATAAAACAGACGATGTTTTTGCGTGTCTTTATAAATTTTATATGCAAATAAATTTCGTCCGTAGTATCTGTTTAGACCAAAACCTATGAAATTTTTATCGTAAATTTCGTATTCGGTTACAAAGCGCGGCGCTATTAAAACATCATTGTCAAAACTATCCTTTTGCACTCTAATGCCCGGACGAATTTTAAAGCGGTCAAATTTGATCTCATCCTCGACATACAATGCCGCTTTGTTGATGACGGTTTTATTTCTGACATCGCCGTAATAACTCTTCTGGGATAAAAATTGCCCAGTAGCTCCCGGAACTTCTGCAAAGCTATCGTCATTTACGCAGGTTTTGTCATCAGGTGCGCATATATGCCCGTCTAAAATCGGCTTTGGATCCAGATAATGTTCGTAAGGTTTTAAAATTTCATAAATTCCGCTTGTTTTAGACAGCTCAAATCCGCTTGAAAAAGCGTGCGATACGCCAAAAAGATCAAAATCTTCCATCTTTGCATTTAGTTTGTACTCAAGGCTGGTTTGATCTTGTCTTACATCGCTTATACCGCCGTAGCTTGATATGTCGTTATACCCCCAGTTTTTAACGCTTGATTTTTTGTAATCGTATTTAGCGCCTTTGTTGTCGGTGTATCTTGAAGTCTCAAATTTCGAGTAGCTTAAAGTTTGTTCTAAAAATACTCTGTCAAGATCGATTTCGGCGTTTAAATTTGCAGCTATTCCACCATATTTATATGACATTGAAGAATCAAGACTATCTTCTTCAAACATCTTATTTTTTTGTAGAGAATAAAGCACGCTAGGCTTTAAAACCACTCTATCGTTTATTTGCCAGATATTTTTTAAAAAGTAGTTTTCAACCAGTCTCTCATCGTTTGGAATTTGGGCTATATCGGTATTTATTAATTGAGATTTGATGTCGTATTTTATAACAGAGCTAAATCTAGTATAATCAAATAAAAGCCCGAAATTTTCGCTTGTGTAACCTTCTAGTCCGATTCTGTGCCGTCTTTTTTTAAAGTTGCTTTTATCATAACCGCTTTGGCTTGAATAAAATTTTTTATTATCCTCGTGTATAAAAATCTTCTGCCACTCTCCGCTTGTGTATTGTGAGCTTAAAATACCGCCAAATTTGCGCTTTGGATCGCGCGTCTTGGCATTTACGACACCGCCTTGAAAATCACCGTATCTAGCCGACACGCCACTATCTATCACCTCTATACTTTCAAGCAGATCCGTATCAAGCGTGAGTGATTGTGAGCTTAAAGACGCAGCTCTTTCTACGTGATAATAAGGTGTTTCGTATCCGTTTGAATTGCGATTTACGGGATTTATGTCATGGTTAAAATTTGCGCCGTCGATGAGAAAGTTGTTTTGATAAAATTTAGCTCCGTTTATACTGAAGTCTTGCGGCTTTATCTCGCCTGTATCGGTTCCCAAATCAGATAATCTATTAAATGATACATTTGGATTACTCTTTAAGCTATCTGCTATCGTGTGGTTTTTAGAAGTAATTTTATCTAACTTATCGCGAGTTAGTTTTGAAGATGACGAATAAGCTGAAGTCTCGTTTGTATCGTATGTCGCAACTACTTCTATTTTTTGAAGCGAAATTTCGTTTGCACTAAGTGCAGTTGATATAAATGCAATTTGTAAGGCTTTTTTCACATATTTTCCTTTTTTGATAGAAAATTTTTGCGAAAGTATATCAAATGCAACTTAGTTGCAAATAAAATAAATTGCTATAAACATCCTAAAATTCAACAAATTTAAATTTATATTTCAGATTTTATATATTGCAAACAAATTTTTAAGTATTACGAATCGGTATTTTTAAAAGTATTTATTTCATAAATTTTAGATTTTCACTTATTTTATATTTGTTCTTTGGTTTCAGGCACGTAAATATGATTTTCAAAAATAAATCTATGCTCATCAGGCAAAGCGCCGTAAATTTTATGAGCGAGATCTCGGATCTCCCAAAGAGCGGATTTTGAGCTTCTAAGCGAGAGGAAATTTTGAAGGCTTCTAGCGTTTACGCTCCAAGTAAGCTCGGTTTTATAGCTCTCAGGCAAGCAGTATTTAACTATATCAAGGCTCGTTGTAGTCGTAGCTAAAATTTCGCGCAGATTATCAAGCGCTTTTATGCTTGCGTTATCAATTAGCTCGTTACCCGTTAGTACGATATATCTGCTTGCATTTTCAAAGTCGCCTAGCTCAAATTTCGCCTCATTTTTAAGCTCTTTTAGCGTGTAGCGAGTGGATTTGACGCTTAGGCTTGCTATGCGGTGGCGGGCTAGCTCTTGAAGAAGTGCTCGTGAAATTCCTTGGATATAGAAGTTATAATACAAATGCTCAAGCGTGCTTGCGTGCTTGTATTTGTTGCCCACGCGATCAATCAGCTCGATATCCTTTTCACCTCCATTATCACCCTTGTCAAAGCTTTGCCAGCAGGTGCGAATCGCGTGCGAGCAGATATTAATAGGAGTGAAATTTAGAAGTGTTACTTGCATTTTAACTCTTTATTTTTGAAATTTGATGTGTAAATTTAGCTAAAAATTGATGAAATTTGGGTTAAATTTAAGGGGGCGTTAATAGCCCCCAAGAGTAGAATAAAAGGATTAATTTTTAAGCTGCAAGAGTGTATTTAACATCTCGTTGCTTGTAGTAATCGTCTTTGAGTTTGCTTGAAATCCGCGTTGAACGACGATTAGTTGAGTTAGCGAGCGGCTTAGATCGACGTTACTCATTTCTAGGCTTGAAGCTGAAATTTTGCCTCGCCCTGCGGTGTTTGCCGCGCCTATTATAGGATCGCCCGAGTTTGCCGTCATTGAGAATAAATTCCCGCCTTCGCTTACTAAGCCTTCGTTGTTTGTAAATTTAGCTACCGCAACTTGCGCAAGCCCAAGGCTACGACCGTTTGTAAATGTGCCTACTAGAGTGCCTGACTCATCTATCCTAAGTCCGTTTAGTTCGCCTCCGGTAAAGCCGTCTTGGCTAATGTCGCTTGTGCTTGAGTCGTTATCATAACTTGTCATGCCCGTAAAGCCTTGAGTGTTGCCTAAATTTAGCTCTATGTGCTGACCTTCCGAAGAGCCGTTTGCCGCACCGAATGTAATACTTGCAGGGCTATATGTGCCAAGCGAACCGTCGGCGTTAAATCTTATATATCCTGTTATGACATTGGACGGCTCATCGGTTGTAGCATCGAAATTTATCTTGTTTGGCTCGGCGACTTGAATTATCATCGTCCATTCGGTTCCGTTATTTTCGGTGTAAGCGCGCTTTGTAAAGTCAAGTTTTACGTTGTGCTTTGCACCAAGGCTGTCAAACACATCTATACTTGAGCTGTGGCTTGCCATATGAAGGCTATCGGTTACGCGCTTTGATTCGCCCGTACTTAGCGAGCCTGCTAAAACCGCCATAGAGGCTTTAAATTTAACGTTTTCAGTTACGTTGTTTTTAGCATTGCTTAAACCGGTTATGGTTAGATACATATTGTGGTCGTTGTCGGCATTATCAACTGCAGGATTTGGCACTTTAGGAAGTCCTGTTAGAGGATCGGTAGTACCGTCTGTTTGATCGCCGTCATCTAAATTCGACGCATCGCCTTTTGGATTTTTTATCTGAAATTGTCCATATTCATTTACGGTTACTTCTACACCGTCATTTTTATTTTGAGCTCTTGCGGCCACAAATGCGGCTTCATTCGGCACTCCTGCAGCACCATTTCCTACGACTGTTCCGGTATAATTTATCCAAAGCCTTGCGTCTTTTTGCATAGCTTCACGCAGATCTTCAGTGCTTGTTACTTTTCTTTCGGTAGCGTCATTGTAAGTGTGTGCCGCGCTTGTTCTAGTTTTGCTATATGTGTATTGATATGCTGTAATGATATTCGTTGTAACAAAATCATCTCCTATTGTATTCCCACCATTTACAGTCATTTTTATGTTTTTACTATCTGCTGAAGTGCCGCTATTATTTCTGTTTGTTAGGACAAGTTGATTACCGTTTGTTACGCTTGCTTCAACACCTGTTTTATTGTATTTTTCGTTGATTGCGGCGGCGAGTTGGCTTATGTTTAAGATATTTCCTAATTTAATATTTTCGCCGTTTAATTTTATATCAAGTGTTTGAGGACCACCGAAATTTCCAAGCGGATCAGCACCTACGTTTAAAGCTTTTGTCTTGGCATCTGCATAGCTCACCCAAATTCCTTGTCCGTCTCTTAAGTTATACGCATCTCCGTCGTTATTAAATAGTACTCCAAGATCAGCACCTCGCTCTTTTAATCTTTGCTCGCCGTTTTTGGTAGTGTAAAACTCATTTTCTCCGACGTTGTTTTCATCGTGCTTTTCGTTGTCTGTTTTGATGCCGTCAACCGGGCTTTTTTCTACCCAATTTCTATACTGATCAAGTTGGTAGATAGGAATTTTTTTAGTGCCTACGCTATCGCCGCTATCTAAATTCGCTTTTAGTGCGATTTGAGTTGTTGCACGTGCAGGCGTAGTAAGTCCCGGTGGGATTATGATGTTTTCTATCGGTCTTGTCGGATCTATCTCGCCAGTTGTTTCATCTCTCATCCAGCCTTGAACGATATGTCCGCCGTTATCTACGAAATTTCCGACACTGTCGCGTGAGAAGTCGCCGTTTCTGGTATAAAGTCTTGTTTTGCCTCCGTCCGGGCTAACGATGAAAAAACCGTCACCTTGAAGCGCGATATCGGTCTGCTTATCGGTAGTTTGAAGCGAGCCTTGCTTGAAAATTTTTGTAGTAGTATTTATCTGGGCTCCAAGACCTACTTGAGTGGAATTTAGTCCGCCGTGTCCGTTTTGCGGAGCTGTCGCTACGCGTGAGGTTTGGTATATAAGATCATCGAAATTTGCACGTGAATATTTAAATCCGACTGTATTTACGTTTGCGATGTTGTTGCCTTCGACGTCCATTGCTATTTGGTGAGCCTGAAGTCCCGTAACTCCAGACCAAAGAGATCTCATCATAATTTTATCCTTTTAGTAATTTGCAAAGATAAAAGCAAAAGATGTTCCAAAAATTTAAGAGAGATTTTTTAAATTTACAAGAGCGGTAAAAACTAAAATTTTAAGTATGAAAAATCTTAGCAGGCAGGTTAATTATACGTAACCGCCTGCTAAAAGAGAATGAGTTATAGCACCATCGCGCCGATAACTGCGCCTATCATTAAAGGGATATTGAAAAATAAAAATGTTGGCACGCAAGTATCGTAGATATGGTTGTGCTGTCCGTCGGCGTTAAGTCCGCTTGTAGGTCCAAGAGTGCTGTCACTAGCAGGGCTTCCCGCATCTCCAAGAGCGGCTGCAACGCCTACAAGCAAGATAATCGCCGCAGGGCTAAATCCAAGCTGAAGAGAAAGCGGCACATAGATAGAGGCTATGATAGGTATGGTTCCAAAGCTGGTTCCTATGCCCATCGTTACCAAAAGTCCGATAGCAAGCATCATGATTGCGCCTCCTATCTTGCCGCCTGCGATATCGCTAGCGAAATTTACAAGTTGCTCGATACCGCCGCTCTCTCTTAAGACAGAGCCAAAACCGGCTGCAACTAGCATAATAAATGCGATAAATCCCATCATCGCAAGCCCGTTGTCCATAATCTTATCTACTTTTTTGTATTCGATTCCGCCAAAGATGATCATCACGACAAGTCCGATAAGCGCGCCAAGAGGCAAGGATTTGGCGTAAAGCTGTATGGCAAATGCTATTACCGCACCGCCAAGTACCGCCCACTCTTTGCGAGTCATCTTTAAATTTTTAGCAATCTGGGCATCGTGCATCTCTTTTTCTTCAAATTGAGTATTTTTGTAACTTCTCTTTTTAGAATAAAAGACAAAAACGGCTAAAAGCAGACCCACTAGCATCGATGCGCCGCCTATCCACATAACGCTTGTTATATCGCTTAAATTTACGACTACGCCGTTGTTTTCGAGCTCTTTTTTGATGATGTTATGAAAAAGCAGACCAAATCCCACGCTAAGGCTTACGTAAGGCGCTTTAAGCCCGAATGTAAGTGCGCAAGCTAGGGCTCTTCTGTCTAGTTCAAGCTTGTTCATAAGCGGCAAAAGCGGCGGTATAAGTATAGGTATGAAAGCAATGTGAACGGGGATTAAATTTTGAGAAAAGCACGCTATAAAAGCTATAGAAAGCACGAAATAAGTTCGCTTCTTACTTAAAATTTTGCTTATGGCGTTTATCAAAATTGCAGTTAAATTCGTATTAGCGATAGCCGCTGCAAGCGCACCTAGCAAGATGTAGCTGAGTGAAGTCTCTAAATTTCCTTTCATGCCCGTTATAAGCGTAGATGTTGTGCCGCTAAGCGCAGTAAAAAGATCTGCAAAACCGCTTAAATCGCCCTTTGACATAACTCCTGCGACAAGAGCCGAGATCAAAATGGCAAGCAAGATGTTAAAGCGCAGCAAACAAAGCGCCGTCATCACAAGAATGCTTATAACAACCGGATTTGAAAGAATCATGGATGTCCTTTGTCAAATTTATATGTTTTATCTGCAATTATACAGCCATTTATCTTAAATTTGAAAAGCGTTAATCAAATTTTGGCGATAAATTTGAGCTGCAGATGTATAATCTAAACACATCTAAATCAGGAGGACAGCTATGAAAAAGTTAGTTTTAGCTTTAGTTTTCGTTGTAGCGCTTTTTGCTAAGCCAAATGTCGTCATACTCGCAACCGGCGGGACTATAGCGGGAAGCAGCACGGGTTCGACAAACGCTCAATACGATGCGGGCAAGCTTGGAGTTGAGGTGCTTTTGCAGGCCGTTCCTGAAATTCACGAGATCCCAAATGTAAAGGGCGAGCAAATTTCAAATATCGGTTCATATAATATGAACAATGAAATTTGGCTCAAGCTCGCAAAGCGCGTAAACGAGCTACTAGCCGCAGATACGGACGGCATCGTGATAACTCACGGTACGGATACGCTTGAAGAGACGGCGTATTTTTTAAATTTGGTCGTTAAATCAGACAAACCCGTCGTGCTTGTAGGAGCTATGAGAAGTGCAACTTCCATGAGTGCGGACGGTCCGATGAATCTTTTTAACGCGGTAAATATCGCAGCCGATAAAAATAGCATGAATAGAGGCGTGCTAGTATCGCTAAATGACGAAATTCACGCCGCAAGAGAGGTTACCAAGAGTAACACGACTTCTGTTCAGACGTTTAAATCGCCAAACACTGGCAAGCTTGGCTGGATATACTACGGCAAGGTCGTTTATATGAATAAAAATCCAAAAATCCATACCAAAGATAGCGTCTTTGACGTAAGTAAGCTTGATAGCCTGCCAAGAGTTGATATCATCTACTCTCATACAAACGATAGCGGCGATATAGCAGAGCTTTTAACAAAAGCGGGTGCAAAAGGCATAGTTCACGCCGGAACTGGTGCCGGAAGCATATATGACGATACCAAAGCCTCTCTTGCAAAGGCTCATGAAAGCGGAGTTAGAGTGGTGCGAAGTACGAGAACGGGAAGCGGATTTGTCTCGCCTAGCCCTAAGATGGACAATGACGGCAAATTTATCGTGGCAAACGACCTAAATCCGCAAAAAGCCAGAATTTTGCTTATGCTTGCACTTACCAAAACCGATGACGTAAAGCAGATACAAAGCTACTTTAACGAATACTAAATTTAAGCGGCTATTTCTTAGCCGCTACTCTTACTTTATACCTATATAATCAAATAATTGATAAAATCTCTAAAATTTTACTAAAAGGAAAGACATGAGAAGCGATATCATAAAAAAAGACTACACAAGAGCGCCTCATCGCTCGCTTTTACGCGCTACGGGGCTTAAAGACGAAGATTTTGATAAGCCGTTTATCGGCATTGCAAATAGCTTTATCGAGATAATTCCCGGGCATTTTTTCCTAAATCGCTACTCTGAAATTTTAAAAGACGAAATTCGTAAAAACGGCTGTGTACCGTTTGAATTTAACTGCATAGGCGTAGATGACGGTATCGCGATGGGGCATGACGGTATGCTTTATAGCTTGCCAAGCCGCGAGATCATAGCAAATTCGGTTGAAACAGTTATGAATGCGCATGCACTTGACGCACTTGTTTGTATGCCAAATTGCGACAAGATCGTGCCTGGAATGGTTATGGGCGCACTTAGAGTAAATGTACCGACCGTCTTTGTAAGCGGCGGTCCGATGAAAAAGGGCTACACAAAAGACGGTAGGCCGATTGATCTTGCTACGGCGTTTGAAGCGGTGGGTAAATTTGAAACCAAAGAGATAAGCGAAGCCGAGCTAAAAGATATCGAGTGCAACGCCTGTCCAAGCGGTGGAAGTTGCAGCGGAATGTTTACTGCAAATTCGATGAATACGCTTTGCGAGGCGATGGGCATAGCTCTAAGCGGCAACGGCACGATACTAGCGCTTACTCCTGAGCGAGAAGAGCTTGTGAGAAAAGCGGCGCGTAGAATTTGCGAGATCGCGCTTGATGAGAGATTTAAGATACGTAATATCCTAAACGCAAAGGCCGTTAGAAACGCACTTGTAGTTGATATGGCGATGGGCGGAAGCAGCAATACCGTGCTTCATATGCTAGCTATCGCGCGTGAGGCGGGAGTAAATCTGCAAATTTCAGAGCTAAATGAAATAAGCTCAAATATCGCTCACATCGCTAAGATAAGCCCAAGCTTGCCAAACGTGCATATGGAAGATATCGGGCGAGCGGGTGGCATGAATGCGGTTATAAAAGAAATCTCACGCCGAGATAACGGAATGCTTCATTTAGAAAATTTAACCGTTTCGGGCGAAACTTTGGGCGAACGAGTGGGCGCTAGCGAGATAAAAGATGAAAGCGTGATCCATAAAGTCGAAAATGCCTATTCACAAGTTGGCGGACTTGCGATTTTGTTTGGAAATCTAGCCGAGCAAGGATGTGTGATAAAGACGGCAGGCATCGTGGGAGAGCGTAAATTTAGCGGCAAGGCGGTCTGCTTTAACTCCCAAGATGAAGCGATAGAGGGAATTTCAAGCGGCAAAGTAAACAAAGGCGACGTGGTCGTCATACGATACGAAGGTCCGCGCGGAGGCCCTGGAATGCAAGAGATGCTAAGCCCTACTAGCCTAATAATGGGGCGCGGTCTTGGTGCGGACGTGGCGCTGATAACGGACGGACGTTTTAGCGGTGCGACAAGGGGACTGAGTATAGGGCACGTAAGCCCCGAAGCTGCCGAAGGCGGCATGATAGGGCTGCTTCGTGATGGCGATATAATCGATATAGACGTGGATACTTATAGTATAAATGTGCGCTTAGACGAGGCTGAAATTTCAGCTCGCAAGGCGAAATTTACGCCGCTTGAAAAGGAGCTAAATTCTCGCTGGCTAAGACAATATCGTAAGCTTGTTACAAATGCTAGTAGCGGCGCGGTTTTGGAGTCTTAGGGCGTGTTTGAGGGCGGTTTTTATTTTAAGGATTTAGATGAGGCAAAAATTGAGCTACAAGAGCTTAACGGTATAAATTTCGACACTCTTGAGAAGTGCTCGCAAATTCTTGATAGTCTTGATGGCTGCTATATAAATAATATTGAAAGGCTTAAGCTTCAAAGCTTAAAGCTAAAATATCAAAAATTAAAAAGAGCCGATAAAATTTATAAAGAGATTAACAAAGATTTAGGTAGCGATGAGGCTAAATTCTTAAGCAAAAATTCCAAAGCAACCCTTAAAGAGCTTCAAAATTTCTTAGTTGATTTAGGCGAACTTTGGGTTTTTGATATCCAAAATTCTTTAAAAATGCGTAAGATAAATTTGGAAAAAATAAAAGATATTTTGCGCTCTCAAAAGCAAATTATATACAGACATATTACTTCAAAAGATAAGCAAGAGCGTAAAAATTTATATAAGCAGTTTTTGAAAAACGAGAGTGAATTGCATAAAACATATAGCGAACTCGGTTCAAATTTTTTAAGGCAATACAATCTTGACTTAAGAAAACATACTGCAAATTCTATGCTGAATGATTTTTTGTGGACTATAAAATTAGCAACAACAAATCTTAATACGACTTTTTGGATTATTGTATTTCTTGGTTCTATATTATGTTCTTTTTATTTTGTCGGCATCAAAAAAGTTCCGCAAATAAATTTAGATGAGTTTATGCCATTACTAATTTTTGCCAGCGTCGTAGCGTTATCTTGGCTTTGTTGTATTGTTTTGTTGTGTATGTCTTCTTATTATTTTTTATTTAAAACAAATTACAAAAACAATAATGCGACTTGGGTTTTTAAAACTAGTCAAATTTATTTTTTAGTACTGCTTGCGCTACCTTTCATTTATGAATATGACTTTGATATAATCAAATTTCTTTTAAATCATTTCAGTGTATTTGTTGGCGCATATTTTGTTTTGATTATTGGATATTTTATATATTGTATTTTTAATAATTCTAAATCAAAATTTGATGATAGTATGCTTATAGGTATATTTTTTATCGCAGATTTATTATTTATATTATTTGTATATGAAAAATATCAAGATATAAATATTGTTTTATTCTTGTATGTGTTTTTCTTTTTTGTTTTTGCTAGGCTGCTATCTTTATGGGAAATTTTTGAGTATAAATTGATATTGTTTATTACATTAATATTTGCATTTTTTACAACATATTTCATTAGTCCAAACCTTGTAAATATGATAAACCTTGCAAATTACGAAGATGATTTTACGATAAAGAGCGAATTTGTCCCAAAAGATATTTTAAATTTACCAAGTTGTTTTGAAGGATATGACCTAACTTGCATAGATGATAGCTTAAACGGCGACAAAAAAACAAAGATTAATAATCTTGTTATGGAAGTAAAATCGGACGACAGATACCATTTTAAAGCCTATATAAAGAGCAGCTTTTCGCTTTTAAAAAATAAAGAGGGTTATTTGAAAAAAGCTATAAAAAATAGTTGCGAAAACAATAATTCCGCTCCTTGCTACGAGCAAAATACTACGCACATAATTATTAAAAATTATGAAAAACTGTTTAACGGATATGAAAAAGAAAGAGGAAAATTATTTGTTAAAAAATTTAAAATACATAAAAAGAATATAGAAAATTAATTTTGAGGATTTTATAAATGAAAAAACTAATCTTACTTTTGACTTTTGTCTATGTGGTGTTTGCAAATGACTGCGATGATAAATATGATTGTGCAAACAAAGCTACACAGGCGGCTTCAAGCGGTAATTATGAGTTAGCTTATAAGCTTTATAAGAAATCTTGCGAGCTTGGACATCAATCTTCGTGTGAGATGATGAAAACCTACGACGAAAATCAAAATTTTGCCCTTTATACCGAAGTTTCAAAAGAGGAATTTGAGGATATAAAAAAAGCTTGCGAGACAGGAGACGCTAAAAAATGTGAAGTTTTATCTGCGCTTTATATGCTTGGTAAAGGCGTCAAAAAAGACTACGAGGCAGCTTATAAGATAGCTGAAATTTGGTGCGAAAAAGATAGCGGATATTTTTGCTCACTGGCGGGCATTATGCATAATGACGGAGTGCTTGGCAAGGCTGATTATGAAAAAGCACGCGAATTTTACTTAAAGGGCTGCAAGAAGTTAAATCATGCAGAGTCTTGCACGAATTTAGGAATGCTTTATCTGCTTGCTCAAGGAGTTGAATTTGATAAAAATTTGGCTTTGGAGTATATCAATCAAGGATGTGAGAATGGTGACAATACAGGTTGTATGAGCCTCGGTGAGATACACTTCAAGGATAAAGAGTATACCAAGGCTCTTCCTTATCTGAAATTCGCTTGCGGAAACAACAATGCCGTATCTTGTATGTATGTAGGTATTTCGCTAATGCCGCGAGAATACACCGGAAGCATAAGCGAAGAGGCGGCTTATTATTTTGATAAAGCTTGCAAAATGGGCATACAAGAGGGTTGTTTGGATAAGAAATAAAATGTATTTTGTAATTTAATTTGATAAAAATATAATGATTGCTGATACATGATGAACAAAACTCGAGCAAGTATCCAATGAATCAAATTAAAGAAGCTATACAGCTAAGACGAATTTGGCTTTCGAGGAATTAGCTGTATAGCGATACTGTTTGATAAAACACTAGAAAATACAAAGAGCGTCGAGGAAATTTCAAAAGCTTTCGATATGCTAAATCACCGAGTAGAAATTCTAAACTACAATTTAAATCAGTTTAAGAACTAAAAAAGAAAAGCACCCAAATTCGGGTGCTTAAAATATAATACTATCAGGGTTTAAAAACTAAATTTTATCTTCTTTTTTATCCAAGTTGTCAAAATATCTCTCAGGATATTTCTCAACTTGATTTATGTTTAAAAATACGAATTTGTAGCCTAAAAATAGAGCTAAAATCCAAAGAAAAAGAAAGAAAAGCGAAGTACTCATCAAGGTTCCTTAATATGCGTGATGATCGTTTTTGATCTCGTTTTGGGTGATCTTGCGACTATCCATAGCGCGCCAAACCACAAAGATATAGCCAAGCACAAACGGCACTAAAAAGCTTACATAAGCCATCACGCCAAGCGTATAGTGGCTTGAGCTTGCGTTTTGTATTGTAAGCGAGCTTTGCAAATTTGAAAACGACGGATAAAACGCCGTGTTGTTAAGCCCGGTAATCAAAAATAGCCCAGTTACTACAAGCACTACGCCCACGCCAAAGGGTACTATGCCGTAGATACTTGTTGTAAATGCGCCTTTATAAATTCCATATAAAACAAGCACTAAGCCAACCAGCATCATAAGTGTCACAAAAGGAAGTTTTATCAAATTCATTGCGTATTTAAATCCGACTAGGCTTACCACACCCTGCGCATCGTATTCAAAGCCCGTTTTTGTAAAAATCCAGATAGCAAAGATCAGGAAAAACGGCAAAAACAGAGCCGTATTTTTAAGCACTGATTTTCTTAAATTTGCTCTTAATTCATCATCTGCGATGTTGTTTATTAGGTATAGCCCGCCGCCTACTCTGGAAAGGAAAAACATAGCAATTCCAAGCGGATAGAGCATGATGTTGCCAAGGGCTTCAAGACCTCGCCAAGGCGTTTGCCACTGGACGAAATTTTGCTCGTTTAATAAAAAATCGCTTCCCACAAAAAACGTGCTAACCGCCATTCCGATAAGTATAACGCCAAGAGAGCCGTTTATGAAAAGGAAAATTTCATAAGTTCTTGTTCCTAAAAAATTATCCGGCTTCTTGCGGTACTCGTAGCTTACGGCTTGGATGACGAAGCAAAAGAGTATCGCAAGCCAAACCCAGTAAGCCCCACCGAAACTTGTCGCGTAAAATAGCGGAAACGCCGCGAAGCAAGCCCCGCCGAACATAACAAGCGTAGTAAATGTAAGCTCCCATTTTCGACCGACCGAATTTACTATCATATCTTTTTGAATTTCGCTCTTTGGCAAGCCGAAAATCAGCGTCTGACCGCCCTGAACGAACATCATAAATACCAAAAGTCCGCCAAGCAGGCTAACGATAGCCCACCAGTAAATTTGTAAAATTTCGTGCGATAAACTAAGCATGGTTTTCAAATCCTATCTTTATCTGTCTAAGCATGATTTTTATCTCGGCTATCAAAAGTGCCGTAAATAATAGAGCAAAGAGCGCAAATGAAATTTTGACATTTACACTTCCTAAATTCGTAGCCGCTATACCCACAGGCATGAGATCTTGTATCGCCCACGGCTGACGCCCTACTTCGGCTACTATCCAGCCAGCTTCGGCTGCGATGTATCCAAGCGGGATCGTCCAGACGCAAAGCCAAAGTAGCTTTTTGAAATTTTCGATATTGTTTGCCATACAAAGATACATAACTACGAAAAACAGCATCAAGAAATAGCTTCCAAGCGCTACCATCACGTGAAAGCTGTAAAATGTAATGCCCACGGGCGGAACCGCATCACTCGGCTTTTCTAAGTAACCGTATCCGAGGAAATTCATATTTGCCTCAAGCTTATTTTGCGCTATTTGCATAGCCTCTTTATCGCCCGCCTTTTTGGCTTCTTTATACTCTCTTAGCGCTTCTACGGCGACTTTGCCCTTTTTCATTTTGCTTTCAACGCTTTCTATGCCGTGTTTTTCGTTTCCGAACACCAGATCGTCAATTCCTGCGATAAATGCGTTGATATCGCGTTTGCCAAGAAGCGAGAGCATATAAGGCACTTCAAAATCTACAATGAAAGGCTTTTGTCCGTCTCCCGGTTGCTTGTTTGGCGTTAAAATTCCCGCCATCACGATACCTTGCCTTGTATCTCCTTCATAAAGTCCTTCCATAGCGGCAAGTTTCATCGGCTGAGTTTTTGTCACTTGATAAGCGCTTTCATCGCCGCTAAACATCAGAAATAGGCATGTTACAAGCCCGAAGCTTGCACCCACGATGATGCTTTTTTTAGCCATGACAAGGTGTCTGCCTTTGATGATAAACCAGGCTGAAATTCCGATCACAAAAAGTGCCGATATCACGTAACCGCTCGTAACCGTATGAAGAAATTTGATGATACCCACAGGGCTTAGCGCAACGGCAAAGAAGTCTTGCATCTCCATTCTGGCGGTGTCGGGGTTAAATTTCATCCCCACGGGATACTGCATCCAGCCGTTAGCTATTAAAATCCAAAGTGCGCTTAAATTTGAGCCGATAGCTACAAGCCATGTTGAGATGAGGTGAAATTTCTTACTAACCTTATCCCAGCCAAAAAACATCACCGCAAAAAACGTACTTTCAAGGAAAAACGCAAGTAATCCTTCAATAGCAAGCGGAGCGCCGAATATGTCACCGACAAACCAGCTGTAGTTCGCCCAGTTCGTACCGAATTCAAACTCCATGATGATACCTGTTGCTACTCCGATGGCGAAATTTATACCAAATAGTTTAAGCCAAAATTTGGTGATGTTTTTCCACTCCGCGCTTCCCGTTTTTACGTAGATCGTCTCCATAATAGCGATGATAAAGCTAAGCCCAAGCGTTAGCGGAACAAATAAAAAGTGATAGATTGCAGTCAGTGCAAACTGCGCTCTGGACCAATCAACCGATGCAAGCTCTTGCATTTTATTCCTTTGTCAAATTTAAGATAACAAAGTTGGTTTTTTCTTCGTCACTCTTAAATTTTGTATTTAAATTTTCATCAAAAACGAATACTTTTAAGATTCCAAACATTATCACGAGTTTAATGGCTATAATAAGCCATAAGCTCTTGCCGACTTTCATATTTTTAAAGCCGTCTATGTATAAATCGTATATATTTTTTAGCTGTTTTTTAATCATAATGCTTAGAGTTTATAACAAAAATGCTTAAGGATTTATTTTATATTTACAAATTCAAAAAACATCCGCAACGAAATTTAAGTTTTTACACGCTCTTATACATTTATAAAATTTAAAAAGCTATAATTAAGCCATTAAAATAAAATCACAGAGGAAATTTCAATGGATAAATCTCGGCAAAAAAAGCTACGTGAAGAGACGAAGTATATATTTATCACAGGTGGCGTGCTTAGCTCACTTGGCAAGGGCATAGCGGCAGCTAGTATAGGAACTCTGCTTAAAAATACGGGGCTTAAAGTAAGCATACTCAAAGCCGATCCTTATATCAACGTAGATCCGGGCACTATGAGTCCGCTTGAGCACGGAGAGGTCTTTGTAACCGATGACGGAGCCGAGACCGATCTTGATTTGGGGCATTATGAGCGCTTTTTGGATGAGAGCTTAAGTCAGGATAATAACTTCACCACAGGTCGAGTTTATAGCTCGGTTATAGAAAAGGAGCGCAGAGGCGATTATCTTGGCAAAACTATCCAAGTTATCCCTCATATCGTAGGCGAGATCGTTGATCGTATCAAAAAAGCCGGCGAAGGGCAAGATATCCTCATCGTTGAGATAGGCGGAACTGTCGGAGACATCGAGGGATTGCCGTTTCTTGAGGCGATTCGTGCGCTTAGAGTCGAAGTGGGTCGTAAGCGCGCTATGAATATCCACCTAACGCTGGTGCCATATATCAAGGTTGCGGGCGAGCTTAAAACAAAGCCTACTCAGCACAGCGTAGGCGAACTTCGCCGCATAGGTATAAGCCCTGATATGATAATTTGCAGAAGCGAACAGCCGCTAAACCGCGAGCTGAAAGACAAGATCGCGTCAAGCTGCGGTGTCGAGAAAAACTGCGTTATCGAAAGCGTTGATAGCCAAAGCATTTATCAAATTCCGCTTACGTTTTTAAACCAAGATATACTAAGTCCGATAGCTGAAATTTTAAATCTTGGCGAGCTTGAAGTAAACATGAAAAACTGGGATAGTCTCGTTAAGCGCATAATAGCGCCTACAAAAGAGACTACCATAGCCTTTGTCGGTAAATACGTCGATCTTAAAGAGAGCTACAAAAGCCTTACGGAAAGCATAATTCACGCGGGTGCAAATTTGGACGCAAGAGTGAATTTAAAGTGGATTGATAGCGAAAAAATCGAGGCTGAAAATGTTGAAGAACTGTTAAAAGACGTTGATGGTGTGCTTGTTGCAGGCGGATTTGGCGAGCGTGGAGTAAGCGGCAAGATGCAGGCGATAAAATTTGCTCGTGAAAATAAAATCCCGTATCTTGGAATTTGTCTTGGTATGCAGCTTGCGATGATAGAATTTGCAAAAAACGTGCTTCATTTAGAAGGAGCAAATTCGGTTGAATTTGATAAAGAGTGCATAAATCCCATAATCTATCTGATCGATAGTTTCATAGACGCAAACGGCGAAAAGCAAATTCGCACTCACCAAAGCCCGATCGGAGGCACGATGAGGCTTGGAGCTTATAGCTGTGAGATAAAGAAGGATTCGCTTTTAAGCGAGATTTACGGCGGAGCAAAAGAGGTAAAAGAGCGTCACAGACATCGCTACGAAGCCAATCCGAAATATAGAGGCGAATTTGAAAAAGCGGGACTTATCGTAAGCGGAGAGAGCGACGGACTAATCGAAGTTGTCGAGCTAAACTCTCATCCTTGGTTTGTAGGCGTGCAGTTTCACCCCGAATTTACATCTCGCCTAACCAACCCAAATGCAGTGATTTTGAATTTTATCGACGCGTCGATAAAAAATCATGTTAAGTAAAAATGACATAAGGGAGTTACTGAACGAACGTTTTAGCAAGGATTTGCATAAAAAGATTTCAGAAATTCCCACGCCTGATGCGTTAAAAGATATCTTTAAGGGCGCAAATCGCATAAAAGAGGCGATAATGCGCGAAGAAAAGATCGTCGTAGTGGGTGATTACGACGTGGACGGAGTTATCGCAAGCGTCATCATGGCTGAATTTTTCGATGATTTGGGAGTTAGTAACTATTTTGTGCGCATACCAAACCGCTTTAGCGACGGATACGGCTTAAATGCGCAAATCGTTGAAGAGGTAAGAGACGCAGACCTCATCATAACCGTTGATAACGGTATCTCTGCGACCGAAGCGGCTGAGGTTTGTAAAAAATACAAAATCGATCTGATTATAACAGATCATCACATGCCGCCTGAAATTTTGCCCGATGCTTACGCGATCATAAATCCAAAGCAAAAAGACTGCCCTTTCCCAAATATCGAAATTTGCGGCGCGCAAGTGGCTTGGTATCTGGTGGGTGCGCTAAAGGACGTGCTAAAGATTGAATACGATATGGCGAAATTTATCGATCTTTTAGCGATTGCGATAATTGCTGACATGATGGAGTTAAGGGATCTAAATCGCATGCTCGTTAAGCTTGGCATAATCAAGCTAAATTCATCTAAGCGCGCCGCATTTACGGCTATTAAACAGTTTTACGGCAAGGATAAATTTGAGTGCGATGATATAAGTTTTCTCATCGCTCCTCTTATAAATTCCTCAGGAAGAATGGATGATGCGATAAATTCGTTTAAATTCTTACATACCAAAAACATAGACGAAGCCAACTTATATCTTGACATGATCGTTGATTTTAACAACTCTCGCAAAGAAGAGGAGAGAATGCTTTATGAGTGCTCGTTAAAAGATGTAAAAGAGGATGAAAATATCATCGTAACATGGGGCAAAGACTGGCACGAAGGCGTTATCGGCATAGTCGCAAGTCGCCTTGCAAAGCACTTTAAAAAGCCTGCGATCGTCTTTAGTATCGATGAAAACCGTGCAAAAGGAAGTGCAAGAAGTGTCGGCAAGATCGATATACTCTCTCTTATCGCAAAGCATGAAGAGCTTTTAAGCGGATACGGCGGACACAAGGGCGCTGCCGGTATAGTGATAGATCCTTGCAACTTAGAAGCCTTTAAAACGGCGATAAATCAAGCTTGCTTTTTAATGGATATGCATGATTTTGTTAGCTCCGATGAGCTTTTAGGGGAGATAAGGGCTAGCGAGATTGACTTTGAATTGCTTGAAATTTTGGAATTTTTCGAGCCTTACGGACAGAAAAATCCGCGTCCGCTCTTTAGGCTAAACGAGGTCATCGTAAAAAACAAAAAGCTTATCGGCAGAGAGCAAAACCACTTAAAGCTTATCTTACAAAAAGAAGGCAAGAGCCTTGAAGCGCTGTTTTTTAACTTCGATAGGCAGCCTCACATCGGAGATAGCATAAATTTAGTCGTTTCGGTCTCTAAAAATTCGTTTCGCGGACTTATCACGCCGCAACTTTTAGTTAAAGAGATAGTTTGAGACGGAAAATGAAAAGAGCTGTTTTAGCGGTATTTTTAGCGTTTTCTAGCCTAAATTTTGCTTTTGCCGATGGCAAGTTGTGCGATAGTAAAGATATGAAAGAGATGCTTTTGGAGCTAAATAAAAATGCTCCCGAAAAGATAGATGACTCCGTAACTCTTATGGGCGCTGAGTGCAAAGAGGGCGTGCTTACTTATAAATATGAGCTAAAAGATAGCGCAAATTTCAAAATTTCAGAGTTTAAGGCTGAGGATATCGAGAATTTCAAATACAAGCAAAGCGCTATCCTTGGAGTTAATTATTGTAACGCATTTAGAGGGCTTCATGCTTATACGCAGAAAGTTGTTTGGCTATATGAGTTTGGCGGCAAAAAATTTGCAGAATTTGGTTATACGCCAAAGGATTGCAAGTCGTATGTGCGCTAAAATTTGGATTTTAAAATGAAACAAATATTTTTTCTCTGTATTTTTGGTCGTCTTAAACATCTATTCTTTTGCACACTCTTGTGAAGAAATTTTCTAAAACAAATTACCGAAAATACAAGTAGCAATATTCCAGTGAGAATAGACGACATTGCAAAGAAGCTATTTTTTGACGTGCAAAGAAATATTATCAAAAATTTGTATTACACTACATTATCGGATTTCCAAGACTATACAAATAGCGTTATTTGGAGCTATAGGTTTAACGGAAATGTGTTTGGAGAGTTTAAATTCGACTCAAGCGACTTGTAAAAAGTAAATTTGATAAAAGCCCGAAACATCTCGGGCTTAAAAAATAGATCTATTTTTTATCTTCCAAGCGATCTAAATGCTTTTTGATGAACCCGTCAAGATCCTCTTGTTTTAAGATAGTTTTGCCAAGCTTTTCCTTGCACTCTTTGCCGATCTCGCAAAGCACTTTACGGTTAGTCGCACTTTGGGATTTACCGTGTTTTGCAAGTATTGAGTTTAGCTCATGCTCTTCTGAGAAGTTGATTAGTTCGCGATCTGTTGCCATTTTAGCTCCTTGTTGGAAAATTTGTGCATTAACTATACACTTTTATTGTTAATATTACTCTCTGCCTTTTAAAAGTGGCACAAACATGCACTCATCAAGCTTCGTTTCGCGGATATTTCCATTGTCGTCTTTTTGAAATTTGACGATGTATTGTTTGTCTCCTTTTTTGATTGGAGCAACCAAAATTCCGCCATTTTTAAGCTGATTAAACAAATTTTGCGGCACGCTTTCAGTCGCTGCCGAGAGCAAAATTCTATCATACGGCGCATAGCTTTTCCAGCCGTTGTTGCCGTCATCATATCTAACGTGGATGTTTTTGATGTTAAGAGTTTCGAACCTCTTTTTAGCTTCGGTTGCAAGCTTTTCTATCCTCTCCACGCTAAAAACCCTGTGAGCCAGCTTTGCCAAAATGGCAGCCTGATACCCACTTCCGCATCCTATCTCAAGCACATTATCAACACCGTCCGCCTCAAGCGCCAAAGTCATCTTGGCGACCGTTAATGGCGAGCTTATCCACTGATTGCCGCTTATGGGCTGCGCATCAAGTTTGTAAGCGTGCGTGCTGACCGGAGCAAAGACCCCTCTTGGAGTTTGCCTTAGTGCTTTATAAAGTTCCGGCGACAATATCAGCTCGTCAGCTATCTCGTCAGCCATAATAGTACATTTTGAAATTTCTAATCCAGTCATATTTTTTACCTATTTTCCTATGCTTTGCCTAGCTTTTACGATGAGGTTTTTATCAAATTTCACCTCTTTTTTGAACTCACCGCTTGGCAAAAATACTCCGCTAAATTCCAAATCAAGCGAGCTTGATGCCACAACAAAGCAATTATTAACTATTGCTAAAGCCTTACAAAGCGTCATATAAGCTTCTTCTCTGGCTTTTCCCCACATTGCGGGCGCTAAGATTATGTCACACTCTTGTAACTTTACCCAAAATTCCGCAAATCTAAGTTCAAAGCAGATTAAAACACCTATCTTTATATTGTAAAACTCAAAAATTCTTATGCCCTCTTCACCCCCTGTGTCAAATTTTTCATCTTCTAAATTCGGCTTAAACAGCTTGTGTTTGGCTTGTTTGTGAAAAATTTCAGCCGAATTTAAAAGCAAGAATTCGTTATAAATTTTAGTTCTTTGTTGGCTTTTTTGACTTTGTTTTTTAGCATCGTCTTCGTGCTTGAAGCTTGTTAAGTGCGTAAAGCCAAGAAATTTATCCGCCTCAAGCACTTCTTTAAGTTTTTTTACAAGCTTATTATCAAGCTTATCAAGCGTGCTTGTATCGCTTTTACTCTTTAAAAGACCGTTAAAATCATATCCGCTTATACAAAGCTCACTAGCTAAAATGAGCGAATTTGAAGGCGTGTTTTTAATAAAATTTGCCAATTCTTTCAGTCTGCCTTCATAATCCTTTGCAAAAAGCGTAACGGGAACTAAATTCAGTTCACAAATTTCGTTAGAAATCGTCAAAACTCAAGCTTCCTTTTGAGTAGTTTGTGACTTTTCCTTCAAAGAAATTCGCCTTTTGATCGTTAAATTTAGCAAAGTCATCAACCCATTTTATCGGATGGGAAGCGTTGTAAATTTTGTTTAGCTTGATCGCTACTAGGCGCTGATCGATTAGATAGTGGATGTACTCTTCGATTATCTCGCCCGTTAGCCCCATTATCTGATTTTGAGTGATGTATTTGCCCCACTTTATCTCAAGCTCACCGGCTTTTTTGAACATATCATAAATTTTAGCCTCGATTTCAGGCGTAAAGAGATCCGGGCGCTCGTTTCGAACCGAATTTATCATGTTTTGAAAGAGCAGCAGGTGGGTGATCTCGTCGCGCTGAATAAATCTAATCATCTGCGCGCTTCCAAGCATTTTGCCCGCACGAGCCAATGCATAAATCGCCATAAAACCGCTGTAAAAATAAATTCCTTCTAAAATTTGATTTGCCACCATCGCAAGCAAGAGCTTTTCATCGGTAACCTCTCCCGCAAGCTCTTCATATACGCTTGAGATGTAGTCGTTTTTCTCGCGCAGTACGTCATCGTGCTTTTCCATCTCGTAGATAAGATCGGTGTTATCGCAAATCGCTTCAACCATAACAGCGTAAGATTTACTGTGGTTTGCCTCCTCATACGCTTGGCGCGCTAGACACGCGTTGATTTCAGGAGCCGTGATATATGGGTTGATGTTGTCTGCGAGGTTGTTTGTCTGAAAGCTGTCCATAGAGATAAGCTGGCTCCAAACCAGATCATACATGCGCTTTTCAGCTTCGGTTAGGTTGTATGTGTAGTCGCGCACGTCATCGGTTGTATCGACCTCTTTTGGAAACCAAGTGTTAGCTTCCATCAGATCCCAAAGCTTAAGCGCCCATTGGTATTTGGCTTTAGTGAAATTTAAAATTCCGTGCGGATTACCGTTAAAAACGCGCCTGTCGGTTAGCGTTTCATCTGAACTCGGGTTGTAAATTCTTTTTCTTTCCATAGTTTATCTTTCATCTGAATTAAGTTGTGATAAAGATTTTATCTAAGATAAAATTTAAAAGCCTTTAAAGGCGTTTAAATTAAGCCCTAGAGTTATTTGCATAGGGCTGTATAATAGGAAATTATAAAAATTTATTTAGTCTTTCTGTCTTGGTCGCAGCGATAAAGACCCGCTTCGCCACGAAGTGAAAAATAGTGTAAATTTGAGCTTGAAATTTTGGCGTAAAATTCTCTTGCATCTTTAAGCTCGCCTTTCTTTTCAAGCTCGCTAGCATTTTTAAGAGCGCTAATTAGTTCGTCATACTCTTGCTTTAAAGCCTGAGATAAGCCTTCTTGCAAGCTATTTTCGCCCAGTTTTTGCTTGGCTGAAATTAGATAAAACGCAGCAGTAGCAACTTCTTTTTTTATATCGTCACACGACTTGAATTTATCCTTTTGCATAATCTCAAGCATGCAAATTACTTCCTGAAGATAGTTTAAAGCACAGCCTATTTCCAAATTCGCTTGCTTTAAAGGCTCTTTTGAAGGCTCGTCTTTTGTTTTTGGAATTTGATTCTTGCAGCGATAAATTCCAGCTTGTGCAAAAAACTTGAAGTATCCTTCGTCTGCTTTAGCAAGCAGCTCTTCGTATAGCTCTATGGCGGTTGTTAATCTATTTTGATTTTCTAGGTTGATTGCCTCTTTAAATATCCAACCCAAATTCTCAAATTTTATTCGTTTTTCTTCGCTTCCGTCAAGTCCTTTACCCATGCTTTCATTTAACTCGGGATAAATTTCATATATCTTTTTTAACGCGTTATAGACGTAAAATGACGATTGTAAAGTTTTGATGTCTTTAAAATCTTTATTTGTATCAATTAATCTGCCGGTTGCTTGATTGATTTGTATCTTTACCTCTTCAAGATATAAATTTATCTTTTCAAATTCTTCCATTTTTATCCTTTTAGACTAAATTTAGTATTTTTAAAAGAGCTAATATATAGGTGTATATATTTAATAAGTTATTTTACATATCCTATCTCTTGGCAACTTTCTTGCCGATTTGCTATTATAATGAAAATCGGTATCATAATTTTACAAAATCAAGTCTTAGCTTGGAATAAATTTATTTTATATTTTTAAGTTTCAATTGAAATTTATAAATTCGGCGAATATAGCGCTTAACTAAACTCGCCGAAAGAGAAGAGTTATCTTCTTAAATTTATCGCCGTTTTTATCATATCATCGCTTGTCGTGATACTTTTTGCGTTTGCGTCAAATGCCTTTTGTATGGCGATTACCTCGGTTAGCGCTTGGGCCAAATTTACATTTGACTGCTCCAGCGTCGAGCTTGCGACTTTTGCCCCGTAGATACTCTTACCGCTTTTATCTTTGTAAAATATCGGTACACCAGAATTTGCACTTTGAGCGTAGATATTTTCGCCAAGCTTTGCTAATCCTTGCTTGTTTTGAAAGTGATAAAGCGCAACCTTGCCTACGGCTATTGATTTGCCGTTAGTAAAGCTTGCAAGGATATTTCCGCTGCTGTTTGTGAAATACTCTTTGAGAATTCCTTCTGCGCCGCCGTCTTTGGTTACGGATAGAGTTTTTGCTCCTGCACTGCTTGTTAGCCCAACGTATCCTGCCGGAGTTTGCGAGCCAAAGTCGATTTTTAGAGGAGTTCCTCCATTACTAAGCCCGCTCAAAGTGTGTGAGATGAGCGTACCTTTATCACCAAATACAAATTCGCCCTTTGAAGTTGAAAGCACGCTTTTATCAGGCGCTGTTACGGTAGCTACGGCTTGCCAGATTGTTTGGTTTGCGCCTTGAGGGATTTTTTTCGTAAAATCAATCATAAGGGTGTTTTTCTCGCCGTTTGGTCCGTATAGTTCGGTTACGAATTTCTCTTTGTTTGCTTTTTCCTGCACGGTTGTTAATGTTGCGCTTATGCTAAGAGGTTTAGTAAGATCAAACGTCGCAGGTAGCGGCTCGTTTATGACCCAATTGCCCTCTTTATCAAGCGCGCCGATTACCGAAGTTTTTATCCCGTTTGCGTCGGTTAAATTTACTCGCACCATATTGCCCTCTTTTGGTTCGAATATAGTGTCGCTTTTTTCTATTTTTCCGCTTAAATTTATCCTTCTTGTGGCAAGATCTACGTTGCTTACGTAAGTTTTTTCATCAATCGGCAGTTCAACTTGCTCTTTTATGATGCTTGAGTTTAAGTTGCCTTTATAAGAAATTTTTGTCGTTACTTCGGATGGTAGATATAAAAAATCAGGCAGTTTTATTTTGCCTTGAGAGGCGATATCTCCAAGCTCAAGATCGCTTGCGGCAGCCAAGGTATAAGCCTCAAGATAAGGCGTAATGGAGTGAGTTTTGCCAAAAATTTGCAGAGCGTTTTTGCTAGGAGTTACGCTAGTTAGCGGATTTTGCACACCTGTTACGTATCTGCCGCTATTATCTACCAAATACCCCTCTTTATCTACGCCAAAAGACCCCGTGCGGGTGTAGTAAGTCTGCCCGTTTCTATCAAGCACTCCAAAAAACCCGTCGCCTTGTATCGCCATATCAAGCCTGTTGTCAGTAGCTATCATCGAGCCTTGTTTGTAAAAACTAAGAGCAGTAGTTTGTCTGGATGCTCCAAGCCCGGCTTGATCGGTTGTCGGCTTGTTGCCCGCGCTTATGACGCTTTGATAAAAGATGCTTTTAAACTCAGGGATAGAAGCCGTAAAGCCGACATTGTTTATGTTTGAGATATTGTTCGCCCAAACGTCCATGCCGAAATTTTGCGTCTTAACTCCGCTTACTCCGTTATAAAAGCTTCTTACCATCTCTTATCCTTTTTTAGGTTCGGTAAATTCTTTAATCGCGCTTAAATTTACATATTGCCCTGCGATTTTTACCTGCGCTTCTCCATCGACAAATCTAATCGCCTCGACAGGGTATGTGCCCGTGCCGCTGTTGTGATCTTTGCCGTCTTTGTCTTTGTAGGCTATCTCTACATTATAAACGCCAGCTTTTACTTCGTTGCCGGAGTTGTCCTTGCCGTCCCACTCAAGGGCAAAAACTCCAGCTTTAGCGTCTTTAAAGGTCTGCTTTCTTATGACGTTTCCTTCTTTGTCTTTGATAGTGTAAGTGCCTTCAGTGGCGTCTTTTTCGAAGTAGCCGTTAAATTTAATATTAGTTGATTTATCGGTTTTTACTATTATGCTTTCGCCTACGTTTGCCATCTTGCCAAGAGCCGAAACCGCATACATACTTGTACTCATCTTAAGCTGATCCGCCAGTTTTTTCATCATCTGATTTGTGTTTTCTTGAGTTTCAAGAGTGGCAAGTTGGGATGTCTGCGTGAGCATCTTTTCGCTATCCATAGGACTCGTCGGATCTTGGTATTGAAGTTCTGTTAAAAGAAGTTTCATAAACGCATCCTTATCAAGTTGTGCTCTAGGATTTGTTCCGTTTGCTTTAGCAAGTGCTTCAGCCTCTTTTTGCGCTTTCATTTTGTCGATTGTGAATTGATTTGAGCCTAAGCCGTTATTGATATTTGTAGCCATATTTTTTCCTTTTTTGATTATTAAATATACTTCGGTAATACGATTTCAAGCATAGGACTTTCGGCTATCTCCATGCCTTCGTTTTCTGTTAATTTCGAACCTTTATATGCTTTGCCGCCTTGATCTTTTCTTTGATTTTGATCGCTAAAATTCATCTCAAGCTCGGTAAAACCCATATTAACTAAGCTCGCTTTAAATTCCGCCTGATTTTGCAAAAACAAATTCATGGTTTGCGTCGTGGAGTTAAAATTTATATGCAGGTTGTTTCCGCGATTTACCATCGTAATCTCAACCTCGCCTAAATTTAACGGATTGAGCGTAATGTTAAAGCGCATAAAAGGCGATTTGTAAGCTTCAACCTGCTCTTTTAGAGTAGTGTTAAAGTTATCAAACGTCTGTTTTACAAGCTGTAAATTTTTGCTTTGACTTCTTGCGTTTTGCATTATCTCACGCACCATGGAATTTAGCTCGCTTTCGCTGTTTGGGCTACTTTGTTCTCCGTTAGTTTCGCTTTGTTCTCTTTGAGGATAAAGCAAGCTTTGCAAATTTACCTTGCTTGTATTTAGGCTTTTTTCGTCTGCTTTTAAAATTTCGGATTTTGAGATATCTGCTTTTATGGACTCTTTTTGAATTTCTTTTTGTATGTTTTGAGCCACTGCCTCTTTTATTGTTTCGCTATTTGCAATGCTTTTTATTAAATTTTCATTTGAAATTTGAACTTGAGCGGACTTTAAATTATCCACTTTTGGAGTCTGCTTATCCCCTAAATTTGAGCTTAAATTCGCTCTTGCTTCGTTTGCTATTTCTTTTGAAATCTCTTGCAGGAGCTTATTTAGCCTAACGGGCTGGGCATCGTCTTTGCTAAGCTGCAAGGCTTCTTCAACTTTTGCTTTTAGCTCCATGCTATAAATTTCAGCAGGTTTTACCGGTAGAAAAAATTCTTTTTTGCCTAAATTCGGAAATTTAGCGCTTAGTTCGCTAGCATGCTCTTTGCTTATCGTTATCTTTTCAAGCCCTAAATTTAGCTTTTTAGCAATGGCAATTAGCTCATGGATATTTTTTGCACCTTTTAGCTCATGGATAGTCGCTTCATTTGAAAGAGCTTTGGCAAGCGGAGCGGTGAAATTTGGAAATTTGGAAATTTTCTCGCCGCCGTTTAACATCTCAAGGATTTGCAAAAGCTGCATAAACGTAACGTTTGTAAAAATCTTGCCCGCCTCTTCGTCGCCTAAAATTTCTTTTACGTTTATATCCTCGCTCTTTTGCTCGGATTGCGCTCTTTTTTGAGCCGACATGTTTATGGAATTTACGATATTTTTTATATCTTTTTCATCTAAATTTTCGCCCTTGCCCGCTGCGGCCTCAAGAACCAAAGATAGAAATTCGCCGTTTTCTTCGCTGCTTGAGTTTGTATTTGGCTGCTGCTTAATGCCGCCTGCTATACTAGCGTCAAACGAGAGAATTTTGCTCTGGGAAGTTTGCATAAATCGCCCCTTTAAAATTTAACTTCTAATTTGTATGCAAATTTCATTCCAAATTTATCCTATTAAAAATGTAAGAAAAATTTAGATATAATCGGACTTATTTTGAGGAAATTGGAGATAAAATTTTGGAAAAGATTAGAAATATAGCCGTCATCGCGCACGTTGATCACGGCAAGACGACGATGGTTGATGAGCTGCTTAAACAATCAGGCACATTTAACGAGCATCAAAACGTCGGCGAGCGTGTTATGGATAGTAACGATATCGAAAGAGAGCGCGGTATCACGATCCTTTCAAAAAACACCGCGATAAAATACAAAGATACAAAGATAAACATCATCGACACTCCGGGGCACGCGGATTTTGGCGGTGAGGTTGAGCGTGTGTTAAAGATGGTTGACGGCGTGCTTTTGCTTGTGGATGCGCAAGAAGGCGTTATGCCACAAACCAAATTCGTTGTTAAAAAGGCTCTTTCTTTGGGTCTTCGCCCGATAGTTGTGGTAAATAAGATAGATAAGCCTGCAGGCGATCCTGATCGCGTAGTAAATGAAATTTTTGATCTTTTCGTGGCTCTTGAAGCAAATGACGAGCAGCTTGAATTCCCTGTTGTTTATGCAGCTGCTAGAAACGGTTATGCAAAGTTAAATTTAAGCGATGAAAATGTCGATATGAAGCCGCTTTTTGAGACGATTTTAGCGCATGTGCCTGAGCCTAGCGGAAATTTGGAAAATCCTTTGCAGCTTCAAGTTTTCACGCTTGATTATGATAATTATGTGGGCAAAATAGGTATTGCGAGAATTTTTAACGGCAAAATTTCTAAAAACCAAAACGTAATGCTAGCCAAAGCGGACGGCACGAAATCAACGGGTAGAATTTCAAAACTCATCGGATTTTTGGGGCTTGAAAGACGTGATATAGAAGAAGCCGGAGTGGGCGATATAGTGGCGATTGCGGGATTTGACGCGCTTGACGTGGGTGATAGCGTGGTTGATCCAAATTCGCCTATGCCGCTTGATCCGCTTCGCATAGAAGAGCCTACTTTGAGCGTAGTTTTTTCGGTTAACGATAGCCCGCTTGCGGGAACGGAAGGCAAACACGTAACGTCAAATAAGATTGATGAGCGACTTGCAAACGAGATGAAGACAAATATCGCGATGAAGTATGAAAACCAAGGCGAAGGGAAATTTAAAGTTAGCGGGCGGGGCGAGCTTCAGATAACGATCTTGGCTGAAAATATGCGCCGAGAGGGCTTTGAATTTTGTCTTGGCAGACCTGAAGTAATCGTAAAAGAGATCGAAGGCGTAAGATGCGAGCCTTTTGAGCTGCTTGTGATAGACGTGCCTGATGAATTTAGCGGAACGGTTATAGAAAAACTTGGTCGAAGAAAGGCTGAAATGGTTTCGATGAGTCCTACGGGTGACGGACAAACCAGAATCGAATTTGAAATCCCTGCGCGCGGATTAATCGGCTTTAGAAGTCAGTTCTTAACAGATACCAAAGGCGAAGGCGTGATGAATCATAGCTTTTTGGAATTCCGCCCGCTTAGCGGAAGCGTGGAGCAAAGAGGCAACGGCGCGCTGGTTTCTATGGAAAACGGCGTAACGCTTGCGTATTCGCTATTTAACTTGCAAGATCGCGGCGTGCTTTTTGTCGATCCGCAGACTAAGGTTTATGTGGGTATGATAATCGGAGAGCATAGCCGTCCAAACGACCTTGACGTAAATCCTATCAAAGGTAAAAATTTAACCAACGTGCGCGCAAGCGGAAGCGATGATGCGATCAAGCTTGTTCCTCCTAGAAAACTAAGTCTTGAGCGCGCTCTTGAATGGATCGAAGAAGATGAGCTGGTCGAAGTAACGCCTGTAAATATTCGTGTCAGAAAACGCTATCTTGACCCGACTATAAGACGCAGAATGGCAAAATCAAAAGAGTAAAATAAACTAAAATTTTGTAGTCGTGATGAAATTTGCGGCTACAAATTCAGATCATATCCTTCGCACTCTTCATAATAATTAATTATAAATTTTAACCCTATTTTTGATATACTTTATTTAAAATTTTAAACAAAAAGGATGAGAGATGTATTATGCTTTAGGGGCTTTTGTTGCCCTTGTTTTGCCTTTTGTGCTTATATACAACTCGCTTGTTATGAAGCGAAATCAAGTTTCAAATATCGAATCGGGAGTCGATACTCAGCTTAAGCGTCGCTATGATCTCATACCAAATTTGGTAGCTTCCGTAAAAGAGTATCTGGTGCATGAAAAATCCCTTTTAGAGCGCATTACCGCACTTAGATCAAGTGCGCAAGGAGCTATGACAAGCGAGCAAAAATTTGATCTAAACAGCGAAATTTCAGGGCTTATGCCGAATTTAAAAGTTGCGGTCGAGAACTATCCTGAGCTAAAAGCAAATGAAAATATATTAACTTTACAAAAGAGCCTAAACGAGGTCGAAGAGCAAATTTCAGCAGCCAGAAGGGCTTATAACGCCGCAGTTACGCAGTATAACAATGCCGTTGAGATGTTTCCTTCAAATATCGTTGCAAATTTGATGAATTTCAAAAAGGCGGCGTTTTTCAAAGCTCCTGAAAATGAACGCGCAAACCATAATGTAAGCGAGCTTTTTAAACGTGACTGATTTGGCTCTTTTGGAGCTTGAGCGCAAAAAAATTAACGCCAAACTCACTCGTATGAGGATATTGGTAGCTTCTATCAGCCTCTTTACCGGCGGGGTTTTGTATAACCTTACGGGAGATATATCTCAAAGTGTGTTAGTTTGTGTCGTCTGTTTTTTTGGCTTGCTTGGATTTTTTAAAAACATGCTTACCGAGGATTTTACGAAGAAATTTAAGCAACAAGTGATACAAAAGATAGTTGAAAATTTAGGGCTTAATTACAGTAGAACGGAATTTGTGCATATAGGGCATTTTGAGGTGCTTTACGATACTTCGGGTATCGATAAATACACTGGCAACGACTTGATATTTGGCGATGTGGATGGCGTAAATATCAAATTTAGCGATGTGCGAGCGTCAAAAACTATCGAAACTAAAAACGGCAAAAGACAAAGCGTGCAGTTTTTGGGCGTAGTTTTTGTAGCGGATTTTCATAAGAAATTAAGCTGTGTAACGCAAATTAGGCACAAGGATTTTTCTACCAAATTTAAAAGATACGGGCATAAAGCTTATATGGACGATGTGGAATTTGAAGAGATATTTGATGTCTATACGACCGATCAGATCGGTGCTAGATATGCTCTAACTCCTTATCTTATGCAGCAGTTTAGGTATCTTGAGCGCAGGTTTAATTGCCCTATGAACGTCGTTTTGATAGCCGATAAAATTTATATGGCAATTGATATGGACAAGGATAGTTTTGAGCCTGATATGTCGCAGATGTTAGTCGGCAAAAGCAAAGCGATCGCGGGATATGAAAACGAGATAAAAAGCTTCATAAGTATCGTCCGCGATCTAAATTTAAACCGTAAAATTTGGATGAGTTAGCGTAAAATTTGTATTTATTACGAAGACTGTTTATGCTACTGAATTATTGCTTAGATGTATAAATCATCTTAAATTTATTAAGTTTGCTATAATTGGCTTGTTTGTCAAGTAAAATCGTTCTTGCAAGGAGAGTTTATGAAAGGAACGGTTCTAAATGCCGATACTATAGCCGCCGATGACGGTAAATACTACAAATTCAGCGAAGATGATTGCAAAAACGCCATAGCCGCTATCGGCGATAGAGTTCGCTTTAGGCCGGAAGGCACTCAAGCTAAAAATATATTTATTATACAGCCTGAAGATGAAAGCAAGCCGGCTGAAAATGATCCTCAAAAAGAGCCCCAAAGAAGCGAGCAGACGATAAAAGCGGCAAGAGATTACGAATTGCTGTCGGTTGCTAAATGGCAAGGAATTTCATCTGCACTCTTGCCTGCTTTGATCAAAATATA
This sequence comes from Campylobacter sp. RM16188, assembly GCF_012978795.1. Lineage (NCBI taxonomy): Bacteria > Pseudomonadati > Campylobacterota > Epsilonproteobacteria > Campylobacterales > Campylobacteraceae > Campylobacter > Campylobacter sp. RM16188. The sequence goes on along the minus strand of NZ_LIWQ01000017.1, from coordinate 1,193 downwards.
TATAGTGTTTTTTGATGTTTTTGGCAAAAAGCAAGAGGTCCTTGAAGTTGTTGCGATTATTTCGGGGATGATGCTAACTTATTGTGCGTTAAAAAATATCGCCACTATCTCGCAAAGCCGCGATATACATACTAATTACGCTAAATCTATGTTTATTTTGATCGGTTTTTCGGCGGTTATGATTATAGCGTCAAGCTTGATGCTTGAATTTGCAAATTTGATAGTAGCGGTTAAGCTTGCGACTCTAGCTTTGCTTATATATGTGTTCATGATTCAATTTAACGTATTTTCCGAGCTTGCGCGTCTTACTCGCAACGGGCTTTTTAGGAAATATATCGTGTTTTACTCTGCCGGCTTTGTGATGGTTGTTTTGGATTTTTTAAGCTTCTTTGGCGGAATTTTTCTGCTTGTTAGCTTTTTTATCTATATTTTTGCATGGAAAGGCACTTTTGAGGTAGTGGATTTTAAAAGCGACGATCATTTTGTTTATAGATAAATTTGCAAATGACTGCGAATTGATAGCTTTAGACTTGATATGCGAGCGATAAATCGCCAAGTTTTTAACGCTCGTAACGTTTTAAAGATGTTTTATAAATTTTAGCCTCTTTATCGTTGCTTGCGATAAAATTTTCAAAACTCTCGCTTGTAAATCTTAAAGGCTTTTTATCTATCTCTCTTCTTATCCTTTGGCTTCTAGAGCCAAAATTTTCTTTATCTTTGGAGATTTCAAGTGCGAAATTTAGCTCGTTGATAGTTGAGTTTAAAATTTTACTCATGCACCGTCTTGGTCCGAGGATAAATTCGCTCTTGTTTTCAGGATAAATTTGTCTTAAAGATCGGATAAGCACTCCGCCAAATTTGCCATCTTTAGTTGCAAAACAGATATCAAAGCCAAAGTTGTGAAAGAAAATTTCACCCGCTTTTGTGTCTCTTTTATAGACGTTTTTATCTTTGCTTGATAGATAAATTTCAATTTCTGCGAAGGCAAATTCAAGCCCGGAAATTACAAGAGTGCGGTGTATTATAAGATCTTTCATGAATTGATCTAAAAATTTGTCTGAAATTTCACCGCTTAAGTCCAGCTTTGAAAAGTAGTTTTTTAAATTCTCATCGCCTTTCAAATTTGCCTCCGAATGATAAATTTAAACTAATTATACTGCAAATGAGTAATATGAGATTAATATATTTTCGAT
>NZ_LIWQ01000016.1:0-55490 GCF_012978795.1 Campylobacter sp. RM16188 | reverse complement strand
CTGAAGTTAGTAGCCAAGAGCTCGGCTTAAATTTAGGTAGCGATAACAAAGTATTTGACTTTGTAGTAAAAGCAGATAATATAACCTTTCTGATTGAAACGAATTTTTATAGCGTAGGAGGCTCAAAATTAAATGAGGTAGCAAGAGCCTATACAAAAATCGCTCAAGAAATTTCAAAATTTAACGGATTTGAATTTATCTGGATAACGGATGGGCAAGGCTGGTTAAATGCTAAAAACAAACTTCAAGAAGCCTATGAGAACGTTAAGATTTATAACTTAGCCACGCTTCATCTTTTTACTCGCGAGATAAAAAATGATAGATAATATGACAAGCGAGTTTAATCTTATCCAAGGCGATTGCTTTGAAATCTTGCCGAAATTCACAAAAGAATTTGATCTAATCTTTGCCGATCCGCCCTATTTTTTATCAAACAACGGCTTAAGTATCCAAAGCGGGCGGATAGTTAGCGTCAATAAAGGGGCGTGGGATAAGAGTTATGGTATAGACGAGATTGACGAGTTTAACCTAGCTTGGTTAAATTTAGCAAAAAATGCGCTAACGGACAACGGGAGCGTGATGATAAGTGGAACGTATCATAATATCTTTTCTATCGGGCGGGCTTTGCAGAAGCTTGATTATAAAATTTTAAATATCATCACATGGCAAAAGACAAATCCGCCGCCAAATTTTAGTTGCAGGTATCTTACGCACTCTACCGAGCAGATCATATGGGCGAGAAAGAGCGAAAAGCATAAGCATATCTTTAACTACGAGCTCATGAAAAAGCTAAATAATGATAAGCAGATGAAGGATGTTTGGAGTTTTGCGGCTATTGCGCCTTGGGAGAAAGCTTGCGGTAAGCATCCGACTCAAAAACCGCTTTCGCTTTTGGTTAGATTGATATTGATGGCAAGCAATGAAAAATCGGTTATTTGCGATCCTTTTAGCGGTTCAAGTACAACCGGAATCGCTGCAAATTTACTTGGGCGAAAATTTGTAGGCATAGAAAAAGAGGATGAGTTTATAAAAATTTCTTTGGATAGGAAAAGAGAGTTAGATCAAAATTTGAATAAATTTAAGGGTAAAATTTCCGATTTGAAGCTTATTTCAAAGATAAATTCAAGCCTTATCTAATGTAAATTTATAGATTTAAGCTAGCTATAATTTTACAGCGATAAACTCACAAATGATTTATCTTTTAATAAAAGGAAAATTTTGATCTACCTAGCGCAAACAGACACTACGGCGGGATTTTTAAGCAAGGATTTTAAGGAGATAAACCGCTTAAAAAACCGCCCTTTGCATAAGCCTTGCCTTATCACTACGTCAAAATTTAGCGAGCTAAAAACGCTTGTGCGGGTTCCTGGTAAATTTAAAAATTTGGTGCGCCGAGCAAGAAAAACTACATTTTTATATCCGAATTTAAAGGCCGTGCGGGTCGTCAAAGAGTGTGCGCACGCTAAATTTCTTGATCAAAATGGCTGGTTTTACTCAAGCAGTGCAAATTTAAGCTCGGAGAAATTTGACGAAGCTTGGGCTAGAAGTGTTGCTGATGTCGTTGTTGATGAAAATTTTCAAGAAAATTCAAGCTCGAAAATCTACAAACTATCAAAAATAAATTTAAAAAAGATAAGATAGATAAATCATAAACTCAAAACGCACTTACTTTTTATATATTGAGTAATTAGGTTATATAAGATTTCAATTTATCAAATTTAAATTCCAAACAAAATATTTTATCTGTGTAAATTTGTTTCTGTTTTACTGGGTCTATTTACTCATAGTTTCGATATGTAACATTAAATGACTAAGATAAAAATATAAATTTAAATTTAAAAAAATAAAAAATCATATCGTGCTAATATTTCACCATAAATTGTTACAAAGGAGATGGCGTGAGTGAGTATGTAAGCAAAATGATGGAACATATCAAAAGAGCAAATCCCGGGCAAGATGTGTTCGTGCAAGCTGCAACCGAAGTGCTTTATAGCCTTGAGCCGCTTTTAAAAAGAGAAAGTAAATACCAAAAGCACGCCATCTTAGAGCGCATCACGGTGCCTGAAAGAAGCGTGATATTTCGCGTTACATATACGGGCGATGACGGTAGCGTGCACGTTCACAACGGATATCGCATCCAGTTTAACTCTGCTGTAGGCCCTTATAAGGGCGGGCTTAGGTTTCATCCGAGCGTTGATCTTGGAGTTTTGAAATTTCTTGGATTCGAGCAGATTTTTAAAAATTCTCTTACTGGCGTGCGAATAGGCGGCGCAAAGGGCGGAAGCAACTTTGATCCTAAAGGAAAGAGCGATAACGAGATCATGCGATTTTGTCACTCTTTCATGAACGAACTTTACCGACATATCGGCGATACGACCGATGTGCCAGCAGGCGATATCGGCGTGGGAGCGCGCGAAATCGGATATATGTTTGGTCAGTATAAGAAGCTTACGGGCAAATTTGACGGAATTTTTACGGGCAAGGGGCTAAACTGGGGCGGAAGTCTGGCTAGGACGGAGGCTACGGGATATGGAGTTGTTTATTTTACGCAAAATATGTTAAGACGCGCAGGACTTAGCCTGGAAGGTAAAAAATGCGCAGTGAGTGGCTCTGGTAACGTGGCTATTTATACGATTAAAAAGCTTTATGACGTGGGCGCTTTGCCGATAACGGCTTCTGACTCTAGCGGGTTTATTTACGATGGTGAGGGCATCGATATAAACGCTCTTAGAGAGATCAAAGAGGTGCAAAGAGGACGCATAAGCGAGTATTTGAATTTTCGTCCGCATGCTAAATTTACTCCTGTTAGCGATTATGAGCAAGGCAGAAACGCGGTGTGGAACACGCCTTGCGACGGAGCGTTTCCGTGTGCAACGCAAAACGAGCTGCGACTTGCGGATATTAAGACGCTTTATGCTAACGGCTGTAGGTTTGTAGCAGAAGGGGCAAATATGCCAAGTACTTTGGACGCGATAAATTTTATGCTGGCGCAAAAGGATTTTTATTTCGCTCCGGCAAAAGCGGCAAATGCCGGCGGAGTAGCTACCAGCGGGCTTGAGATGATGCAAAATGCAAGCATGACTTCATGGAGCTTTGATGAGGTCGATGAGAAGCTTCACGGTATCATGGATCATATCTTTGAGTTAAGCTATGAGACGAGCAAGGAATTTGGCGATGAGGGCAATCTTGTGCTTGGCTCAAATATCGCGGGCTTTAGAAAAGTGGCTGATGCGATGATAGATCAGGGGTATGTGTGAAATTTGGCATGAAGCGAAGGTGAAATTTGAGCCTACTTATGCTTGTGTGCGTGGTGAAATTCAAAGAGCCTAAATACAAAATTTAGCCGCGTTTATACTTGCCGTTTTTAGTATTTGTGTATCTAGTTATGCCTGATAAATTCGCAGTTGCTAAGAAATTTGCGGCTTTTTAATGATAGCTCAGTTTATCTATGTCGTTTTTTGTGCACTATAAGCCTTGCAAGGTATTTAAACTCGCAAGGCTTTATGAAATTTACTCGGCTATGAGTTTTTTATAGTTGCTCCATATCGGATTTTCCTCGTCAAAATACTCCAAAATTCCGTTAGCATATCTATCAAACGGATTTTGCAGCTTATGCAGATCAAGTCGTGTCTTAAAATTTAGATCGTAGCTGTTGTAGATAACCGAGTAGGGCACAGGGAAATCAGATCCATAAAGCAGCTTTTCATGCACTTCTTTTTGCTCGCTTAAGTGGCGAAGCACTTTGGCGCGAACGGGCGTTAAGAGTGCTGAAACATCGGCGTATAGGTTATCATGCGTCTTTAAAAGCTCTAAAAGAGCGTGATACTCTTTGTTGAAATTTCGCGGCTTTTTCGAGATGGCGCGAAAGATGTTGCCGTCATACCCCAAAGCCATGTGCGCACAAATCGTATTTACACCGACCTTTAGCGGATGATAAAGCATGCTGATATCCTCGCACGCCTTATCCGAATGGATGGTGTTTTCGTTGCCCACATGCACGATTAGGGGCAAATTTAGCTCTTTTAGCTTTTCAAAATAAGGTCTAAAGCACTCTTTTCTCGTATCAACTCCCCAGTAGTTTTGCAAAAATTTCGCCCCTTTAAAGCCCATTTCATGATATTTTTCTATAAGCTCAATGGCATCCGGGCGAAGCGGGTTTATCGAAAAAAACGGCACGATGATGTCTGGATTTTCTTTATAAACCTCAAACACATCGTCATTTGTCGCACATACCGTTTTGTCCTTATGCAAAATTTCGTCGCGCTCATTTACTTTCGCATCAACTCCAAAAAGCGCGATTTTGTCTACGTATTTTGAGCTTCTTAAGTTGTTTATGAGGCCTTTTTTGTAAGCCTCATAAGGATTTTCGTAAAGCTCTTTAGCCTCAAGTCCGAATTTCTTAGCGAAAAAATTTATGGCAAATTTGTCGAAAAACCGATCAAATTTTACTTCCGAACTTAAAAGATGAGTGTGTATATCAAGCGTTTTCATCTGATTTTTCCATTAAATTTGCGGCTAGGTTTTTTGCGCCTTTGAAGTCCGCTTTACCGCTTGCTAGCGTTGGCAGCTCATCAACTAAAAATATATGCGCAGGCTGCATAAGCGCAGGCAAATTTCCCTCTCTTAGCTTTGAGGCTATCTCGCTTTCGCTAAGCTCGCTTTTAGCTATCAGCACGACGCATTCGCCCTTTTTCTCATCGGGCATATTTACCGCGATGAAATTCGCCTCATCGGCTAAAATTTGAGCTATTTGTTCCTCTACGCTTCCTAGGCTTATCATCTCTCCGCCGATTTTGGCAAAGCGCGAGTATCTATCTACGATACTTACGAAACCTTTTTCGTCTATATGACCCTTATCTCCTGTTTTGTAGTATCTGGTGCCATCTATCTGAACTATCACTTCGTTAGTCTTTGTTTCGTCGTTTAAGTAGCCTTTCATCACTTGCGAGCCGCCTATGACGATAAGACCGTCTTCGTTTACGCTAAGTTCGCGTAGCGTATCCGGATCTATGATCTTTATGATGGTGCCTGGAAGTGGCAATCCAACTGAGCCCGGTTTGTTGAAATTTAGCTCTTTGAGGCTTTCTTTTTCAAGGATGTCAGGCATATTTACGGCTGCTACGGGAGCGGTTTCGGTCGTGCCGTATCCTTCGTAAATTTCAAGTCCAAATTTAAGCCTGAAGCTGTCTTTTACCTCTTTTTTTAGCTTTTCCGCTCCTGCAACGACCATGCGAACGCTTTGAAACATAAGCGGAGTGAGTTTTTTGTTTTTGATATAAAGCCTAAAAAACGTCGAAGTTCCAAAAAGAATGCTAACTGAGTGCTTAGCCGCCATTTTACCTACCGCCGCACCGTCCGTAGGATCAGGCACGCTTACCATTTTTACGCCTTCGCAAAGCGGCATTAGCGTAGTTACGGTTAAGCCAAAGGAGTGAAATATCGGAAGCGAGTTTAGTATCACGTCATCTTTTCTGAAATTTAACAGTTCGCTGATCTGCTTGATGTTTGCAAGCAGGTTTTTGTGGCTTAGCTCGATACCTTTTGGCTCGCCTTCGCTTCCGCTGCTAAATAAAATCGTAGCTGTATCTTCAAGACTTACATCGGCGAAGTAAAGCGCTTTAATAAGGCTTTCAGGAGCAAAAAGCGCAAGCATGAACGAGTAAATTTTAAGCGGTTTGCTTACCTTTTTACCAAGCTCTTCTACGCTTAAAATTTTACCTTCTAAGATGCTAGCGAAATCAAACCCCTTGCTTGAAAGCTTCTCAAGAAATTTGTGCGATGTGATAACTCGCTTGATGTCAGCCTTTCTAAGTGCCGCGTTCATAGCCTGCTCGCTTAGAGTGTAGTTTAGATTTACAGGGATTTTGCCCATAACCAAAAGCGTCATGTTGATGATAGCGCCTATAGCCGAGCTTGGAAGCAGCACTCCGACGTGCTTTTCATTTTTTAGCTCGGATTTTAAAATTTTGGCAAAGACAAGCACGGCGGTGATAAATTTTGCATTGCTCAGGCTTGTGCCCATACTTTCTACCGCGCACTCTTTGAGTAAATTTGACTTAGCCGTATCAAGCCAGTGGTGAGTTAGCGGCTTTTGGCGAGAGAGGAAATTTTCCCACGATGAAAACGAAAGCTCGACCACCTTTTGCTTCATGACTGCGCTATCTATGAACTCATAAATCGGCTTACCAAACGCCACGATGATCTCACGCTTGCCTTTTTTAGCCGTTAGTTCCTTATAAAATTTATCCGCTCTTGAAAAGCTTGAACCCCAAAGTCCGCGCAGATAAAACGGCACTATGCAAATTTCATCAAGATCTTTTATGATGAGCTCAAAGCCTTTTTGAAATTCATTGATCTGACCGTTATAGCTGATGTGCCCTTCAGGAAATAGCGCAACGACTTCGCCGTTTTTAAGGTGCTTTCTGATAAGTTCGATTGACTCTTTACTAGCACCCGCTCCGATTGGAATAACTTTAAAGAATTTTAAAATCCAGTTTAGATACCATTTGTTGTAAATGCCTCTATACATCACAAATTTTATCCCTCTAGGGCTTGCTACTTGAAGCACCAGCCAATCAATCCAGCTTATGTGGTTGCCAAGCATCAAAACTCCGCCGCTTTGAGGAAGATTTTTAAGTCCTTCAACGTTAAATTTGTAATTGCTCTTAAGAAGCGGCAAAAGAAGCAGTCTTGTAAATAGATGCGGAAGCTGAAAAATAGCATAAAAGCTTCCAAGCAAACACACCGCCGAAGCGAAGATAAAGAGACCTTTGGTTGAAATTCCCGTATAGACAAAGGCGATGCTTAAGCATAAAAACGCAACCATTGCGATGTTTTGCAAGAAGTTGTTGCCCGCCATTATCTTGCCCATATCTTTTTCAGGTGCGAAAAACTGTATAGTGGCGTTTAGCGGCACGATAAATAGTCCGCCAAAAACTCCGAATAAAAACGAACAAAGAGCTATGACAAAGGCGCTATTTGCCGAGCCGAATATAAACATCGAGACAAAAATTCCAAATGCGCCGATCGGTACGATACCAAGCTCGATGTGAAATTTACTCATCGCGCCCGCTATATACGAGCCTATGATAAGACCCACGGCACTTACGGCTAAAATTCCTTGTATGATAATTGCGTTATCATCGTTAAATAAAATTTTATAATGCGCGGGAAACGCTGCCAGTATCACCTGCGAAACTCCCCAAAATATGCTAAGTCCGATGATACTAAGCCAGATATTTTTGTCTTTTCTTAAAATTTTGATATTTTCTTTTAGATAGCTAAGCTTAAAGTATCTTTTGGCGTTAAATTTGCCGTCTTTATTTTTAGCTTCAAAATAAGGAAGTCTAAATGCAAAAATCGCTTCAAGTGCGCTTAGAGCAACCAAGAAAAAACCTATTACATATATGCTTGATAAAATTTCATTCGGACTTGAAGATGCTACGTAAAATATCTCAAACATATAAGAAAATGCAAACGAACTAAACAGTATCGCAACGATAGTAAGAGCCTGTATAACGCCGTTTGCCATGCCTAAGAGTTCCGTGCCTACGATTGATTTGATGATGCCGTATTTGGCGGGCGAGTAGATGGCGCTTTGTACGGCTAAAATTAGTGTTAGGAAAAATGCAAGCTCAAAAAGCCCTAAAAGATAGCTAAGCAAGATAAGTAGGCAAATGGCTACCGCAACAAGCGAGGATATCTGTATGACTTTGGTTTTGGAATACTTGTCGTTGATAAATCCCGAAGGCGAAAAAAGCACGATAAAGGGTAGCAGTATCATCGCGTTTATGAGTGCGGTTAAGACTACTAAAGTATCGCCCGAAAAGCTCTTTAAAAGCACGTTTTGTATGGTTATCTTATGCGCTAGATCAACGCTTGCGTTTAAAAACGCGATAGCAAGATAGGGCAAAAATCCCTTGATGTATAGTAAATTTTTCATCTGTTTTCCTTTTGGTAAAACTCTAATGTATGCATGTTTAGGATGTATGGTTTTGCGATTAGCAAGATGTCAAAGAGGTGTTTTAGGCTTTCGTTTTTGCTTGCTTCATCTACGCCCTCAAGCGATTTAAAAGTAAGCGCGACCTCTTCTTTGGCGAGCTTTTTGGCTAAATTTATATAAGCTTTTAGTATCTCAAGCTGGTTTTTATCCGACTTCATGATGATGGCTAAAATTTCTCTTTCTTTAGCCGTAAATTTGCCCTCTCGCGGCATCAAAAAGCCGTCTTTTACATATTTTTCAAGCGTTTTTTGATCTATCTTAAATTCCTTGCAAAGCTCATCTGCGCTATAAATTTGAGTAAGCGATGCTCCCATGACAAGCTCAAGCGTGCCCAAAAGCGCTTCGTATGGGCTTTTGATATCAAAATTAGGATGGGCAAAAAGTGCTTTTATCTCCGCTATTGTTGAGTTAAAGTTGCTTTGGAGGTATTTTATAAACTCAATTATATCCACGCACTCATCACTATAAAGGTGCAAATTTGCTTTTTCTTTAAACGGTTCTGGCAGTAAGCCTTCTTTGATGTAGTAAAGGATAGTTGATTTGGGCGTTTTGCTACGCTCTATAAGCTCATTCATCTTTAGCATTTTCATTCTCCTTTTTAAAATTTATGAAATCTTACATCCTTTTAGCTTAAAATAGTGTTAAGTGACACTTTACACTATTTATATTTTAGCCGGACTCGCTCGGCTTTTAAATTTTGCTTTTGACCTTGATGTTTTAAGATAAAATTTGAGCTTTTAAATTTGAAATTTGCTTTAAGATAGGCTTATTTGAGACGCACTTTTGAATTCAAAGCCTAATTTCAATATAATTTCTCAAAAGGAATTAGATGAAATTTGTAAATGCGTTTTTTATCGGATTTTTATTTGTCTTAGCCGCCATCTTTACGCTTTTTGTGGGGCTTAAGACTAGTTATTTTGATTATTACGGCGTAAATGAATACTTTAACGTCATATTCGTTGATAGCGTGCCGTGGCTTTTTATTTTACCTATCTCTCTTGTGTTTGGATATCTCATTTTATACGCTCCTTTTAGAAAATTTATGCGCGTAGTTTTTGTTTTGATTTTGCTTATAGCTGCCACTTCTTGGCATGATAGTGTTGGCAAAAAGGTCGGAGAAGCTTTATTTGCAAAGCCTGTTATGCTAAAAGACGCAAAAGGAAATGAATTAAACGCGATTGAAATTTATAAAGGCAGAAGTAAAATTTATTATTTTGATGAAAATTCTCACAAGGGCTTTGAGAGGAAAATTTAAAGCGCTAGATGAATTTAAAGCCAAAGCGGCAAGTATAAAATTTACGTTGATGCGGATTAAAAGAAAGTTATGCAGGAATTTTTACCAGATATCATAAAACTTTTAATGATCTTGGCTGTTTTTTTAGTTCATATTTACAGCCGTAAAATCACTAAAAGCATGGTTGTGTTTTTTACGATTATCTCTTTTATCTTGATAATAGAAACATTTAGGAGCGTTTAGGGATGATGGACCGGCTTTTACTGGCAATTTACAGCATTTTTGAGATTGAAAGACGGATAAATAAAAAGACGATTTATCTTAGTATTTTGATTTTTATCGATTATATTTGTCTTAGTATGATTTTTGAATTTTAATTTTACTCGGTCAGCTTTTTAACCGCCAAGCTCGCCAAATTTAGTCCAAAAACAGCCGTTACTCCCATAAAGCTTCCAAGCTCTTTGCAGTTTGGCTCTTCGGTTGAAAATACTACTTCAAAATCGCCTTTAAAGCCTGATTTTCTAAGTTCATATCTAAATTTCCTAGCCAAAGGATCGTTGCAAGTTTTCCAAACCGAAGCGACGCAAATTTTAGTAGGATCAAGCCTTTTTGCTCCGCCCATAGAAGATATGAATTTGCCGTGTGCTGCATTTGCAAGAGCAACCTTAGCTGCCATATCGTCAATCGCATCGATTACCAAATCAAACTCGCTAAAGTTAAAATTCGCCACAAATTCAGGCGTTATAAGTTCGCAAATAGGCGTGATGTTAGGATAAATTTTAGCAAATTCGCCTACCTTTACCTCTCCGACCGCTTCGCTGTAAATTTGGCGATTTTGGTTTGTGATGTCAAATGTGTCTTTGTCTATGATGGTTATTTGCCCCACACCCGAGCGAGCCAGCGCATCGACACAGATACCGCCCACGCCGCCGACTCCGCAAACTAAAATTTTAGCCTGTTGAAGTTTTGCAAACTTTTCATCGCCCAAAAGCCATTTAACGCGAGTAAATCTATCCATCGAGACTCTTTTTAAGCGAATTTAAGCTCGCGTGCGCCGTCATGTCAAGCATTATGGGCGTTAGGCTTGCGTAGCCTTCATTTACGACGCTGATATCGCTTGGATCACCTTGCTCGTAATCAAGCGCGGCATTGCCCAGCCAGTAGTACTCTACCCCGCGCGGATTGCGATTTAGCGTTGCGTGAGTCGCGTAGCTTCGCCTGCCCACGGGCACTACTTGATAGCCCTTAAAATCTTTTTGCGTAACGGCGGGGATATTTACGTTTAAAAATTGCCTTTCAGGCAAGCAAATTCGCCCATCAAGCACTCGAGGAATGATAAATTTAACTATTTCTCGCGCCAAAGAAAAGCCAAGCATATCGATGCTGTCGTTTTTGTAAAATTGCGAAAACGCTATGCTCTTAACTCCTTGCAAAACCCCTTCCATAGCCGCTCCACACGTGCCTGAGTAGGTTATATCCTCGCCTAAATTCGCGCCATGATTTATGCCGCTTATGATGAGGTCGGGCTTTTTGTTATAAAGTGCGTGAAGCGCCAGATATACGCAATCACTCGGCGTTGCGTCATCAAGTTTAAAGAAGTTATCGTCTATCTTTATAAACCTAAGCGGCTTTGTAAGCGTAAGAGAGTGCGCGCAGGCTGATTTCTCACTGCTTGGAGCTACGATAGTAACGTTTGTATCTGGAATTTCTTTTAAGGCACGAGCAAGCTCATGAAGCCCTTTAGCCTCGAATCCATCGTCGTTTGTGATAAGAATTTCTTTCAAATTTCGCCTTTAAAATTTTTGCGATTTTAACATAGCTTTCGTTATAGCCTCATAAAGTCAAATTTTAAATTTATTATTTATTTAGCCACTTTTAGGGATAATCTTTGTCAAATTCCAAAGGATAAAATGTGCTTAAAAAATTTACATTTATCGTGCTTGCGGCAAGCCTTGCTTTTAGCGCGCAGCAGCTTGTTGTTAAAACTGAAAGCGCTCCAAATTTAAGCAAGGGCGCAGCGGATGAATCCGAACTAAGAGTTAAAGCGTGCATAGAGGTTGATAGCTCTACGGCAGGGATGATAGAGTGCATAAATAAAGAGTTTGAAATTCAAGACAAAATTTTAAACGAAACTTATAAAAAAGCTATGAGTGTATTAAACGACGAAAATAAAAAGAAACTAAAAGATATCCAAAGAAAATGGGTGGCCTATAAAGAGGCTAAATGCCCGTTTGTCCCGCCTCAAGGCACGATGTATCTCGTTGTTTCGGCAAATTGCTATCTAAAGATGACTAAGGAGCGAACACAAGAGCTTCAGTACGTCATAGAAGAGTTTGAGGGAAATCAGTGAAGCTGCTTGTTTCATGCCTTGAGGCTTCGGCGAATTTGCACCTAGCCGAGGTGCTTGAGTATCTGCATAATTACGAGCTTAAGGGTATATTTGACGAAAAATTCGGCAAGCCTTTTATGCGAAGTAGCGAATTTTCGGCGATGGGTTTTGTGGAGGTTTTGCCGCTTTATTTTAAGGCTAGACGAGCTATCAAAGAGATGGTAAATTTGGCTTGCGAGTGCGATCACGTCTTGCTCATCGATAGTCCAGCCTTCAATTTACCGCTGGCAAAGGCGATTAAAGAAGCAGGCATTAAAACGCCTATAACTTACTACATCTTGCCTCAAGTTTGGGCTTGGAAGGCGGGCAGAGTGGCTAAAGTGCAGAAGTATTGCGATAACTTGGCTTCGATCTTGCCTTTTGATAAGATGTTTTATAGTCGTGCTACTTACGTGGGACATCCTTTGATGGATGAGCTTAGAGTGCGTAAAAATACGCTTATAAATAGCGGCAAGATAGCCTTTTTACCGGGCTCTAGAAAGTCTGAGATAACAAGGCTTATGCCTGTTTTTAAAGAGGTCGCAAAGCAAATAGAGGGCGAAAAACTGCTTTGCGTGCCTGAGTTTTTGATGAAAGAGCTTGAAATTTACGGTGATATAAGCGAATTTACGCTTGTAAATAACGCACCCAGGGCGCTTTTGCAAAGCGAATTTGCATTTATCTGCTCGGGAACGGCCACGCTTCAATCAGCTCTTATCGCAACTCCGTTTGTGCTAGCTTACAAGGCAAAAGCCATTGATATGTTTATCGCTAGAAGGCTTGTGAAGGTGAAATTTGCAGGGCTTGCTAATATTATTTTTGATTTTTTGGGCAAAGAGCCGCTTCACACCGAGCTTTTGCAAGATGAAGTAACTGCGCAAAATTTGCTTAAGGCTTATCAAGAGTGTGATAGGCAAAAATTTATAAACGGTTGTGCGCAGCTTAGAGAGTACCTTGAGCACGGCTCTGCAAACGCAGTTGCAAATATGATACAAAATAAAAAAGGATAAAAATGACTGAACCGATGACTATATTTGGATACGAAAAAATCACAAGCGAGCTTAAAAATTTAAAAACCGTGGAGCGTCCGCGCATAGTCGAAGAGATTGACATCGCAAGAAGCCATGGCGATCTAAAAGAAAATGCCGAGTATCACGCAGCGCGCGAGAAGCAATCCTTCATCGAAAGCAGAATCGCCGAGCTTAGCGACATAGTAAGCAGAGCAAAAGTTATAGATCCCAGCGAATACGAGCATGACAAAGTGAAATTCGGCTCAACGGTTGTGATAATGGACGTTGAAACCGAGATAGAAAAGTCCTATACTTTAGTAGGAACGCCTGAGAGCAACCTGGAGCGAGGCTTAATCTCTATAAACTCACCACTTGGCAGACAGCTTATCGGCAAGAGCGAGGGCGATGACGTAACGCTAAATTTGCCAAACGGTGCAAGCGAGATAGAGATCATCTCTGTTAGCTATAAACCTATCAAATTTGGAGAGTAGATGATAAATGTAGGCATCATCGGCGTTAGCGGATATACGGGATTTGAGCTTATAAAGCTGCTTTTAAATCACCCTGAATTTAAGATCGCTTACCTTGCTGCAAGCTCCGCTTCTAGGATAGAGGAAATTTTCCCGTCTTTAAAAGGCGTTTTTGAGTTTGAAGTAAGCGCGGCGGACGCAAGCCAAGCGGCTAAAAAATGCGAACTTGTCTTTTTGGCGTTGCCGCATCAAGAGGCGATGAAATATGCAAAAGAGCTTTTGAAATTTGGCGTTAAGGTTGTTGATTTTTCTGCCGATTACCGCTTAAGCCTTGAGCTTTACGAGAAAAATTACTGCGAGCACCTAGATCCTGAAAATTTATCAAATGCGGTTTATGGACTAGTAGAGCTAAACCGCGACCGCATAAAAAGAGCAAATTTAATCGCAAATCCGGGATGTTATCCGACAGCTTCTATCTTAGCCATCGCGCCGTTTTTGCCGTTTTTAGACCACGAATTTGGCGTGATAATAGATGCAAAAAGCGGAGTTAGCGGGGCGGGCAAAAAACTAAGCGCGACAAGCCATTTTGTGAGCGTGAATGAAAACGCAAACGCCTATAATCCGATAAAGCACCGCCATAGTGACGAGATAAAAGAGCAAATTTCACTTATTGCAGGCAGGCAAATACCCACGCTTTTCGTGCCTCACTTGCTTCCTATAACGCGCGGGATGCTGGTAAGTGTTTATGCGAAACTTACTAGTAAGATAGATCCTTGCGAAATTTTAAATAAATTTTATGAAGCTGAAAAATTCGTGCGGGTTAAAAATGAGCCCGTTAGCATCAAAAGCGTTGCAGGAACGCACTTTTGCGATATAGCGGCTTATGTTAATGAGGATAAAATTTTTATAAACTCGGCCATCGATAATCTCTTGCGAGGTGCCAGCTCGCAAGCTCTTGCAAATGCGAATTTAATCTGCGGATTTAGCGAAGATACGGCACTTCCGATCTATGCCTGCCTTCCTTAAAATGCAAAATTTGACGATAAAAAATGGCGCGATTTTTATAGCCGATTCTCACGCTAACGAAAATCGCCCAGAATTTTTAAAATTTCTGCGAGCATTAAAAGAGGGCAAAATTTGCGCTCCGCAGTTATTTTTGATGGGCGATATGTTTGATTTTTTATCGGATTACTGCGATTATCCGCTTAAATTTGCAAGCGAACATATAAGGCTTATAAATGAGCTTTCCAAATGCATGGAAATTTATTATTTTGAAGGAAATCACGACTTTAACCTTTCAAAAATCTTAAAAAACGTGCGAGTCTTTCCGATCGCTGCGCAACCTGTCAAATTTAAGAGTGAATGCGCGCAAAACGTGGCTATTGCGCACGGAGATATATTTTTGCCTTTTGTTAGCAAATACGCTTTGAGATTTTTAAGGCTCAAGTTGTTTTTAAAATGTATGAATTTTATTGATAATTTGTTAAATTTTAAAATTTCAAAAGCGCTTTTTAAAAAATTACGACATAAAAATTTAACTTATAAAATTCCAAATTTTAAAAATTTAGCGGCAAAAAGAGTGGCGAATTATACCGAAGAAATCATAATCGAAGGGCATTTTCACCAAGGAGATATATTTGAGTTTCAAAATCAACAATATATCAACGTTCCAAGTTTTGCATGTGAGCAAAGTTATTTTATAGTAGAATACGCACCAAAGATTAAGTTTGCTCTAAAGAGCGCAAGGGGCCAAGATGTTTGATGATAACGTTTTAAAGACCGGTTCAAACGAGATGGAGCTTGTTGATTTTAGAATTTTTAAGCAGACTGGCGACAGAGTATATGAGGGTATATACGGCGTAAATGTTGCTAAGGTCCGCGAAATCATCAAGATGCCAAATTTGACCGAACTTCCGGGTGTTCCTGAATATATAGAAGGAATTTTTGATTTACGGGGCGTAGTGATACCGGTTATAAATTTAGCCAAATGGATGAATATAAAAGAGCCGCAAGAAGCCGTTATGAAACCGCGTGTGATAATTTCGGAATTTAGCGAAATTTTGATAGGTTTTATAGTTCACGAAGCTAAAAGAATTCGCAGAATTAACTGGGCTGATATAGAAGCGGCTAGCTTTTCTGCAAGCTCAGGTACGCTTGATAAAGGCAAAATAACAGGCGTAACTCGCATAGAAAACGATGAAGTTTTATTGATACTAGATCTTGAAAGTATCGTTGAAGAGCTTGGAATTTATAGTCCTAAGATCGAGGTTGATATAGATGAGGCTAAGAGGCTTCACGGCGTAGCGCTTGTGCTTGATGATAGCTCGACTGCCAGAAAGCTCGTAAAAGATACGCTTGAAAAGATGGGACTAAAAGTAGTTGAGGCAAAAGACGGTATTGAAGGACTTTCTAAGATGCAAGATCTTTACGAGATGTACGGAGATAAATTAAACGAGCATTTAAGGATTATATTAAGCGATATTGAGATGCCTCAGATGGACGGATACCGCTTCGCGGCGACTCTTAAAGATGATAGTAGATACTCAAACATACCTATTATCTTTAACTCCTCTTTGAGCAATGTTTATAGCGAGGCTCAGAGTAAAGAGGCGGGCGGTGCTGCGTACTTAACGAAATTTGATGCGACTATTCTTTATAATGAGGTGCTTCGTGTTATCGAAGCGCAAAAATCAGCGAAATAGGGGTAAGATATGGATGATATGAGAGAGATACTTGAAGACTTTTTGGTAGAAGCCTTTGAGCTAGTCGAGCAAATCGACCATGACCTTATCGAGCTTGAGTCAAACCCTGAAGATTTGGAACTTTTAAATAGAATTTTCCGCGTGGCTCACACGGTAAAAGGATCGTCTTCGTTTTTAAATTTTGATGTTTTAACCAAACTTACGCATCATATGGAAGATGTTTTAAATAAAGCTAGAAAAGATGAGCTTAAGATAACGCCTGACATCATGGACGTCGTACTTGAATCAATCGACATGATGAAGTCGCTTTTGCATGGAATTAGAGATAACGGAAACGACACGGATGTAGGCATAGATATAGCTGATATCTGCACTAGACTTACTGCTATTTCAGAGGGCGAAAACGTGGCTGCGGCTCAAGAAAGTCCAAAAGCCGAGCCTGTAAAGGAAGTGCAAGCCGAGCCTGAACCTGAGCCTATCAGCGATGAAAATTTATCAAATTTAAGCGATGACGAGATAGAGGCCGAGATAGAAAGACTGCTTAAAGTAAGAAAGGCAGAAGATCAAGCCCGTAGAGCGCAAAAAGCAGCAAGTGCGCCTGCACCTAGTGCAAATTTGGCTCCTGAGGCTCCAAAAGCAGCCGCCCAGCCTGCACCTAAACCTGTTGCGCCAAGTGCTCCTAAAAAAGCTGAAGCCGAGAAGAAAGTCCCAGCTGCCTCAGCAGGCGGAAGCGATGCGGAACAGACTATACGCGTAGAAGTTAAAAGACTTGATCATTTGATGAATTTAATCGGCGAGCTAGTGCTTGGCAAAAACCGCTTGCTTAAAATTTATGATGACGTAGAGGAAAGATACGAGGGTGAGAAATTCCTTGAAGAGCTAAATCAAGTAGTTTCTAGTTTAAGCCTTGTAACTACGGATATCCAGCTTGCGGTTATGAAGACAAGAATGCTTCCTATCGCTAAAGTGTTTAACAAATTCCCACGCATGATAAGGGATTTAAGTCGTGAGTTAAATAAACAGATCGATCTTGAAATCGCGGGCGAAGAGACCGAGCTTGATAAGTCTATAGTCGAGCAAATCGGCGATCCGCTTGTGCATATGATAAGAAATTCTTGTGATCACGGCATAGAAGACGGCGCGACCAGAATTGCCGCAGGCAAGAGTGAAAAAGGAACTATTCAGCTAAAAGCCTATAATGAAGGTAATCACATAGTAGTTGAGATCGCAGACGACGGTAAAGGCCTTGATGCCGATATGCTTAAGGCAAAATCGATCGAAAAAGGCATAATAACCGAGCGTGAAGCTGATGCGATGAGTGATAAAGAGGCGTTTAGTCTTATATTTAAGCCAGGATTTTCAACTGCGGCTAAGGTCACAAACGTAAGCGGACGCGGCGTAGGAATGGATGTCGTTAAGACAAATATAGAAAAGCTAAACGGATTAATCGATATAGATAGCGAGCTTGGAAAAGGAACGGTCGTAAAACTTAAAATTCCTCTTACTCTAGCTATCATCCAGTCGCTTTTAGTGGGCTCTCAAGAGGAATTTTTCGCTATCCCGCTTGCAAGCGTTCTTGAAACGGTTCGCGTGCCTATAGATGATATATACACTATCGACGGCAAGAACGTACTTAGGCTGCGAGATGAGGTGCTTTCGCTTGTTAAGCTTTCAGACATCTTTGGCGTTAAGCAGGTATTTGACGGAGGAGAGCAGACTTATGTCGTTATCATCGGAGTTGCGGAAGCCAAGCTTGGTATCATAGTAGATAGCCTTGTAGGTCAAGAAGAGATCGTTATAAAATCCATGGGCGATTACTTGCAAAACATTCCTGGAATCGCAGGCGCTACCATAAGAGGCGACGGACGCGTAACTCTTATAATCGACGTTGCCGCTATGATGGAGATGGCAAAAGATATCAAAGTAGATATTAGAGCCAGTCTTGAGGCTTCAAAAGCGACTAAAGAAAAGCCGAGCGATTATAAGGTGCTGATAGTGGATGATTCCAAGATGGATAGAAATATCATGCAAAGATCGCTTGAACCGCTTGGCGTAACTGTTATAGAAGCTACGAACGGCGTTGAAGCGCTTAGTATAGTAAAATCGGGTGAACACGCTCTTGATGCTATGCTTATAGATATAGAGATGCCAAGGATGGACGGATATACTTTGGCTGCGGAAATTCGCAAATACTCAAAGTATAGAAATTTACCGCTGATAGCAGTTACTTCAAGGACTTCAAAGACGGATAGATTAAGAGGAGTTGAAGTAGGAATGACCGAGTATATCACTAAGCCGTATTCATCGGAATACCTTGAAAACGTAGTTAGAAAAAATATTAAAATGATAGGATAGAACATGAATGACAAATTAAATCAGGTTCTAAAAAGACAGAAAAAGCAAATTTCAGATCCTAGTGAAAAGGATAGAGATGAGATAGTCCAACTTGTCGGATTTATAGTAGGAGACGAGGAGTATGCGATACCTATTTTAAACATCCAAGAGATTATTAAACCGATTGAATATACTCGCGTGCCAAGCGTTCCTGAGTATGTTTTAGGCGTGTTTAATTTGCGCGGAAGCGTTATACCGCTAATTGATCTTAGAAAGCGCTTTTCGCTAAATGCCACAAAGCCTAATGCAAATACGAGATATATCGTGATGAAGGATGATGAAAACAGAGTGGCGGGATTTGTTATAGATAGACTAACCGAGGCAATTAGAATTAAAAAGAATAGGATCGATCCGCCGCCTGAGACTTTGCTGAAAGAAAAAGGTATGATCTACGGAATCGGCAAAAGAGATCAAAATATCCTTACGATTTTAAAAGTTGAGTCGCTCTTAAAGCGCGATTTTTAAAGGCTAAATTTTGATAAAACTTTGTGTTTTTGATTTTGACTCTACTTTGATGGATGGAGAGACTATTGATTTTTTAGCGCAGGCTCACGGAGTAGGTGATGAAGTTAGTGCTATAACCAAGCGCGCCATGGCTGGCGAACTTGATTTTTTTGAGAGCTTAACTAAGCGCGTAAGCCTACTAAAAGGACTTAGCGTAGAGAAAGTAGATGAAATTTGTGAAAATTTACCGCTTATGCCGGGAGCCTTTGATCTGATAACCCATCTAAAATCCAAAGGCATAAAAGTAGTTGTTTTTAGCGGAGGATTTCATGCAGGAACGGATAGGGCGCAAGCTAAGCTTAAATTTGACGCTAGCTTTGCAAATATCTTGCACTCAAAAGACGGCGCTTTAAGCGGACTTGTGGGAGGCGAGATGATGTTTGGTTTCTCAAAAGGCTCCATGATGCAAAATTTGCAAAATTTGCTAGGTATAAGCAAAGACGAAACTATGAGTGTAGGTGACGGAGCCAATGATATATCCATGTTTGAACATTCAAGTCTTAAAATCGCTTTTTGCGCCAAAGAAATTTTAAAAGCTAAGGCGACGCACTGTATAGATAAAAAAGATTTAAGAGAGATAATAAATTTAGTATAAAAGGCAAAAAAGATGTTTAACGGTAATGTCAAATTTTCGCTATGGTGTGATTTTGTGGAGAGGGATTTTTTAAATGGAGAATTTGTAGAACTTATAAATTCAGGCACGATAAACGGAGCTACTTCAAACCCCGCGATATTTAAATCTGCCTTTTTAACTTCAAGCGCTTACAAAAGCACTATAGAGCAAAGCGAGAGAAAACATCCTAAAAATATCTACGAGACTCTTGCTATGCAAGATATCAAAATCGCAGCAAATAAGCTTATAAAAAATTTCGCAAACGAGAATGACGGGTTTATAAGTATCGAGGTTGATCCAAACCTTTGTGATGATACTCAAGGCACGATAGAAGAAGGTGTTAGGCTGTTTAATGAGATGGCTATGCCAAACGTTATGATCAAAATTCCTGCGACAAAAGCAGGATTTGAAGCTATGAGCGCGCTTATAGCAAGAGGAATTTCAGTCAATGCTACGCTTATATTTTCACCTGAGCAAGCGATATCTTGTCTTGAAGCCTTTGAGAGCGGAACGAAAATTTACGAGAAAAAATTCCCAAATACAAAACTTCCTCAGGGCGTGATAAGTATTTTTGTAAGCCGTTTTGATAGATTGCTTGACGAAAAGATGCGTCAAAGCTCACTTCCTACGGGACAAATCGGCATAATGAATGCTACTAAAATTTATAAAATCATAGAGGCTAGGAATTTAGCCAACGTAAGAGCGCTCTTTGCAAGCACCGGCGTAAAGGGAGATGAACTTAGCAAGGATTATTACGTAAAAGAGCTAATGTATAAAAACTCGATCAATACAGCTCCGCTTGATACGATCAAAGCTTTTATAAGCCAAAATAGCGAGCCAAAAGAAGCCGCAAGCGATGATAGTATCGAGAGATTTTTTGAAGTGGTAAAACGAGCCGATATAGATATGAGCAGAGTTTATAAAGAGCTTTTAAGT
Organism: Campylobacter sp. RM16188; assembly: GCF_012978795.1. NCBI lineage: Bacteria > Pseudomonadati > Campylobacterota > Epsilonproteobacteria > Campylobacterales > Campylobacteraceae > Campylobacter > Campylobacter sp. RM16188. Next base: position 35,257 of record NZ_LIWQ01000016.1, on the reverse strand, counting down.
GACGGCATAAAGCAGTTTGTGCAGGCATATGAAGAGATAATGAAAGCATTAAAACAAAACCAAATTTAGGGAGCGAGCTATGGAAATTTCTCAATTTGAAGTAGACGTCAGTAAATTAGATTTTATCTTAAGAGATAAACTTAACGGATATCTTTCAAAGCTTGTTGAGGGCGGCGGAAGCGATCTTCACATAAAATCGGGCGGATATATCTACGGTAGATTTAACGGTGAAATTCGCCAAATGAATACCGAAATAATGAGTCAGTCAGACAGCATTACTTTGGCAAAAGAGCTTTTGCGTTCTCGCTTTAAAGAGCTTGTGGATATGAAAAATATCGACTTTACCCATAAGCTAAATGACGATTATCGCTTTCGTGTAAATATATTTTTCCAAATGGAAGGTGTTTCTGCAGTTTTTAGAACTATACCTACGAAAATTCCAAATTTTGAAGAACTTTATCTTCCGCCTATAATAGAAAAAATTTGCGATACGGTAAATCGTGGGATTATCTTAGTTACCGGTCCAACAGGAAGCGGTAAGACGACAACTCTTGCAAGTATGATAAATAGAATGAACGCTCAAAAAAAGCGTCATATTATCACTATTGAAGATCCTATCGAATATGTCTATACCGATCAAAAAAGTATCGTAAATCAAAGAGCCATAGGACAAGACGCGAGCGGATTTTCAGACGCTTTGCGTGCATCTTTGCGCGAAGATCCCGATGTGATTTTAGTTGGCGAGATGAGAGATCTTGAAACAGTAAAAACTGCGATGGCTGCGGCTGAAACAGGGCATTTGGTACTTTCTACTCTGCATACTTTGGATGCTAAAGAGACTGTGGGGCGGGTTATAAATATGTTTCCAAAAGAGGAGCAAAATCGTATAAAGATGACCTTTGCTTCGGTTGTGGAAGCGATAATTTCTCAAAGGCTTGTTAGAACTCTTCAAAACACTCGCAGACCTGCCGTTGAAGTGATGATTAAAAACGTAAGAATTAAAAACATGATCATGGACGGCAGAGAGGGTGAAATTTATGACGCGATCGAGCAGAGTAAAAACACTTACGGTATGCAGACTTTTGATCAGCATCTGCTTGAACTTTACAATGAAGAGATAATAGACCTTGAAGAGGCGCTGGAAAAATCAAGCAAGAGAAATAACCTTGAAATCAAGATCAAAAACGCAAATTTAGCAAAAGAGGGCATGCTGGATCTTGCAAGCGGAGAAGAGGATTATACAGAAAGGTTAAAACGCGACGTAATCGCGCTTAAAGACTTGGACAGTTAAATTTAGGCTAAATTTATAAAATTTTAGCTAAAATCGGCATTTATTTTTTATGAAAGGAAAACGATGTTAGAAGGTATCGTTAGAGAGAGTATCGGTAAAAAAGCTTCTAAAGCTTTGAGAAGAGATGGTTATCTAATCGCGAACATTTACGGAAAAGGATTAGAGAATATTGAGGCGGCTTTTAAGGTAAATGAATTTATCAAAGAGGTGCGCAAAAAAGATAGTCTTGCATTTGATGTAAAGGTTGGCGATAAGGTACTTAAAGTCGTTATCGTGGAGTATCAAAAAGATCCTATCACAAACGCTCTTAAGCACGTGGATCTAAAAGTTGCACTTCCTGGTGTCGTATCAAAATACTTAATTCCTGTTAAGCCTTTTGGAACACCGATCGGTCTTAAAAATAAAGGTGTTTTGATCCTATCTAAAAAGAGACTTGCAGTAAAATGTACAGCTGAAAACTTACCAAATTCATTTGCGCTTGACGTTAGCAAGCTTGACGTAGAAGATACGATATTAGTAAGAGATATCACCGTTCCTGCAGGCGTTAGCATGGTTGATGCCGGTCATGTTGCAGTTGTCGGAGTCGTAAAAGCTAAGTAGTTTAAGGCTTATAGATTGATCCTTATAGTTGGGCTGGGAAATCCCGGCTCACAATACGAAAAAACAAGACACAATATCGGGTTTATGCTTATAGACCTACTTAAAACCGAGAAATTTACCGACGTTAGTTCTAGCAAATTTCAAGGCCAACTTTTTAAATTTTCAAATTTGCTTCTTTTAAAACCTCAAACATTCATGAACTTATCAGGAAACAGCGTAAAAGCGGTAAATGATTTTTACAAACCGGAGCGCATTATCGTAATTCACGATGACTTAGACCTTAAGCTTGGAACGGTTAAATTTAAAATAGGCGGCAGTAGCGGCGGGCATAATGGACTAAAATCGATTGATAGCTTAATCGGAAGCGAGTATGAACGAGTCCGTATAGGCATAGGCAGAAGCGATAAGACAAGTGTCACAAGTCATGTACTTGGTGCCTTTAGCGAATATGAAAATGAATGCTTGCAAAAAGTTTTAAGCTATACTAAAGAGGCGGTTTTAGAGCTTATTGGAAGCGATGTTGCTAGTATTTCTCAAAAATACTCTACAAAAAAAGGAATTTGTTAAATTAAAATCCCAAATTTTGGTTTGATTTTAAAGAGTTAAATTTAAACAATAAAAATTCCCAAATCAGCTTTTATTTTTTCATTGAAAACTACTCATTTAAACGAAATCTCAAGATTCTTATAAATTTCAGTATCGCAAAAGTCAAAAATATCTTATTTGTCAAATTAAAACTTAAAAATTTATCCTTAAATAGGCTGGATTTAATTTAAATTAGATAAAATTCGACAAATTTAATGAAGGTGTTTTAGTGAATTTGTACGCAAGATATGTCGGCTGGCTATATTTTAAATCGTTTTTTGTGATATTTTTAGCCCTCATATTTTTTTACGTGGGTATCGATATACTTACAAATCTAAAAGACATGCCCACAAGTGCGAACTTAAGACTGCTTTATTTCTCGCTGACATCTCTTACTGCCGTTAATTACGTGCTTCCGCTATCTTTGATTTTTGCCTTGATTGTTAGTAAATTTAGCATGATTAGAAACAACGAGCTTGTTAGCTTTTACGCTCTTGGTATCAGCAAAAACACGCTTATTAAGCCGCCTTTTATAATTGCTCTTGTAATTACCCTTATGTATGTCGGCTTAAATTTTACCCCCTTTGCCTATTCTTACGAATTTCAAAGAAATTTGATGAAAACTTCTCAAATTTCGCGTGTTAGTTCTGATATATTTTTGAAATTTGAGGGCAAATTTATCTACATCAAAGAGCTTAATCCCGTAACGGCTACGGTAAAAGACATAAGGATATTTGACGTGTCTAATGGAAAGCTGCTAAGCGCTACTTTTGGTAACGAAGCAAGCTTTAGTGATAACAAATGGTTACTTAAAGATGTAAATGTAACTACTATGCCGGAAATCGTAAAGCTTGGCGCAAAAGGGCTTGATATAAGGCACTTTGACACTCTTGAGAGTTTGGAGGGTTTCAAACCAAAAACCATAGAAAACGCTTATCAGGCAAGCTCTTCCATATCTATTTTAGACGCGCTTGATTTTATATTTGCATTTGAAAAAGAAGGCGTTGGGCTAAATGCAGCCAAAACCACTTTGTACAATCTAGCCTTTTCTCCGTTTTTTGCGCCTCTAATGGTTTTTATAATCTATTATTTCTTGCCTGTTACGGGTAGATTTTTTAATCTCGCACTTGCCAGTTTTGTGTTTATTATAGTAACACTTTGTGTTTGGGGTGCTCTATTTGTACTCATGAGATTTGCTCATAACGGTGTTATACTGCCGGAGCTTGGAGTCTTGTTGCCGATAGTTTGTATATTTGGGGTTGCTTTATATCTTTATTTTAAGCACCGTTAAGTCAAATTTAGGCTAAAATTCAGTAAAATCTAATCATTTCTATCAAGGTTAGTTTTATGGATTTTACAAATTTAGCCAAAACTTACGGCACCCCTCTTTATGTTTATGATTTTGATTATATAGCCGCTAGATATGAGGCTTTAAAGCAGGCTTTTCACGCTAGAAAATCTTTGGTTTGCTATGCCGTTAAGGCAAATTCAAATTTAAGCGTTTTGAAGCATCTTGCAAATTTAGGCGCAGGGTTTGATTGCGTAAGTCAAGGCGAAGTAAGGCGAGCTTTGATGGCGGGAGCCAAAAAATATCAGATCATTTTTAGCGGTGTGGGCAAGAGCGATAATGAGCTGAAATTCGCCCTTGAAAATGAAATTTTGATGATAAATTTAGAGAGCGAAGCCGAGATGTATAGCCTTGAAAATGTTGCAAGAGAACTTGGCAAAACGGCTCGCATAAGTATAAGGGTAAATCCCGATATAGACGCTAAAACCCACCCTTACATCTCAACGGGACTTAATGAAAATAAATTTGGCGTTGATATTAAAACCGCTAAAAAAATGTACTTGCACGCTAAAAATTCAGCCTTCCTTGAGCCTGTCGGCATACACTCTCATATCGGCTCGCAAATCACCGATATAGAGCCTATAGTGCAGGCTTCAAAGGTCGTTTCAAATCTGCTTAGAGAATTAAAATCAATTGAAATTGATATCAAATTTTTTGACGTTGGCGGCGGACTTGGTATCGTATATGGCGATGAAAAAGAGCCGAATTTATATGAGTACGCGCAGGGAATTTTAAGCAATTTAAGCGGTCTTGATGTAACGATCGTTTGTGAGCCGGGTAGATTTATCGTAGGCAATAGCGGATATTTTTTAACTAGCGTTTTGTATGAGAAATTTAATAAACAAAAGCGCTTTGTTGTGGTTGACGGAGCGATGAACGACTTGCTTCGCCCAAGCCTTTACGGAGCGAAGCATAAAATTTTTGCAGTTAAAGACGGACAAGTAGTCTGCGGCTGCAGGCAAGAGGATTTGGACAAATTTGACTTTAGCCTTTGTGATGTGGTAGGTCCCGTATGCGAAAGCGGCGATTTTTTAGCCAAAAACGTAAATTTACCGACTTGCGATAGCAAGGATCTGCTCGTAGTAAAATCAGCAGGAGCCTACGGCTTTAGCATGAGTAGCAACTACAACACGCGCCTAAGAGCCGCAGAAGTTGGCGTAAAAGACGGTAAGGATTTTTTGATTAGGCGTCGCGAAAGTTTTGAAGATCTGATCGCTCTTGAAAAGGATCTTTTGTGATATTTATCGACGTTCAGGGCACTTTGATAAGCGATAGTGACAAAAGCCCCATAAGCGGCGCTTGCGAGCTGATTGAGTTTTTAAATTTGCAAAGCATTCCGTATGTCGTCATAACAAATAACACGAAATTTAAAAGCGATGAGTTTTTAGCAGAGCTTAGAAGCAAGGGGCTGGCGATAAAAGAGGGTGCTTATATAGATCCTTTTTGCGTGCTTGAAAGCATCTTACCGCCTTGCAAAATCGCAGCCTTTGGAGCCGATAAATTCAAACAAACCATGAGAAATTTAGGCTATGAGCTTGATGAAAATTTCACTAAAGCCGTGATAGTAGCTAGCGGAGATGACTTTAAATTTGATGAATTCGCTTCAATGATAGAAATTTTGCAAAACGGTGCAAAACTAATTGCAATGAGCGAAACTAGCGTATATAAAAAAAATAATAGAAGCTATCCCGGCGTAGGAGCGATAGCCAAGATGCTAAATTACGCTACGGGACGCGAATATGAAGTCATCGGAAAGCCAAGCAAGGAGTTTTATAAAGCCGCTTTGGAATTATTAAATTTACAAAATGCAAAGGCTAATTTTAACGATATTTTGATAATCAGCGATGACGCCAAGGGCGATTTGGTGGGTGCAAAAGAGCTTGGTATGAAAACGGCTCTTGTTTTAAGCGGCAAGGTAAAGGATACTAAAAATTCAGGCGTTAAGCCACACGTAGTAGATAAAATTTACGCCGATGTTTCCGAGTTTTTAAAGGAGCTAAATGCAAAATATAAATGATTTGCGAAGTGAAATCGACAAGATTGATGATGAAATTTTAAAAAAATTAAACGAACGCATGAAGTTTGTCAAAAAAATCGGCGAACTAAAACAGACCAGCGGCACTTCGATATATCGTCCCGAGCGAGAAAGAGCGATACTAAACCGCCTTGAAAGTAGCGGCTCAAATATCTTAAATAAATCGGCAATCGAAGCGATATATCTTGAAATTTTCGCAGTTAGCAGAAATCTTGAAATGCCCGAGAAAGTCGCCTACTTAGGGCCTGAAGGCACTTACACTCATCAGGCTGCCGAGAGTAGATTTGGCGCGATGAGCTCGTATCTGCCGCTTGCTACGATTGAGTCGGTTTTTACTAAGCTTAAGCACAAAGAGGCAAAATACGGTGTAGTTCCTATTGAAAACAACACTGAAGGCGCAGTTGGTGCGACGCTTGATTGTCTTGGTAGGTTTGAGGGTGTCAAAGTAGTGGCTGAAATTTACATGGATATACACCATAGTTTTGCAAGTACTTGCGAGAATTTAGGCGACATTAAGCGTATCTACTCACATCCGCAAGGATACAACCAGTGTCTTAAATTTTTAGATGATCATCTGCTTTCAAGTGCCGAGTTTATCCCTACAAAATCAACCGCAGAGGCTGCGAAATTCGCTTCAACCGAGCCAAATTCGGCGGCGATCTGCTCAAAGATTGCTGCTAAGCTTTATAATGTGCCGATTTTGTTTGAGACGATTGAGGATAATATGGCAAATCGCACGAGATTTTTTATATTGAGTGATTTTAAAAACGAACGCGCTCAGAGAAATAAAACATCGATTCTAGCGCGCACCGATCACCGTCCTGGCGGGCTTGCCGACCTGCTTGGAGCCTTTAGGGATGAGGGGATAAATTTAACTAAACTTGAAAGCCGTCCTATAAAAGAGCGCGAGTTTAGGACTGTCTTTTATATAGATTTTGAAGGTCATATAGACGATGAAAACGTCGTTAGAGCCATTGAAAAAGTAAAGACATTCGGTGATGAGATAACCTGGCTTGGAAGCTACATTTCAGGAGATGAGAGATGAAATTTAACGAGAATTTGGCAAATTTGATAAATTATGAAGCGGGTAAGCCGATCGAACTTGTGGTTAGGGAGTTTGGCATAGCAGCAAATGACGTGATAAAGCTAGCTAGTAACGAAAATCCGTTTGGCACGAGCAAAGCCGTCGTTGAGGCCATAAGAGAGTATGCAAGCAAGATGAGCTTGTATCCTGATGATAGCTATTTTGAGCTAAAAGCTGCACTTGCAAAGAAATTTAGCGTAGATGAAAAGTGCCTTATAATAGGCTCCGGAAGCGATCAGGTGATAGAGTTTGCCGTTCATGCTAAGGCAAATGCTAAAAACGCCGTGCTGATGGCGGGAGTGACCTTTGCTATGTATGAAATTTACGCCAAACAAACCGGTACTAAAATCTATAAAACCAAAGCCAAAGAACATGATTTAAACGAATTTAGAGAAATTTATAACGCACATAAAGACGAGATTGCTATCATATTTCTTTGCTTGCCGAACAACCCCCTTGGCGAGTGTGTAGATGCGGATGAAGTATATAAATTTCTTGGCGAAGTTGATGAAAACGTCCTTGTGGTGATCGACGGCGCGTATCAGGAATTTGCAAAATTTAAAGACGCTAAAAAAGAGATAAAACCAAACGAGCTTATAGCGAAATTTAAAAATGCCATTTATCTTGGCACCTTTTCTAAGGCTTACGGGCTTGGCGGTATGCGAGTGGGATACGGTATCGCAGACGCTAGCGTCATAGGCGAGCTTGGCAAGCTTAGGGCGCCTTTTAACATCACGAATTTAAGTCTTAAAGCGGCGATTGAGGCTCTAAAAGATGAGGAGTTCGTAAGACACTCGATAGAAGCGAATTTTAAAGAGATGATAAGGTATGAAGAATTTGCAAAGAAAAACCAAATCGAGTTTATAAATAGCTATACAAATTTCATAACTTATAAATTTAATGAGCTAAATGCAAGCGATATCGCGCAAATTCTGCTAAAAAAAGGTATAATTTTACGTGATTTAAAAAGTTATGGACTAAATGCCGTTCGTATCACGATAGGACTACAGTGGCAAAATGATAGAGTTTTAAGCGAATTAGAGGGGACTATAAGATAGGAAATGGATTTTAAAGCGATATTTCAGCAGATTGGACAAATTTATCAAAATCTCTCTTTAAAACAGCGTATAATCGCGGCAAGCTCGGTTGTGTTTGTCGTGGGTTTTTTGGTCTTTCTTAGTATTTATAAAAGCTCTCAAGCTCAAAGCTATGACGGATATAGCGTACTTTTTGAAAACATCTCTCCGAGTGATTCCGCGCTTATCGTTCAGCAGCTTGAAAAAAACGGCGTAAAATATAAAATTTACAATGAAGGCACCATCTTAGTGCCGACTGCCGACGTTTATAAAGAGCGAATTTCCGTAGCTTCTATGGGAATTTTAAAGGACAATAAAGTCGGTTTTGAAATTTTTGACAAGCAGGAATTTGGAGCTACGGATGCCGAGCAAAAGGTCAAATTTCAAAGAGCTCTTGAAGGTGAGTTAGCGCGTACGATAGAAAGCCTAGCGCCGATAGATAAGGCTCTTGTGCGAATAGCAATCCCAAAAGAGACGTTATTTACGGAGCGAACGACTCCTCCTTCAGCCTCTATAGTATTGAATCTAAAAGACGGACAGAGTCTTAATTTAAAGCAGATTACCGGAATTAAAAATTTAGTCTCTTCGGCGGTTGCAAATCTCACTCCTCAAAACGTAAAAATCGTAAATCAAGACGGAATTCCTTTGGGCGAAGAGGATGGCGACTATGATAGCGATATGATCGCTCAGCAGATAAGATACAAGCGCGAAGCCGAAAATGCTCTTGAGCAAAAGATACTGAATGTGCTTTCGCCAATCGTAGGCGGCATGCATAAGGTCGTGGCTAAGGTTACGATTGATTTTGATTTTTCGCGCAAAGATAGCGAAAGCGAGACTTTTGATCCAAATTCGGTCGCCAGAAGCGAGCAAAATATCGAAGAGAAACGTCAAGGCTCTAAAGCTCCGGAGGTACAGGGCGTGCCGGGTGCGGTTAGTAATATAGGTCCTGTTGAGGGTCTTGAAGATAAAAAGCTTGAGGAACTTTATACCAAAAGCTCGGCAACTACGAATTATGAAATTTCAAAGAAAGTTATGCGTATCAAGGATCAGTTCGCTACTATCAAGCGTTTAAGCGCTGCGGTGGTGGTTGACGGAAGATACGAAAACAAAAAAGATGAGAGCGGAAATTTAACAAAAGAGATTGAATACATCCCGCTTAACAAAGAACAGCTTGATCAGATAAACGCACTTATCAAGCAGTCCGTAGGCTTTGATGCAAATAGAGGCGATGAAGTTACTCTTAGCAATTTTGAATTCCAGCGCCCGAGCAACGAAACGCCTGCAAGTAAGGTGAATTCGTTTTTTGATGCTTACGTAACGCCGTTTTTGCCGATACTTAAGTATCTTTTCGTCGCACTTTTACTATTTATATTTTATAAGAAAATCATTGTGCCGTTCATGGAAAAAATGGTTGAAAATATCAAAGAAGAAGAGCCTGAAGAGTTGCCTGATATGATAGATCTTGACGATAGCGAAGACGCTTTGGAGAAATTTAAAGCCGCTAAGAAAAAAGTCGAAGAGCAACTTGGAATCGGTGAAAATTTCAACGAAGACGAGCTAAGATACGATGTCTTGCTTGAAAAGACTAAGCTTATCGTGCAGGAGCGAAGCGAGGAGATATCGGTGCTTATTCAGGATATGATTAAAAATGACGTTGATTTTAGCAACCGCAAGGATTTTTGATGGCTACTAAGTTAAACGAACAACAAAAGTTAATTTACGATGATCTTTCAATGCCCGAAAAGGTCGCGATACTTCTAATCCAGCTTGGAGAAGATGCCACTACGCTTTTATTTTCTCATATGGAAGTTGATGTTATAACTGAAATTTCACGCTACATCGCTACGGCCAAAAGCGTAGATAGACAGGTTGCAGCTGCGGTTTTGGAAGAATTTTACGCACTTATGCAGTCAAATCAATACATGAGAAGCGGCGGTCTTGAATATGCTAAGGAAATTTTATACCGCACTTTTGGTCCTGAAACCGCGCAAAAAATTCTTGATAAACTTGCTAAAAGCATGGAAAGCACCAAGAGCTTTGGTTATCTAACCAAGATCAAGCCTCAGCAGTTAGCGGACTTCATCACCAAAGAGCACCCTCAAACCATAGCCTTGATACTTGCTCATATGGACTCAACGAGCGCTGCGGAAACGCTTTCTTATTTTAGCGACGATCTTAGAGGCGAAGTCGTGATGAGAATGGCAAATTTAGGCGATATCAGCCCTTCTGTTATCAAAAGAGTTTCAACCGTGCTTGAAGGCAAGCTTGAAAGTCTCACTTCATATAAAGTTGAGGTCGGCGGTCCAAGAGCGGTTGCCGAAGTGCTTAATAGACTTGGGCAAAAAGCCTCAAAATCAACGCTTGAGCATATCGAAGACAGCGATGAAAAGCTTGCTACCGTTATCAAAGAGCTTATGTTTACATTTGAAGATATTAACACGCTTAATCAAATCGCCATTAGAGAAATTCTTAAAAACGTTGATAAAAAAGATCTCATGGTTGCACTTAAGGGCTCAGGCGACGCGCTTAAAGAGAAATTTATGTCCAGTATGTCACAGCGTGCAAGCGAGGCGTTTAAAGAGGAGATGCAGTATCTCGGCGCCGTTCGCGTAAAAGACGTCGAAGAGGCGCAGCGCAGAATAGTAGAGCAAGTCCAAGCCTTAGCCGATCAAGGAGTCTTCCAAGTCGGTGAAGCTGATGAGATGATAGAATGAGAAGTAGCGTTATATCCAACGAAGATGCTAAAAAGCACTTTGTTGAAAATTATCGGTTTAAGGTTTTGGGTCAGGAAAAAAAGATCGAAGAGAGCCACACTCATGACAACGGCTTTGTAGGGCAAAATTTAAAATACGAAAAAGATATAGGCTCAACCGATGATGTAAAAATTTTTGATTCTAACTTTACTCCTACTAAAGATGACTCTCAAAATTCGCCTAAAATTTCTCTTTCGCAAGATAATGCTGCTCAGTCAAATTTCGTAGAGGAGCTTTTAAAGCGAATCGATGAGCTCTCAGGCAGTATCATAAAGCTTCAAATGCAGATAGAAAATCAAGAGAGCGAATTTGCCAGACGTCTTGAAAACGAAGTTGCAAGAGCTAAAGATGAAGGCTTGCAGCAAGGCAATACCGAGGCTAAAGCGAAATTTGAAGAGAAATTAAAAGAGCTTGAAAGCAGATATAGCTCCTCTGTTTCAAGGCTTGATAACGAGTCTGCTAAATTTGAGCGTTTTTTGGTTTCAAGCGAGGAGGAGCTCTCAAATACGGCTATTGATATCGCAAGGCAGATAGTTAAAAAAGAAATTTCAACAAGCTCTTCAAGCGTGGCTTACGCACTGGCAAAAGCCTTGATGAAGGATTTAAGCGAGGCTAAAGATGTACAAATTCGCGTTAGTCAAAAGGATTTTGAGTTTTTAAAAGAGCAGTTTGGCGCAAGCGACAATATACAAGTTGTGCCTGATGAAGCCATCAATGTAGGCGGCGTGATCGTGATGAGCGATATCGGAAATCTTGACGGCACTATAGAATCAAGATTTGAAAAGATCAAAAAGATAATTAGCGAATGAAAATGGATGAGATAAATTTAAAAGCGATGAGTGTGAGCGAGCTAGAAGAGCTTGCTCAAAAACTTAGAGATAAAATTTTACAAACCGTGAGTAAAAACGGTGGGCATCTTAGTTCAAATATCGGTGCAGTAGAGCTTATAGTTGCTATGCATTATGTGTTTGACGTGAACAAAGACCCGTTTATATTTGACGTGAGCCACCAAAGCTATGCGCATAAGCTCTTAACGGGTCGTTGGGATAAATTTGATTCGCTAAGGCAATTTGGAGGCATAAGCGGCTACACCAAGCCAAGCGAAAGCGAATTTGATTATTTTGTAGCGGGACACAGCTCTACTTCTATCTCTCTTGCCGTAGGAGCCGCTAAGGCGATAAGACTTAAAGGCGAAGATCGCTTGCCCGTAGCTATGATAGGTGACGGCTCGATGAGTGCGGGCATGGCTTACGAGGCATTAAATGAGCTTGGAGACCGCAAATACCCTTGCGTCATCATCTTAAACGACAACGAGATGAGCATAAGTAAGCCAATAGGTGCGCTTAGCAAATACCTAAGCCAGATGATGGCGGGACAGCCTTATCAGAAATTTAAAAGCAGAGTCGAGAAATTTTTAAGCTACATGCCTGATTCTGCCGCTTACATGGCGCGCAGGATGGAAGAGGGGATTAGACTTATAACTCCGGGAATGTTTTTTGAAGAGCTTGGGCTTGAATATATAGGTCCTGTCGATGGACACGACATCAAAGCCCTCATAGACGCACTTGAAGTTGCAAAAGCTATGAAAAAACCAGTTATAGTGCATGCTCAAACCTTAAAAGGCAAAGGCTACGAAAAGGCCGAAGGACACTACGCAAACTGGCATGGCGTGGGTCCGTTTGATCTTAAAAGTGGAGAGAGTATCAAAAAATCCTCCGCAAAATCGGCAACCGCTCTTTATAGCGAGTATCTTATAGAGCTTGCAAGCAAACATGAAAATATAGTAGGTGTTACTGCCGCGATGCCTACAGGAACAGGCCTTGACGCACTTATAGAGAAATTTCCGCATAGATTTTGGGATGTAGCAATCGCCGAGCAGCACGCCGTAACTTCGATGTCTGCGATGGCAAAAGAGGGTTTTAAGCCTTTTATCACTATATACTCAACTTTCTTGCAGCGAGCTTACGATCAGGTTATTCACGATGCTTGCATTATGAATTTAAACGTCGTCTTTGCTATGGATAGAGCAGGTATCGTGGGTGAAGACGGAGAGACTCATCAGGGAGCTTTTGATATCAGTTATCTAAATTTAGTTCCAAACATCACGCTCTTTGCTCCAAGATGTGCGGCAAATTTTAAATTCGCTATGGAGTATGCATATATACACATCGGAGCCTGTGCCTTTAGATACCCGCGCGGAAATTTTCTGCTTGAAGAGGGTGAATTTGAAGCTCGTGAATTTAAGCTTGGTAAAGGCGAAATTTTAGCTCCTGCAGATGGAAAAATAGCATTTATAGGATACGGAAACGCGGTCGGAAAAGCAAATTTAGTTAGAAAAGAGCTTATCGGTAAGCTTGATGCAACTCTTGTTGATTTGGTCTTTATAAAGCCGCTTGATAGGAAGCTTCTTTTAAATTTAGCTCAAGAAAAAAAGATATGGTATGTATTTTCGGATGGAGCCAAAAAGGGCGGCGTAGGCGAAATTCTCGCAGCATTTTTACAGGATGAAAAAATTTATGACGTTAAAATCACCAGTTTTGAGTATGAGGATAAATTTATAAGCCACGGTAAAACCCAAGTCGTTGAGCAATATCTTGGAGTGGATGTTAAAAGTATTTCTGAAAAAATACTAAAAGATAATTTATATTAACAACTATAATAAACTTTTAAATAAATTTTTTGTATAGTTAGCTAAAAAAATTGGGAGAGAAGCATGAACTATATGAATTTATTGAAAGAACACGGACTAAAAGCAACTCCGCAGCGCATTAGCGTGCTAAAAATTTTAAATCGTCATATGCACCCGACTATCGATGAGCTTTATGAAGAAATTTGTATCGAAAATCCTTCAGTATCGCTTGCCACGGTATATAAAAACTTAAATATGTTAAAAGACGAAGGTTTGGTAGTTGAAGTAAATATGCCAAACCAAAAAGCAAGATATGATATCTTTGAAGAGCCTCATATCCACGTAGTATGCGAAAAATGCGGTAAAGTCAGCGACGTAGCTCATAGTGATATATCGCTTGATGATTGCAAGCAGAAGCTTGAAAAAAGGCTTGGAAACATAGTTGAGAGAATGAACGTCCTAGCTACAGTTAAAGATTGCAAGCATTGCAGATAAGGGCTAAATTTAGCCCTTGCTATTTCTTTTTGTTTTAGTCAATTCATAAAATTTAAATACAAAACAACCAAATCTTATTTTATAAATTTACTCAAATTTTCATTTTTGATTTCAGTTTATTTTTCTATCTTGCTATAAAAAATCGTTTGAAAGCTCTTTAAAGTCTTTTTATCTCGACTCTGATTTGCTTTTTATCTTCGGTTAGCTTCGCTTCATAATCAAGCGTAGAAATTTTAGGAAAATTTGTCGCATTTATATCTGGAATTATTTTTTGAGTATCTTTAATGCCGATATCCGCACTGCAAGAGATAGCGTTTCCGTCACTGCTTTTATCTGTGGTATTAAAGCCGCTAAGCACAATCATATCCAAAGTGGCTTTTTCATTAAATTTATCCGATACTTTAATGATTTTACAAAGCAGATCGTCTTTGTCACACTCTTTGGAGGGATCAAATTTTTGCGCGACATGGCTTGTTTGAAGAACTTTTTTGAGCGAAAATCCTGAGGATAGATTGGATACTACGTCTTTTACTGCCTTGTTTGAGCTAAGCTCGTCTTTATAAACGCTTGCCGCAAAAAGATCGCCAAGATGAGGTTTGATAAGTTTTTTAATAGTCTCTTGAACATTTTTATCATCGCAAGCCAGCTCTTTCTTAGTTTCAAAGCAACCTGAAAACAAAGCCGCGGTTATCGCTAGGCTTAAAAATTTAATATATCCTGACATTTATCTTCCTTTTTGTTTTAAATTTTAGCGGATCAAATTTAAACCGAATTTTGAATTAACCGCTTGGTTTATCTGCCCCCAAACCCACCCTGTATCATCAAATCAGTATATGGTAGTAACATTACTCGCTAACTTTGCCCTTGTAAGATTACTGAGATAAATCTGCTTGTTTGCGATCTCTCCGAATCGCGGGTGTAGCCTAGTTTTAAACGGATTTATACTCGCTTTTGATGATATTTAACCAAAATTTAAATCAGATCAACCTGCCAATTTGCCCTTTGAAGTAGCGTATCGGTCTGGCGAATCTCTTTTGAAATTCCGTCAAGCTCTTTTTGCAGGCTTGCTACGTCCACCGTGCTTAAGATTCGAATCTCTTTGCTTGAATACATCTCGACTTTTCTGCTGGCATTTTCTATAAAGCTCCTTAAAATTCCGGCTTTCATCGTCATAGTATCGCGCTTAGCTATAAGATCGACCAAATTTTGCCCTTCGATTTGAGAAGCGCAGTTGGTTTTATTGATCTTTGATATGAGAGAATTTAGCTCGTTTATACAGCCGTCAAGTTCTTTTAAAAGTTCGCTTGGTTGCTCCGCAACTTCGTCGTTTTCTTGGACTTTTGCATTGTTGTTAAGTCGCACACGAAGCTGTTCGATGCGTTTTTGCAAATCCGCACGCAGGATAAGTGCTTCTGCCAGTTTCATAGCTACTCCTAAAATTTGTTTTGTAAAAATTATACCTTTAATTTTTAAGACGGCGTTAAAATTTCTTGATTTATCTTAAAAAATCAAAATTCGTGGATATTTAAATTTAAAAACTCCGCCAGCTTTAAAATTCTATCTTTATCCTCTTTCTTGCAAACAAAGAAGCAATACCCCTCTAAGCTATCTTTACTCGGATTTACGTTTAGTATCGTGTGGTCTGAAATTTCTTCCAGCTTTAAAGCTATCTTGTGAGGCTCTAGGATATCGCTTTTGCTGATTTTAAGCTCATTGCCCGTTGTTTTCTTTATGTATCTTTTAAGCCCTGAAATATCTATCTCCCAATGGCTTTCAAAGCTTTTAAGCGTGTCTTTTAAGATAAAGTTATAGATTAGAAATTCCCGGCTTGGAGTATGGTTTTCGTACCCTTGCCATAAAATGCCTTTTTCTATTAAAATTTTCGCGCACTTTTGGGGTTTATTTTGAGCCAAGAAAAATCTTTTTATAAATTCCGCTTCGTTTTTAGCACTCATCTGAGCCAGATTTGCAAATTCGCTAAGAGCGTCTTGGGTGCTTAAATTTATATCCTCGGTTTCATCTGTACTTAAATTTAGCCTTTTGTGGATGAAATTTACAGCTTTTATGAACACTTCTATGTATTTTTTCTCTTGCTCGTTCTTTAAATCTTCGCCCAAGAGCCTGCAGTCTCTCATCTCAAAAAACAAATCTCCCGTAGTAGGCGACTTGATGAGTATCTTAAAGCCCTCGTTACCCTCGTCATCTTCAAACGGTAAGCAGATGAAGGCGATATCTTCTAAGCGCAGATATTTTTTCATATCAAGCTTTATCACCGGCTTTACACACACTCCTATAACGGTAAAAGCACAGCCTTCACCGCTATCAATCCGCTCTTTTGAAGGAGGAATTAGCTTGGCGTTTTGCATAAGTTTTGCAAGCGGTTCGTATAGGTTGTTAAATTTAGCTCTTTTTAATGCGTTTTGCGCCTCGTCATCATGTAAAAATTCCTGCGGATAAAAATAATAATCAACCGTTACGTCTGCGGCAAAAGGCGATTTGTCAAAGCTTATAGTCGTAGCCTCGTTCTCGTTTAAATATCTCTCTATGTCTTTAAATTTCTCAACTGCGTTTTTCAATTTTAAAATCCCTTAATGTCAAATCCAAGCATTCGTCCAAGATCTACGATCTTTTCTTTATGATCTTTTTTGCATACAAAAACACAGATGCTATCCATCTGCGTATCAATCTCAATCAGCGAAAATTCCGACCTTTTTTCAAGCCTATCTGCAACATCAAAAAGCTCCATATCCTCACTTAAGCGCAACCTTTTGCCCGTAAATTTAAATATATAAGCGCTTAAATCCTTCGTGTCAAATTTCCAATCGTCCTCATAGGCTTCAAGCATCGGTGCAAGTAAAAAACTATAAAATAGCTCTTTTTCACTAAGAGTTTCATCAGGATCGGCATAACCCTGCTCGGCAAGCTCGGCGCTGCAAATTTCAGGCTCAAGAAGCACTTTGTAGAAGCAACTTTTAAACTCCTCTTTGTCTTTTACTTCGCATAAATTCATAAATTCGCTCAAAGCCTCATCGGTAGTTAAATTTAAAAGCTCGTCATTAACCACTATGCCAAGTCTTTTGCAGATAAATTTAATCGCTTTGCTAAGTGTATTAAGGTAGATTTGATCCTCTTTATCCTCGCTATTTGGATCTAAAATCCTACTTTCTTTCATATCTAAAAATATATTTTCGTTTGGCTCTGATTTGAGTAAAATTTTATAATCCTCTTCGCTTTCTCCATAGGGAATAACGAAAAATAACAGCTTTTCATTAGCGTATAACTTTTTTAATTTATTTGATATAGCCGGATAATGATAAAAGCTAATCATCAAAAATACATCGTTGTAGTCGTCGCTTAATTCCTCTTTTGGTATTGCGTTAAAGCCTGCTTTGCTCATAAATTCCTTAAGCGGTGTATAAGTGTCGGTGTAACCCGCTTTTGATAAGAAGTGATTTGTAAGCCCTTTGGTCGCGTAAGATATGCTAAAAGGATAGAAAAACTGCCAAACTTTCATATAGCTGCCGCCAAAGGGAGGGTTTGCAAAATGACCTCCCGAAAGCTCTTCTTGGATTAAATCTATGATATCGGGTATATATTGTAACTCTTTCATAACGACCTTTTTAAAATTTTAACTATTTTATTGGAATAGCGTTAATAATAAATCGTAAATTCTCTGATAAAATTCGCACTTCAAGGAGTAAAAATGCAAAAAAATTTTAAAATTTTAGCCGCTGTTTTGGCTATTTGTTCGGTTTTTGGCGTGGCTAATGCAAAGGATGCGGATCTTAGTAAATTTCGCTTTAGCTTAGAAGAGATGCAAGATATCGCAAGCCCTACAAAGCTTAAATGGAGGATATTTTACAAAGAGGCTTCAAGCGGGAAAGATGCCGAGTGGTTTGATGCCGTAAAGCAAGGAAATTTGCAAAAAGTTAAGCAGATGGTTGCTAGCGGTCAGGATATCGAGGCGAAAGACAGCGCAAGCCTTGATCAAACGGCGCTTGGCTGGGCTGCGTTTATCGGATATGAGGATATGGTTGATTATCTCATAGCGCAAGGCGCTGATGTCTTTGCAACCGACAGGGGCGATGTTTATAACTCTTTAAAGTCAGCTGTTTTAGGTAAAAATCTTAACATCGTTCGTAAAATTCAAGCCAAAATAGAGGAAAAGACAGGCAAGAAAGTTGATTTTAACGATCAGACCGTAGAGAGTGACGCAGAGACGCTTTTAATCGTAGCCGCAAGCAATAACCGCATAGAGATAGCAAAGTATCTTATATCTCAGGGCGCAAACGTAAATTTGGTGGCAACTCCAAAGGATCAAAGCGCACTATCCTTTGCTTGCGATAATAATCATCCCGAGATGGTTAAGCTTCTTATAGAAAACGGAGCGATAAATCACCGCACAGGCAAGCCAAGCTGCAAATAACTTTAAAAGGAGCGCTTGCTCCTTTTAATTTATATTTTAAGACGAATTTGCGTCATCTTTTTAGCGAATTTCTAATTCTTCGCAGATAAAATTTGCAGCCTCGTTAAAAATTTCAAAATATTTTTTATCTGTTTCATCGCTATTTTTTAGCAGCCTACAAGACTTCATCTCCAAAAACAGCCTTCCGGTTGATGGCGATGAGATGAGGAGACTAAAATCTCTTTGATTTTGGCTATTTATAAAAGGCACGCAGATAAAGGTTATCTTTTCTTCATTAAAATATTTTTTAAAACTCTCTTTTATCGGCGGAGATACTTTTAAATTTATAAAGCAAAATACCCAGTTGTTTTCACTATCCATCTCATGTTCGGGCGGAGGCGTTATATTTGCCGTTTTCATCATATCTCTAAGCGGTATGTAGAGCTTTTGATAGCCGGCTTGTTTCAAAGAGGCTTCTATGGTGTCGTTAGTAGCCTCTTTTGCGTCGTGAGGATAGTAGTAGTATCTTAAAGCTATATCGGTTTTTAAAGGCGAATTTTCAAAATAGAGACTTGCTAAGTGATTTTTTAGCAAGTACTCCTCTATCGTGATAAAATTTTTAACTTCCATGGCTACTTTGTAAGCTGGCTATCTTTGCCATAATAGGGCGAATACGGTCCATAAAGCAAGCAGTCGTAGCAGTCTTGAGCAAATAAAATTCTATCCGCCCTAGCCGATAACTCATAGCTAACATCGCTTAAAGTGTCGGCTATCTGTTTTATCAGCGCGTTTAAGAGCATGCTTGCTATATCGCTACTGCCTTGGGAGCTGTTTGTCGCCGATGCTGTTTTTTGCCACATGATATTTCCCGTATTTGTATCAACCAGCTTTGCTTCAACAGATACTTTAGTAACGCTATCAAACACCATATAAGTTGAGCCATACTCTTTGATATTTATATAAAGAACGCTATCGGCACCGAAAATTTGCTTTAGCTTATTTACTGAAATTTGATGAATTTCGCTTGGCTCGTAAACCCCGTTAAATTTAAACGTGTCATTTACCAATGAAGGGTCAAATACGTAATACCCGGCTTCGCTTAGAGGAAATATCGCATTTGCAAGCACTGCCGAGGATGCTTTTATCTCGGTTGATTCGTTTGTGGGCATTAATACCAGTATCGATCTTGGCTTGGTTTGTAAAAATGCGGAGTAGTCATACTGCGGTCTAGGATCGCTTGCGCATGCCGAAAAAAGAATCGCAAATAAACCCAAAATAAGAGTTGATCTAAATTTATTTACCATTTTTGCGACCTTTTTTTAGCTTTTGTTGTTTTAAAAACTCAATATAAGCTCTTGATTCTGGGAAAATTTCAGCCTCTTTTTCAAGATACATGCTTGCTTTTTGATCGTTGCCTATGTTTGAGTATAAAAGACCAATGTGAGCTAGCAGTCCGGGCGGTATCTTGCGCCCTGAAGCGTATGAGTACTCAACCGTTTCTTCAAGCTCGTCTATATGCTTATAAAAATCGCTCGTTTCGTTTAAATAATCATACGTCGAAGCCGTATAAGAGCCGTTCCAATAATAAATTTGCCTTGGGGTGCTAGATGCGCAGCCTGCAAAAAGCAACGCAAAAAGCACGGGCAATATGATTTTAGTGTTCAAATTTTAGCCTTATTTTGCTGTCCAAGCGCCGCTTTCAAGCCCTGCGACAAGGTTGTTTACCGCTTCTATTATGGCTAGACTTAAAACTTTACCGTTTAGCGTAGAGTCATATCCCGCCGTTCCGCCAAATCCTATAACTTCTCTGTTTGATAGCGCGTATTCTCCCGCACCCTGAGACGAATAGACAACCTCGGAAGTTTCAACCTCAACTACGTTTAAATTTACCTTTGCGTATGCGGTTTGAGTCTTACCTTTGCCAAGGATTCCAAACAGCTGATGATCGCCTGTAGTTTTTCTACCAAATTCGGTTACGTCGCCGGTGATAACGTATTTAGCGCCTTTTAAATTTTGCGCTTTTTTGTTTATGTTGCTCTCTTGTTTGATGGCCTTCATATTTGTTCTATCCATCACGGAAAATCTACCGGTTTGTTGCAGATTGCTTACTAAAATAGTTTGGGCTTGATTGCCTAATCTATCTTCTCCGTCGCCGAAAATTCCGTTTTGATAAGAGGATTGGTTGTTAAACCTGCCTATTGATATCGCTACTTTTGTGCCGCCATAGTATGTATTTACGGTATTTACTTTTGGAGTTTCAACCACTCTTGAGCTCTCTTTTGCACAACCGGCCAGCAGTGCTATCATAGCTCCTGCGGCTATAAATTTCAAGCCTGTTTTTAGCATGTTTTTCCTTTTGTTTATAAATTTTTATAATGATAACTAATTAAGATAACAAACAGATAAATTTACAACCGTATTTTATCTTTAAGATTTTGTAATAGTCTTTAGCTTGTTAAATGCAAGCCAGAGTGCTTCTATTTCATCTTTAAAGATTAAATCGTTCTTGTCATCTTCTACTCCTAGTTTTTTGCCTGTCAGCTTTTCATACTCGTTGGTGTATATCTCAAAATAGTCGTTTTGATTAACGAAGCAGCGAATTTCTCTAGTAAAATGCGTCTTAATCTTAAAATCAGCCTCGTTTAGCGCAACTCTTTTAAGCTTTTTAAACATCAGCATTCCGCTTAGTATATAAACGGCTTTATTTGTGATAAGCCAGCTTTTGCCGCTTAAATTTACCATAATCGGAAATTCGTCGCTTTGCAATAAAATTTTAGCCTTTTTTATGAATGTATCTGCGCTAGCGTAGAAGTTAAGTTCAAGCTCGTCTCGCGGAGTAAAGATTAAATTTTTATCGGGGATTGATATAAGAGTCTCCACCCTATACTCTTTTAGGATATTGTAGAAATTCTCGTAAAATAGATCAAGCGTTTGAGTAAAAATTTCAAAGCTAAATCCGTGTTTTTTGGTATCTTGCTTTAGATTATCAAGAAGAGAGTTCATCTCATCAAGCTTCTTTTGATTTTTGTTTTTGTCTATATGCTTGCTTAAAATTTCATTTAGTTTAGCTCGCTCGGTTTCCAGGTTATCAGCCCAAATTCCGCTTTCTTTAAACATATCGTAAGGCGAATTTAGCGCGACGTAAAGAGCTTTTATACGCTCGTTTATATCTTTTATGAAGTCCGTTTTATAATTGCTATAGCTTAAATTCATAAACGCCGAACCGAGTAAAAAGCTTGCCATAAATTCGCCAAATCCGCTAAAAATTTGAGTTATTAAATTCATATAAAAATTATATTGCTCGAAGTATTCTTTTTCGTCTATGAAATTTGCCGCGTAGCTGTAACTTAGGATTTGAAGCACTCTGGCATAATCAAATGCGCTAATGCTCGTGCGCTCACAAAGAGTAAAAAGCTCGCTTGTTTGATTGCAGAAATTTACAAATTTAGGAACTAAATTTCGCTCACCTTCGCCTAAACCGAAAAAGCCCTTGCTAAAGCTTTCAAATCTCTCTTTGTAAGCTTTAAAATCCTCATCGCTAAAGTTTATAAGATAAATTTTAAGCGCCTCTTTTAAGCTGCTCTCATTTAGGTATCTAA
This sequence comes from Campylobacter sp. RM16188, assembly GCF_012978795.1. Taxonomy (NCBI): domain Bacteria; kingdom Pseudomonadati; phylum Campylobacterota; class Epsilonproteobacteria; order Campylobacterales; family Campylobacteraceae; genus Campylobacter; species Campylobacter sp. RM16188. The sequence goes on along the minus strand of NZ_LIWQ01000016.1, from coordinate 13,357 downwards.
GCGCAAATTCAGCCCAAGTCATATCCGTAAGTTTGTCGCTAAATTCTTTATACGCCCCATAAAGCAGACGGACTAAAACCCCTTCAAATTCCGAGCCGTCATGGTGCATGATCGCCTGATACATGCTATTTTTATCGGTTATATCGTAAAATTCCTGCAATACTTGCTTGATCTCTTGCAGATTTTTTGGGTGATTGAAATCCACAAGGCTAAAAATCCGCTCCTTTGCAAGCTCTTTTGAGATGAAAATCCTGTCTATGTCGCTTACTTTGTAAATAACTTGAAATATATTGCCCGCTATAAAATCTTTTTTCACAAATTTTCTCCTGAAGTTTCCGCGGTTTTCTTAAGCTCGTTTATTGCTAAATTTAGCGATGAAATTTCATTGTCAAAAAAGTCTTTATGCTTTACGACTTTAAGCGGCTTTTTGCAGGTTAAATTTAAATATTCTTTGATACTTATACAAAAATACTCTTTGTCGTTTAAATAGCAGTGAATTTCATCAGGATAGGCGAATTTTACCTCGCAACTTATCTCTTGCAGGTTAAATTTTTTAAGCTTTTTAAAGAGTACTCCGCTGTAAATATAGACGGATTGGTTGGTTATTAACGTCTTTTTAGGAGCTAAGATAAGAATGACGGGAAATTCTTTGTTGCTAAATTTAAACCCTGTTTCATCCATAAAAATTTTAACTTCTTTGTATAAGGAATGCTCCAGCTCAAGCATTTTTATAGGTGTTATTACGCCGTTATTTTTTGATTCAAGCATAAATTCGATGCGAGAGTTTTTAAGAGTGCCGTAAAAACACTTGTAATAAATTTCCGTCGCTTGTTGCAAGTGTTTAAATTCCAAACCGCATTTTTGTGTCTCTTTTTCAAGCCAATTTAGGATATTTTGGGTGTATTCCTTATCGTTTTTCTCTTCTTTAAAATCGGCGTATTTATCAAGCAGATTTAAAATGTTTATCTTTGCTTTGTCAAAATTCTGCGTCCAAATTCCGCTTGCATCAAAGACGTCGTAAGCCGAGTTTAGTAACCTATGAAAGGCGTTTATTTGATCGTAGCTTTCTTTGATGTAATCAATCTCGCCCTCGTCAAAAAATCTAAACGCGCCTCCAAGAACGCAGCTGGCGATAAACTCGTCCCAACCGCTAAATATCTTTTGCACTTTTTCTGCGTAAAAGTTCATCAGCTCACAAAATTCGCTCTCGTTGATGTAACCCACCGCAAAGCTATCAGATATGATTTCAAAAATTTTTGAGAGTTCATAGCCTCTGTTGCCCACGTTTTTACAAAGCGCATAAATTTCACTTGTCTGCTTGCAAAATTTCACAAATTTAGGCACGTCGTTTTCGTCGTCTTCTTCGCCGCTAACGCCAAAAAACGACTTTGCAAAATAAGCAAAATTCTCTTTATGAAGCTCAAATTTTCTATAAGAAAAGTTAGTTTGAACCGATTTTAAAGCGTTTTTTAGATACTCGTCCGTAAGATACGTGCTCATAAACTCTTCGCAAGTCATACTTTCAAGTCTCTCACCAAGCTCCTCGTAAGCTTTATACAAAAGATCTAAGATGATATTGTAGTAACAAGCATAGCTAATGACCTCATCTATACCGGTATAGACGCTATCTTTGCTCGTTACTTTGTGAGTTTCTTTTAGGTTTTGCCTCAGTTCTTGCAAGAAAGACGGGTGGTTTGAGCTTGTGAAACTAAAAAACTGATCTACAAAAAGCTCTTTGGACAAGAAGGCTCTATCAAGGTGATTTGTTCTTTGTGTAGCCTGAAAGACGTTTTGAGGGATAAATTTTAGATTCATTTTTATCGTTTATAAAATTTTTGCTTTTTTGGTCGTTTGAACCGAACTTAAAACGACCTCATCGCCTGATTGCAAATCGGCTAGACTTATTGTTTTTCCGTCCTTTTGAACTCTGACAAATGATGAAATTTGCTCGAAAAACGCCTCTTGTTGGACGTAGCTTCTTTGTAGAGTTAAAATTTTGTTTTCGAATTTAAGAAATTTTGTGCCGATTGCATTTTTTAAATTTGATCTAAAATTAATTAAAATTTGCTCTTTGTGGGCGATTTTTTGCTCTAAACTTGCTTGAGAAAATTTAGTTTGCAAATTTTTTAATAGATTTTCTTTACGCTCAAGTGCCAGCTCAAACGCTCTTTGAAGGCTTTGGCTCATCATATCGATTGTTTGAAAAATTTCTTCTTTATTCGGCATTAGCGAATTTATCGCAGCGCTTGGAGTAGGCGCTCTAAAATCAGCCGCAAAATCGCTTATAACGTAGTCTATCTCGTGTCCGATTGCGCTTATGATAGGGGTTGTCGCAGCATAAATTTCACGCGCTAAATTTTCATCGTTAAAGCACCACAAGTCCTCTCTGCTGCCCCCGCCTCTAGCCAAAATAATCACATCAAGCGCGCTTGCCTCGGCTCTTTTTAAAGCTTTTATAAGGGCTGCGGGAGCATTTTCGCCTTGTGTGAGCGAGTCAAATATATAAATTTCACTAAGATGCCAGCGCTCGTTTATGAGCCTAAGCATATCTTGAAGCGCTGCTGAGGTGCGCGAAGTGATGATGCCTACTTTGCGCGGAAATTTAGGAAGCGATTTTTTGCGCGAAATTTCAAATAGCCCCTCTTGTTCAAGCTTTTCTTTAAGCTGCTTAAATGCAAGTTCAAGCTCTCCTTCGCCGCTTGGCTTGATGGAAGTTGCGATAAACTGATAGCTTCCGCTTGGGCTGTAGAGTGAAATTTTGCCGTAAAGAACGACCTTCATGCCGTCTTTGATTTCAAATTTCAGCTTTGCGTTGTTAAATTTATAAATTACCGCCGAGATCGAGGCTTTTTCGTCTTTAAGCGTGAAGTACCAGTGCCCTGAATTGTGCTTGGTAAGGCGCGAAATTTCGCCCTCAACCTCCACGTAAGAAAATGTAGTCTCAAGTAGGGTTTTTGCCTGCTCGTTTAGCTCGCTGACACTTAGCAATCTTTAAATTTCCTAGCTATAAAAAGTGTCGAGATATCCATCGAAAAGCCCTTGCAGACCTCTATCTCAAAGCCTGCCGCGCGCAGTTCATCAACGAAGCTTTGCTTGTCAAGGAAATTTTCTATCGAGCTTGGCAGATATTCGTAAGCCTCTTTGTTTTTTGAGATGAAGCCGCCGATTTTAGGTAAAATTTTGCTTAGATAAAAGTCTCTTACCTGTGTCGTCATGCCTTTTTTATTGCGCTTGGTAAATTCTAAAACCACCAAATAGCCGCCATTTTTTAGCACGCGGTTAAATTCCTTTAGCGCAAGCTCTCTTTCAACGACATTTCTTATGCCGTAACTGATGCTTAGCACATCTATGCCGGCGCTTTGTAGCGTAGTGTCCGTAGCGCTCGCTTCTATGAATTTAAAGCTTGGAAATTTCTGCTTTGCTACTTTTAGCATGCCGCTTGACGGATCAATGCCCGTTAGGCTGTTTATATTTACGTTAAAATCTTTTGCGATATTGTTCCAAAATCCCATCATATCGCCCGTGCCGCAAGCTACATCGGCTATATCTACGCTTTGATTTTTAAATTTTTCAAGCACGTTTTTGCAAGCTATCTTGCGCCATCTGATATCAATCCCTGCACTTAAAACCCTATTTGCAAGGTCATAAGTCGGAGCTATCTCGTTAAACATCTGAACTATTTTTTCTTGTTTTTGCATATATCTTTCTTTACATGTAATAAATTTTTAAATTTTTTGAAATTTTGCCTAAATTTCTCATAAATTTCGGTTTTTTATCTAAAATTTTATCTCTTAGTTTAAACATCTGTTTGTAAATTTTAGTTTTTAGTTTTGATGAAATTTCAATCGAATCTTTGCTGTTTTGTTCTAAATCTTTTAAAATTTCAAGCCAGATATCCCTATCTTGCAGATCGCCAAAAATTTCTTGTATCTCTTTTGCTCTTTGCTTGCACTTTTCAAGCGATTTTATCGCAAACATATCTATGAAAATTTCAAGAAGATATCTTAATCTTTTTATCTGAATTCTGGTGTTGTGAAAATGTAAATTTTCACATTCGTTGTTTAGGAGGGCAAGGGATTTTTGAAGTCTTAATATCTGTAGTCTAAGTGCGTATGCGACGACTTTTTTGATAGGCTTAGCATAGTCTTTTCCTTGATAAAAGTCGCTTTGCTCTTTTAAAAATATCTCCCAGTCTTTAAAGACTTCTTCGCTTTTTAGCGCATTTAGCATAGCCGTGATTTTTATATTTTCGGCCTCTTTTACTTCTTGGGCGAGTAAAATTAGCGGTTTGGTTCTTTTTTCTTCTTTTAAAAAGTCTAAAAATACGTCTACATCGCGTTTTTTATTTGTTGAGTTGGCTATGGTTTTGAAATTTTTATTGAAGTGATCTGATGTTTTTTTATCAAAAACCGAGCTTAAAAGCTTAAGCATTGAGCGGGTTTTGCGTAAATTTACACGAAACTGATGAAGCGCTTCTTCATCTTTTGTTTCAAGGTAGATTTGTCGATATTTTCTTATCTGTTTGTAAATTTGAAAAAACATAACCCTAGCGGCGTCAAAAGAGCGCAAGGAGCTTGGAAAAGCAAGTTTTAAATCGTGATTTTGATCTATTATTTTAAGGGTTGATTGTATGTCAAATTTGATTTCGGGCACGCCAAAAAGCGCCAATGATTTGTTTTTATAGCGCTCATCTTCGGTAATTTCTGATGTTATATATCTTGCTAAAAATTCAGGTATGGCGAAATTTTGAGCGTCATTTAGCGTTAAAAATTCAATCTCAAGCGTAGCAAGTCCCTCAAGAAATTCGTGATATATATCGATATTGCATGGAAGATTGTTGATCTTAAACTCAAAACGAGTCTTTTTAATCGGCATTCCTACGATCTCTTTAAGAGCGTCTTTGTAGCTTTTTTTATCGCTTGGAATTTCGCTCTCTTTGCGGACGAGTCCTTTGCCGATCTTTTGCGTTACGGTGAATTTGTCGCCCGATTTACGAAACCTTACCTCTTCAAGCTGTGTGATCTTCGTATAAAACTGAATTATCTCGTTAGAAGTTGCTAAGATACCGTCTTTTTCGAGGGTTTGTATAGCTGAAATTCCGTCTAATATAAATTTACGTTCAATCTCTAAAACCAAAATTCGCCCCTTTGGAAAGTAATAAATTGTATCAAAACATAGCTTAAAGTGTAAATTTTGAAAATTTAGTTTAAAAAACGGGATTAAAATTAATTTTTAACTCAAATTGTGCTAAATTTTAAAAAATTTTTAAAGGAGCTTTCGTGGATAGAAAAATAAATTTCAGCGCAGGACCTAGCGGGTTGCCTTTAAGCGTGCTGGAGCATGCTCAAAAAGAGCTGACCAGCTATCAAGGCAAAGGATATTCTATAATGGAAATAAGCCATAGAAGCAAGGTTTTTGAAGAGATTCATTTCGGTGCGATGGATAAGATAAAAAGGCTTTATGGTATAAACGATGATTATGAAATTTTGTTTTTGCAAGGCGGTGCAAGCTTGCAGTTTGCAATGATTCCCATGAATTTATGCAAAGGCGGCAAAGCCGAGTATGTAGATACGGGAGTTTGGACGAGTAAGGCGATCAAGGAAGCCAAAATACAAGGCATAAATTACGAAGTGATCGCAAGCTCAAAAGATACGAATTTCGACAGAATTCCCGAAAATATAAATTTCAGCGACGATGCGGATTATGCTTATATCTGCACGAACAATACAATCTACGGCACTCAGTATAAGAGCTTACCAAAGACAAAAGCGCCACTTGTGATTGACGCTTCAAGCGACTTTTTCTCTTATAAAATGGATTTTTCAAATATCGGCGTGCTCTACGGCGGAGCTCAGAAAAATGCCGGCCCAAGCGGCGTTACCGTAGTGATAATCAGAAAAGACCTGCTTGATAGAGCAGGCGAAAGTGTGCCTACGATGCTTAAATACAAAACTCACACCGACGCAAAATCGCTTTTTAATACGCCTCCGACATTTGGAATTTATCTACTAAATTTAACTCTTGGGTGGATCGAGTCTCAAGGCGGACTTGACGCGATAAAAGGCGTAAACGAGCAAAAAGCTTCGATTTTATATGAAGCCATTGATAATTCGGGTGGTTTTTACAAAGGACACTCTATCAAAAAAGATCGCTCCATAATGAATGTAAGCTACAATATCGCCTTAAATTCCGAGCTTGAGCCGGTGTTTGTAGCAGAAGCCGAAAAAGCGGGCATGATAGGTCTAAAAGGACACCGTCATCTTGGCGGAATTCGCGCCTCTATCTATAATGCCGTAAGCCTTGAAAACGTTAAAACTTTAGTTTCGTTTATGGGCGAATTCGCTAAGAAATTCGGCTAGAGATTATTCGCCCGCTATGGCTTTATATATTGTTTCAAGGGGCTTTGGCGGGTGAATTTGCTTTTAAATTACCAAGCGAGCTATCTTTGGCGTTAAATTAGCTTAAATTTATATTATTATAAATTTGACACTCCGGTTAAATATTGAAAATTTATTTTAGATTTTATAAAATCCAAAAAAAGCAAGAAAAGGCGGAAAATAATGCTTAAGGATATTCAGATATTTAGTTCGCTTGATGACGAACGTTTGCAAAAACTTGCCGATATAAGCATAATCAGAGGCTATAAGCGCGACGAAATACTATTTATCGAAGGCGAAACGCCAAAGTGGTTTTATATACTTTTAAAGGGGCGAGTTAAAATTTACAAAACCTTGCCAAACGGCAAAGAGCTGTTTGTGCATGAGTTTTTGCCGGGTTCGCCTGTGGCTAAATTTGCAAATTTCGACAACACTCCTTTCCCCGCTTCGGCTGTTTTTGTCGAGGATTCGGAAGTTTTGATGATAGACTTTGCTAAATTTAAGAAAAATTTTATGAATGATGTTAATGTCTGTATGGAGATCATCAGGTCGCTTTCGCAAAATTTTAGGATGATACAAGGACTTTTACACCGAGAAATAGCCCTTGGCGTGGAGGGTAAGATAGCTCTTTTTATCAGCGAATATCAAAATGAATTGCCGATGCAAAAGTACTCGCAAATCGCTCAAATGCTAAATACTACGCCTGAAACTTTTTCTCGTGTTATTACTAAATTTAAGAAAAACGGCTACATAGCAATAGACGCTAAAAAGAATATAACCATACTTGAACATGACAAGCTAAAAGAGCTTTATGAAGCTTAAATATCCGACCGTTTTGCTTGATAAATTATCCTTGCGTGGCTTAGTCTTGTATTTTTTATAATTAAAAAGAGATTTGATACGCTCTAAGGGCTATATAGGTTTTTTGGCAAGAATTTCAGCTAAAGCAACTTTAGCAAATTTAGAGAGTTAAAATTTTAGTTTTATTGTTGATATTTGCGAATATTGATTAGAATACTTTTTTAAATTTGGTGAGAAATTTATCCATAAATTTGCTTGGCGAAATTTGTGAAGTTACTCTACAGATATGCATACCAAAGTTAAGTATAGTTTAGGCGCATAATATTTTTACATACACCTTTTTCATATACTTTTTAATTCGTGTAAAGTTATCAACGGCTTATTTGTGTAAAATTTTGTAAGAATTCAAAGTGAGGAAAAATTTTAGGCAAGTGCCTAGATTTAGGGATTAAGAGCTATTTTGTTTAAAATCAAAGTGGCAAAAATTTATTTTACATTACTTTACAAAAGTTTTACGGAATTTTACACTTCCTTTTACAAGCTTTTAAAAGCCGTTTAAATGGGCTTTAAATCACACACCTCAATACTTTACCTATGATAGATACCTCAGCTTCATCATCAGTACCGATCTCGTAGCTTTCATAGTCTTTATTGATACTTTTGATATAAAGTACACCATTTGGCGACTTTTGGAGCAGCTTAACCATAAAGTTATTGCAATAGTTAACAATATATAGCCCGTCACCTGTAAATTTGGCTGTAACGTCAGCTATGACCCAACTATCGGGATATAGCATAGGTATCATGGAGTAACCATCTACACGCATACATCTTACATGATCGGTGTTTTTAGGACGAACCTTAAAAAGCATTTGGGAAAAAGGTACAAGTATATCGGTATCGTATATCTCTATGCCGTTTATTTCGACACTTTCGCCAGCTCCTACACTTGAGCTAAGCTGTCGTATATAAATTTGATCACTTTGTATTTGTTCTATTTCTGATTTTTTAAGGTTAGAGGGATTGACGGACAGATTTTTATGTGCATTTTGATTTTGACGGACATTTTTCTTAGGATTGACGGACAAATTGACGGACAAAAATTCATCCAAAAAATCAGATGGTGTAACATTAAAAGCCGATGCTATTTTTTTTAAATTTCCATAAGTAAAATTTTCAACAGATCCAGCTTCATACTTTTTTATTGTAGAAATTGATATGCCCGATTTTTCAGATAAATCATCTTGTGTCCATCCATAAAAATCTCGATATTCTTTCATCCTAGAGGAAAGTTCCATATTTTACTCCAAAATTAACAAAAAGTCTTGACAAGTTCCTTAAATTATACTATAATTTCAAAACAAACTAAGAAATCATAACCTATAAAAGGCAAAAGATTTCTTAAGCGGGTTCTTTTAAATTTCATTGTTAAATTTTTAAAAAGGAGCAAATATGCACGTAGAGATAAAAAGCGAGCGTATCAGCGAAATTTTAGGCGCATTAGGTCATATAGCAATGAGCGAGGATTTTTATGGGAAAAAGGCAATCGTTGATCTTATAATCTATAACCTATCTTATCACATGCAAGAGCGTAGCGAACATGGTTCTGAAAATTCTCTAAAATGTCGTGAGGCGAAATCCCAAATAGATCTTGAGCAGCTTGTGCAGCAAATGTCTTGTAAGGGATGTTAGAATTAAAAAATAACTTGTCAGTACTCTTTGAATGGATAAGATAAGCCTTTGTTAGAGCATATACCGCAGGAAATATTACAAGAATCTTTTCTTGCAAAGTCATATTCTTTAGCATATCTTCTCGTTGTTTTTGAGTCTTTTTAATGTAGGAAATCGCGTTTTTTAAGATTTCCTCTTTAAGAGGCTCTATTTGGAAATCTTTATTTTCTATAGACTTGACTACAACCGCGTCTAATTCCTCTAATACCTCTCTTGGGGTTTGAGTCAACATATCTCTTATGATGTCCTCAAATTTATTATAGTATAAAAGGGCTTTACGCATTGTAGATCCTTTTTGTAATATTATACATTAAAAATTTAGCAATGAAATTATAGTAAAGGAGTAATAAATGGCAAACAGAGTAAAACCGGTAGCAAAAGCGGTAAAGCAAAAACTAAAATACGATCTAAAAGATTATTGCGAGATGCGCGGACTTAGCCTAAGTAGCCTATATAAAGGTTATATCAGCCAAAAAACTAGAAAAGTGCTTGAAAAAGACGGGATAAAAGTAGCTTAATATGTGGGTAAATTCTAAAGAGGCTGCGGAGATTTTGGGCGTAAAATATGATGCCTTACAAAAAGCTACTAGAAGAGCTGAAAAGTGTGGTAAAAAAATTTGCTCTATAAAGTTCCATAAATTATACTTTTCATATATTGAGGGGCGTGGTGGAGCTTCAGGAAAAATACTTCAAATTTGGATAGATGACGAGATCATAAAACAATCAAAGAGCAATATAAATGAAAAAGAGGGATTTAATGGAGAGATTATAGAAAAATCGGCTAACGCCGAGCGCGATGCTTGTTTTGAGGAGTTTAGACGTGAAATTCAACCTGCCGATGTGCATGCGCTTAAGGACTCTGAGAGTGTTAAAGCCATAAGTGCAGCAACCGAGAGCATCGGCAGCTTAAATTTCATGAAAAAGGAAGGTAAAAATGCAAACGGTAGCGATAGAGAGGACACCTCTTGCAAAGCGGCAAGTGGAACGAAGCCAAGCAGCCGGATTGGCGCAGATGATGCAAAAAGAGGATCGATTAACTCAGGCGGAAGTAGCGAGGCAGTCAAAATTCCTGCATTTTGCAAAGAGTATGAGCAAAAAGGGCTTTGTGGTCAAGATAGCAGATCACGGGGTGTATGGATGGAGAGTGAAAGGAGCCTAGATGGACACACTATTCATAATCTGTATGACGATAATAGCGCTAGCGGTAATTTACTCTTAAATGAAGCGAAGTATAAAGGAGAAAATATAGATGAAACCGATAAAAAGAATGTTGTTAATATTTGTAGCCACTCCGATACTATTAGCGATAACATGTGTTCTACTGATAGCAAAGGGGAGCTATGGGATCCAAAAGTTCGAGGAGTGGTTTGGCAGACTGGACGAATGGGCGGAGAGATAGATAATGATGATAGCGATGGATTTGTTTCAAGCGGCAATGATTCTGGCAATCATGCTGTGGTTTATGCTTCAAACAATGTAGATAGCAAATTTGCAAGCGCAAGTGATAGAAAAAAAGAGCTTGCGCTTGTCAAAAAGATGATACTTGACGAGTGGACAAGAGCAAAAGGAAGGGTTAGAGAGGCTAGTTTTATTGAGTATATCAATGCTAAAAGGATATATCCAATAAAGCTAACCGCAAATAAGCTATATGCATGGCAAAGAGCTTATAAAAACGGCGGAATAGATGGGCTGATAGATGAACGCACCAACAATAAAGAGTGCGAAATAACCAAGCTTGGGCTAGAAGATATAACGATAAGGCTAATATATTCTCAGCGCGGGCGCATAAATTCTTACAACATATACAAAATGCTTAACTATCACGCAGTAAGCGAAGATCTAATAAGTCATGATGATTTTCTTGGCAAAAAAGATGAGATAGTAAGCTATGAGGTCGTAAATCGCTTCGTAAAAAACCACCTAAAATCAAATCCAATACTAAAAACTTTGATAGAAAAAGGTGAGGACGGCGCGATAAGCAAACATTTAACCGCGCTTGGACGCAGCAACTGGGCGGCTGATAGCATAAATCAAATAGTTGAGATAGACGCATCTCCGCTTGATGTAATATGCAATGCTAGCGATCTATGTAAAAAGATAGGTTTTGAGGCGGTTAATAATGTTTTTAAAGACAGAGAAGAGTTTGAGTCATTCGTAAGTGAGTGGCAAAAACGCTATACGATCATAGGACTCATAGATACATATAGCGGAGTAGCTAGTTTTCATGTATCAGATACTGAAAACAGCACAGCTATAGCAAGAGCTACAGCCAAATATATTCTAAGATACGGCAAACCTGCAACAATCAAAGGCGATAACGGAAAGGCATTTAAGTCAAAGGCAAATTTTAGCTTCCTTGGAAGTGTCGGAATAGAATATAAGGCGGTAAGGGCATACTCAGGATGGTTAAAACCGTATGTAGAAAAGAATTTTGGCGCTTTACAAAACGGACTGAGCGAGTGGCTAATGGGCTTTATAGGTCATGATATATCACAACGTCAGGCTATAGAGTTCTTTTTCTCTAAAAAAGAGAGAAGACTCAAAAAAGGCTACCTAACAAACCTAAAAGAGCTAAATACAATAGATGAAATAAGCTCTTTGATAGATGATTATGCGGAGAAATTCTTAAACAATCGCTATTTAGAAAGACTTGGCAAGACTTGTAGAGAGGCTTATAACGAGAAAAGTAGCGAAGCTATAACTATGAGCGAGCTTGAGCTAAGCTTGTATCTAGCCCAAAAAGAGAGCAAAAAAGTGCTTAAAAAGGGCATTAGTGTAGATGGCGTATGGTTTAGCAATCTAGCTATGTTTAATCACTCGCAAGTCTTGGTAAGGGCAAATTTAAACAACATAAAAGAGCAGTTTGTATTTGATGAAAAAGACAAATTTATAGGCGTGGCAACTCCTCTTGACTTGCAAAACGGCGAAAGTGTAGAAACTGCAAAAGCCGCTCAAAAGATAATTACACAAAGAATTAAAAAGATCAAAGATAAATCGGCAGCAGATAGAAAAGAGACAGAGAAATTTTTCGAGGAATACGTAAGAAATGTAGAAGCTTCAAAAGCTAATAAGCCTGAGATAAAGTCTGTCAACAAAGAGATAGAAAACCGCATGAAGCTAGATAGAAACATGAAAAGCAATGCTGAATTAAGCGATGAGTATATGCAGTATGCGGCAAAAAGCCAATCAAAACCGAAGATAAAAGGTTTTGAAGAGATGGCCGAAGCTAAGAGAAAGGCTATTTAAACAGCTTTAAACGCATTTAAAAAGTGCTTTTAAAAGTGTTTAAATCACATAAAAAGGAGTAAAAATGCAAGATGTTTGCGAAAAACTTGAATGTTTTTTGTCTAAAAATGAAACAAGTGCCAGTGCCTTAGCTCGTGCGCTTGGAGTAAGCCCTGCGATGATTAGTCAGTTTCGCAAAAAAGAGTATAAAGGCGACAGCGAAGCCATCGCCAAAAAAATAAATAATTACATTGACAATTATAACCAAAAGGCACAAATTTTACCAACCAAAAGTAGCGACATATTTGAGAGTAGCGATTACAAGCTCGCAAATTTCGTGATGGATGAAGCCGTAAGCGAAAAAGAGATAGCTCTCATATACGGCGAAGCAGGAACAGGCAAAACAACTATCTTGAAAGAATTTTGCGCCAAGCACTCAAACGCGGTTTTAATCGAAGCAACCGTACACACAAGTGCAAAGGTAATGCTTGAGGATATGTGTGAAGCTTTAAAAATAGATGCTCCAAGTAGCCTTAACGGCAAGCTAAAAGCAGCAGCAAAATTCCTAAAAAATAGTGACAAGATCATAGTAATAGATGAAGCGGAGCATTTGCCTTTAAGGGCTCTTGAGGATCTTCGCCGCATATATGACTTTAGCAGAACGCCACTAATATTGTGCGGCACAGAGATACTGCTAAAAAACTTAGTCGGTAAAAATAAAGAGCTAAAACAGCTATATAGCAGAATATGCGGCAAGTGGGTCATGAAAGGACTAAGTAAGGACGAATGTGAAAGCTTCTTTGGAGAGCATATTTACGAGTGGAGCAAAGGGAACTTTAGAAGCTCCGCAAAGCTATACAAGAAGGCTAAAAAATTAGCAGAATTTAACAACATTGAAATAGATAGCGAGATAGTAGAGCGCGCTACTAGCATGGTTGTATTGGGCTAACAATGACACACGCGGAAATATCTAAAATTCTTGGCATTAGCAGCGAGAGAGTGCGCCAAATAGAGCGCACTGCTATCGCAAAACTAATGCATCCAAAGAATAGAGGCGCGTGGAAAAACATAAAAGAAACTATAGTGATGATAGAGACCCAAAAAGCCAAAAGAGCCGCAGAAGGCACAATAGGAGAGATGAGATGATAAGAGGGATTATGGCGTATTACTCAAAGAAATTTTACGGAGTTAGTTCAGACGGTTTTATATTTGTAAAAGGGTGT